>JAYRFH010000053.1:0-8954 GCA_041908405.1 Candidatus Zixiibacteriota bacterium
CCCTTTGTGAGCTGGAGAGTCGACTGTCTCTCGAGGGCCATATTTGACATCACCTGGCTCGGCGATCCAGTTAAAGTTGAACGGGGTGTCCCCCTCGAACCCGGTTAGGCTCTGGCACAGATCGCACGAACCCGACTCGTTGGCGCGGGAGTTGGCCTCCGGTTTGGCCGGTGGGACATCACCCGCGAGGAATGCCAGCGGCGCGTGGCACCCATTGCATCCGGCCTTCACACCAGCGACCACGGGATCTTTCTCCGCGTGGGGCACAGCTAGTTTGAAATACTCGATCTCATCCCAATGATGCGTGTATGCTTGAGACATCATCGCCTGCTTCCATTGCTGGTAGAAGTCGATGTGGCAGGAGGCTCCGCAAAACTCCGGTGTCTCAAATGCTTCATATTTGATCGTTCCCAGCGCGGCATCTCCAGCTTTAACTCCGCCAGTTGGCTCGGCCAACGCATTGACCATTAGCAGTCCAATGAAAGCGCTGACAAAGAGAAATGGCATGAGCAGTCCGGGGAGAGGCGATGTAGAGGAGCTGTTCTTCATAGAAGGTCCCTTTCGCTTTGATGTTACCTTAGCATGGATAGAATTATCTATAAAGTCAAGGACTACAGGAAGAGAATTGAAAAGTATGTGGAGAATTCTCATAGAAAGCATACGCTTTGGTCGAACACCTGGCATAAAACAACAAACCGAGCCGGTGTGACCCGGCTCGGTAGTTCGGTTCTGAGGTAACGAACCCTTCCTCACTCGCAGAAGAACCGATTGTTACATTTTCTGAAGAAGGCTAACCTTCAGGGTATCCCCTTCCAGCGGCACACCCTTGACGGATATTAAGTCACCAGCTACGAAATCTTCCAGCGTCAGCTCTGCGCCAGCCGCATCCAGCAGGCTTGCGCCAGGGCAAACCCAACCGATCCAGAGCTGGTCAGCAAATGTCACCAGGCGCGTCTCGTAGTCGATCGTGGCCAGGGTTGATTCAAAAAGCTCACACTTTGCCTTGTCTTCACAGTTGGCGACCTTGATGTAGACCGCCAGCAGTGTGTTCTCGTCGACCACCTTTGCCCGGATCTCCAGTACGTCTCCCTCTGCCAAATCGGTAAAGAGATAATTCACCCGATTGAGACCTGCGTTGCCGTTGTCCGACGGATCCGCTTTGGCCGCGGCAGGACCGGGATTCTCATTCTTTGGATCTGAATTCCACATCGGGATTACACCAAAGAAGACGGTATTTGAATCCACCAGGATTGTCTCATTGCGACCGACCACGGTGAATTGGTTGAGCGCATAATCGATCGTCAGGATCGTGTCGCGGAACGCCACATCATAGTTGCAGTCTTCGCCGCACACTTTAATGTGCCAGGCATAGAGGTAACCGTTCTGGTTCTGTTCGCATCTCACTTCACATGAATCACCCGGCTTGATATTGACGAAGGGGATCGGCGATTCATTCGTGTTATTCAAACGGACTATTTGGCAATTCTGCAGAGCAATGACGGTGTCCGGTTCACCTTCAAAGGTTAACATTCGACGATTCTGATCGACGGTCTCCACGCGCGCCTTGATCTGCGGCCCGTCAGCCACAGCAGCGAAAGCAGTCGGCGGGTTGGAGAATTCGTCATAGGTTGTCCCGGTCGAATTGGATGATACTGAGTCCATCGGCGACTTATTGCAGCCGACGATCACAACCATCAGCAGCGCCGCGCTCGCTACCATCAAGCGGATCCAATGTGATTTCATACTACAGCCTCCTAAGAGATGGTTAGTCTGCCCAGCAATTAGTTTATATCCGTCCTGTTCCAATCAGCAGAGCGCGCATCTGTCCGAACCGTTCCGGTGGGCCAAAGAAAATGGTATTATTTGTCTATAAAAAAACCGGGGCCTGCTGGGGACCCCGGTCGGTTGGATAGCCGCGAGCTATAGCGGCTACGGACAGGAAAGCGGTTGTCCCACAAGGATATGGGAGATCAGGATTGACAGGTCGGTGAGGTCAACTCCGCCACTACAATTGAGGTCGGCGACAATACCAGGTGAGGTCGGAAACGTTCCGAGCATATATGCCACCAATTGAGAGAGATCCGACAGGTCAACTATACCGTCTGTGGTCAGGTCTCCCAGCCTTATGGTATATGTGTAATTCAGGGCAGCAATCGGGTCGATCATACCTGCTCCAAGTAGACCTGCATAGACCGAATTAAGACTATCCAGATTTCGCGCGGTAATCAGGAGAGCACTGTCAAGCTGGTCAACTGTATATTCCGGGTGTACCTGCAATACCATGGCCGCCACGCCGGCGACGAAGGGCACACCGAAACTTGTCCCATTCCACCAGGCGTAAATTGAATCAGGATAGGGGCCATAGATCATCGTGCCTGGTGCGCAGAGGTCGACCTTTGTTCCGTAATTTGAGAAGTCCGCTTTGAGATCGAGAGAGTCCACCGCCATGACGGCAAGACAATAAGTGCGCTCGGCAGGGAACGGGAAAATGCTCCCGAGGTCGGTTGAGTCGTTTCCTGCCGAGGTGACAATTAACACATTGCTCTGGTGCGCGAACTTAAGCGCTTCGTCCAGAGCATCATGGAATCCAACCATGCCGAGGCTCAGACTAATGATACGGCAACTGTCCGAGACCGCCTGGAGCACGGCGTCTGCGATTGAGTAGCCATCCCCCATTCCCGACGAATCCAGAACGCGATAAACCAATACATCCGCATCCGGCGCGGTCAATTTGAGCAACCCAGCAATAAAGGTCCCGTGTCCCGACATCGAGCCGCCGGTAACATCTGTCGGGTCGATATCTCCATCCACGTAATCCCAGCGCGGCACGACCAGACCCGCGGTGCGTGACAGTTCAGGATGGTCAAAAAATACTCCACCATCAATCAACGCGACTTTCACATTGTCGCCCGTACTGATGTCCTGAGCCGCGGTCAGATTCAGCGTGGTCGCCGGCAACTGACCGGTGATGTCGCTTGTGAAGTTCTGGTCGAGAAAAGGTGAACTGCTCTGCAGGCCTTCCGGCACCGCCAGATAGAAATTCGGATTGCAGAAGACAACCCCCGCCTCCAGAGCAATAAGCCCGGCCAGCGAATCAACATCTGCCCCCGGCGGAACATTTAACAGATAGCAGTCGGTGGTTGTCTGATGGCTCTTTATGGTCGTACCGAATTCGGCATTGAGAGAATCTATACTGAAACCCGGCAGGAGCTTGCAAATGATCTCGTTCGGTTTGAAGCGAATGCGATCAGGAGGTCCATCCGAAGCGATGGCCAATTGCGACACTATAAGCAGTGCGCACCACAGGATCACGATCAGACTGCGTCTCATGCGGACCTCCAGTTAGAATCGGCGCCATAGACGGCGAAAGCCGCCCAATGTGTCGCGGATGGATTCTGTTCACGAATATGTCGGGATGCCAGCGAGGCGGAATCGCTGGCGGATACTCCCGAAAAATAATGTCTGTAGAAATTCTGCATCCAGTCCGCGGTAGACTGATCGCTGACCGGCCATTGAGCGGCCACGACCGTGCGAGCGCCCATCTCAAGCAGGGATCTCACTATCCCGGTAGGTTCTTCACCGGGGAGGGCAACCTGTTCGGCGCATCGACAGGCGGCCAGCGTGACCAGCCCCACTTGGCACTGCTTGATCCGAAAATCCGCGGCGAAAAGCGGACCATCCTCCAATAACAGGAAGGAATAGAACGGATTGTCGGCGCGAAGCTCCGCATGACCGACATAATGCCATAGGCCTGAATTGCCTTCGGAAGGCCAATCACTTCGGCGGCATGGATCAATTACCGTGAACCGCTCATTCGCATCCGCGGTCATGTCCGCTACTTCCTTACCCGCAAACACGAGATCGGACGATGGTCCGCAAAAAACGGTTCCTGAACGCTCGGCTACCGTCACTTGCTGCGCCGCGTGGTAGTGTCGCAGACTTGGTGATACGATCACACGACTGGATTCGCCCACCTGCCTATTGTTGATCCTCAGCGCCGACCAGGGAAGGTTGGCGAGCTCGCCATCCGGCAAAACGAGTACTGAGCGATTCGTATCTGATACTTCGAGCGGCGACCATAACCAGTCTCCCAGTTCAGACCAGAGCTGCGTTTCAATACGAAGTGATATCTCGCGCTCACTCCGTTGCTGGTACAATTCACGCTCCAGAAGAAACCGCCACCGTTCCATGCTCTTTGACAAGCGATCGACGCCTCTTTCAAAACGGATCGCTCTGGCTTGACCACTTTCGTGCACGATCCCGATAATATCTTTCTCGTCTGTATGGAACTGTACGATAGGGGTGTCCTGGGATGTTTCCATAAAGAGGGACGCGAGACGCTCTATCGAGTTATCAAGTCTGACACACTCGTCTCCTTCGAGTTGAGCCAGTGTCTCTCGAGCCCGTTGCTGTAATCTGCTTATCTGCCGGCTCCTGGTAGCCGGAACCGCCGTACCTCGCTGACGCGTCTCACTGGACTGCCTCACCACGAAAGATATCTGTTGGGCCAACGCCGCAAGGCTCTCTTCTACCCCCCGACGTCCTGGATGAGTCAGGTCGCGTAACGGTGCCCAGAGGCCGACGGTACGAAATCGCTCTGACCAGCACGCCGCCAGCATCGGATCCGACTGCAGATACCGTCGTACCAAGCGCGTGTGCGGCACGTTGTCCCGACGGGCAAATGTGGTGCGCAACTCAACCGGCGGAAGTTGCGCGCGAACCGTATCCAGACGATCGGCCGCACGACTCCAGCACGTCTCCGCCTCCGTCAGATCTCCACGCTCAAAGGCGATATCGCCAAGCGCTGTCTGCCAGAACGAATACAATTGAGGAACTGAACGAACCGCGGGATTCTGTCGGATCGCCTTCAGAAGTGTCGATGACACCTGCCGCGACCAATGCAATTGTTTGAGATCCCCAAGAGCTTTCCAGAACGGAAGCTGACTCTTGCCAAACCATCGACGCACGGTCGTGAGATGACGTTTCCCTCTTTTGGTAGTAGGGCCATCCAACTCCGCGGCCAGCAAATAGACGGCGCCAAGGAACCCGGCATTTCGTTCCGTCAGGAACCCTCGTCGCGCTCGCGCAATGGCCGATCGCGATTCCGATTGACTTCCCAATGCGAATGCGGCCTGCGCCCTGAACAAGGAAGCTTTTGATGATTCATATCGCAATTTGAGTCGACGAAACAGATTTTCGCTCAGACGTGCCGCTTCCAGCGCCTCAACGTACATCGCCAGGTTCAGGTATGCCTCGGCGCGGTCGAGCGAACAGAGCGCCTCTCCCTTGGGATTCCCCGCTTCTCGATACTGCCGCTCGCATTCGGTCAGTTCGAGCAGGGCGGTGTGAAACTGCCCGCGCAACATTTTCAGCCATGCCTGACCATAGCGCACATCACAAGCGTCAAGCGCGAAGCCCTCGCGTTCCCACAAGTCACGAGCCGACTGATAAACTCTGTCCGCCTTCTCCAGATCAAAGAGCTGAACCAGCGTGTTGGCCTGATTATAGTAACACCGCGCTGTGGCGGCATGATTTGGCGTCTGCTCAAAATACTCGGCGGATTGGCGGTACAAGCGCTCTGCTTCGCTATGTCTGTCCTGCCGGTGAAGCAGATTGCCATAGTTGACTTTGGTCTGTGCCAGGTCGGAGTCAGCGGACAATCGCCGAAAGGTCGCCATCGCCCGTTGCGCCGATCGCCGCGCCAGTTCGAATTTGCCCAGATACATATAGACATCGATGAGCGCTCGATCTATTCGCGAGCGGACCAGGGGATCACGCAGGGCCAAGCGGCGCGCCTGAAGATATGCTTTCAGTGCGTCGGAATACGATCCACTCATATGGGTGAGTCGGGCGAGGACACGCCATGAGGAGAGACGCAATTCCGGGCCGCGAGAAGCAGCGCGTTGCGCGTACCGTCTTGCCTGGGATAATCCAGCCTTGATCGATACACGAGCCGTGGCCTGGATGACTCGGTCACACCAGAGCGCCAGCTCAGTCTCGGTCAATGGTCCTGGATGGCCGGTCTTGAGAAACTCCTCGGCAAATGTCAGGGCTTGGGCATCTTCCACGATAACTCCGGTATCTCAATGACCATCTCACCCACTGTGAGGATTAATGACCGTGGCGGAGTTTTCGATGACCACTGGAAAAAGCCGTCCTCATCCGCCTGGAGATGAGTCGAGGATGCCAGCAATGAGCAATTCTTCGTGTCGCTGCAAATGGTTTGGGCGACAAAGTTCCATTGCTGGGCTTTCTTCTCTGCCCGGATCTCCAGCGCAACGCCATCAGCCTCAAGACGAATTCGTCGCTGAGTGAGTGGCGCTAACCCACGAACCCCGGCAGGTGCCGGAAGGCTCCATGAGTCAAAAGTGAGCGCACCGATCAACCGTTTAGTGGCCTGAACCAGTGACGGCTTTGCCGATGCCAACTCAATGGCTTTCGCGACCCATCCTTGCGGTGGCTCCGGCAATTCCAGTTTTCCCGCAACACGGAATCTCCTCAACAGGGACAGTTCTGCTTGACACTGTTCGCAGCCAGAAAGATGGTCCTGAAACGGAGCCATTCCTTCTTTGGCCGCGCGAAACAACTCCTGTCTATTTAAATGTCGGTCGGTCATATCACTCCTTCCGCTCTGACCAGCAGAGTTGTTCAGCGAGCATTCCGTTCGTGCGAATATCCTAATGACGACAAAATTTGCCGTAGTTTTTCGAGACAGCGCCGACGTTTCGCCCCCAAGGTATTGGCCGCCAGTCCCATATCGGTAGCAATCTGTTCGTAGGAAAACTCTTCATCGGCAAAAAAGAATAGATGCAAGAGCTTATGGCAAGGCTGATCGATTTGGCGAAGCGCTTCTTCCAACTGCGCCTGACATTCCAATTCCTCCAAAAATTCATCCGGCCTGGGTTGGGAGTCGTCAACTTCGGTCGATGGCTCGGAATCGACAAACTTGCGACTGAACCGTTGGAGCGCCATTGCTTCCCGGCGCGCCGTTGTCACTAGCCAGGACGAGACTCGCGACGGGTCCTCCAGTCGAGTGCGGTACTGGTACAGCTGGGACCAGGTCTGCTGGAAGCAGTCCGCCGCATCGACTTGGGAGAGGCCCATATAGGTGCAAACCGAGTAGACCAGCGATTTGTACCGGTTGACAAGGACAGACCACGCCCCCGGGTTGCCTGCCTTGATCTCGACCCAGAGTTCGGAATCGCTGAACTGCTTCATTGTCTGCATATCAATAAAGTCGCCTTCTGTACAAGCTAACGCAAAAGCCGAAGTTGACAAGCAGGAAATCGAGTTAACTGTCCACGCAGTCATATTCTGTCCAAGACTGCTCCATCCGCCAACAGGGATGAACGGAATCATAAGTTCGACTCTCTGCTATCCAAGACATAGGTACAGTGAGTTCTGATCTGGCGTTACCGGAAATCTTCTCAGGAAGGAAGGGAGGTAGGCGGCGAAATACGGTCCCGGAGTAATTGAAGATTTGGCTGATATCTGATGGTCAGACCGCCATACGTTCAGCCAACCTTACACAATTCACCTTTTCTCACGAATTCATAGGAAGGAAGTATCTATGCGACGTACGCGTCTGACGCTGCTAACCGTGGCCATGCTGAGCCTGATGGCCGCCATGTCGTTCTTTTGGATCGGTTGTCAGAATGACCCGACTTCATCGCAAATCGCCACCGCAAGCATACTGCCGGGGGATCCGGTCGCCATCGCCAAGGCAATGGTCATCCAGGACAAGATCACTGATGAACTCCTGACGGTTCCCAATGTCGTTGGGACCGGCACTACCCTGGATGCCGATGGAAACCCGGCGATCATCGTCTTCACCACCGGCCCGCTGTCCTCCGTAGGGAAGGTAGCCACTAAATACGATGGCATACCGGTGGTGATTGAGGAGACCGGACCGATCACCGCGTTTGGACTGACTGGCACCTACCGTCCAGTTCCAATAGGTGTTTCTATTGGCAATATCGGCGAGTGCGCTTCAGGAACTCTTGGCTGTGTCGTCTACAAAGGCTCGACACCATACATTCTGAGTAATAACCATGTGATGGCCAGAGAGAACTTTGCCGCGATCGGTGAGGATATCAACCAGCCCGGACTCTATGATACGAAGTGCGCGTTGAACACCGCGAACAAGATCGCCGACCTGTCGGATTTCGAACCTATCAAGTTCGATGGCTCGGATAACTATATCGACGCGGCAATCGCGCAATTCTCGACCACGGACTTTACGTGCGCCACCCTCTCGACCTATTACGGATTCCCGGGTGCGACTATTGTCGCGCCGTCTATTGGACTGGCGATCAAAAAGGTCGGCCGCACGACGTCGTTGACCACCGGCACAATTACGGCGATCAACGTGACGGTCAATGTCGGTTACACTCACGGTACCGCCAAGTTCGTAGGTCAGTTCATGACGTCTACGAAGTTCACCAAGTCGGGTGATTCAGGTTCCCTGGTGGTCACTAACAATACAAGCGAGAATCCGGTTGGACTATTGTTCGCCGGAACCAAAACTGGTCAAGCGATCTGCAATCCGATAGGTTCAGTGCTGAATCGCTTCTCCGCTACGATCTGTACACAATAACCCCCCTTTGTTTCTCTCCTGAGCGGGACGCGGGAGCTTGTCTCCCGCTCCCGCAGCTAATACAGATTTGTCAGTTGGAAAAGTCCGGGCTAACAATCAATACTTGCCTATTACAGTCCATAAAACTCTACATTAAGTCTATATTTAATGGCAAGTTGAGGTGCCTCTCAGTTCCAGACAAACTCCATTCTCCCGCAAAGCATCGAATATCCAAACGCCGACTCAAAAGACCTTTATTTTTATTGATACAAAGTCCCTCCGTTGCCGATATAAGCTTAGAGGATAGCTCACCTCGGTTTTTCATTGGCCCCCTGGGTAACCGCTTGCATTACTTCGGGTTCAATGCTTACAATCTAAA
>JAYRFH010000054.1:0-13996 GCA_041908405.1 Candidatus Zixiibacteriota bacterium
CGCGCCGAAGACTATCGATCAGAAATTGCCATCAACCGGTGACCAGACTCCGCGCAAGGAGTGATGAGAATTCTTAGCCGAATACTTTGACCGGTTGGCAACGATTGCCGACCGGTTTTTCTTTTACCTTGACCCTACTCGGTGGCCGAAGTAGACTAATCGCCTGAATCGACAACTTCGAACGTACACTGATAGGAATGACAATATGCAGACTGCCGCACGATTACAGGGGATGCGACCCAGCCCCGTTCGGATGCTCTCCGAAGGTGCCCCGCCCGATGCTATACCGCTCGGACTTGGCGAACCGACCTGGACCATGCCTGAGCCGGCTCGCAAGGCCCTCACGCAATTCTCCGGCGTCTGTGGATATGGCCACAATATGGGTATCCCCGAACTTCGCGACACGGTTGCCCGCTATTACAGTGTCCCCAATGACCATGTCATTATGACCGGGGGCTCACAAGGTGCGCTCTTTGCAATGCTGCAGGCGTATATCGGCCCCGGAGACAAAGTTCTGGTCCCAGATCCCGGCTTTGTCGCATATCCGGGCATCACAAAGATGGCCGGGGGAGAAGTCGTCAGATACAGTCTGTCGCCGGAGAATCGCTTCAGACTTACCGCGAAAGCGGTCATCCCGCATCTGGATACTCCCGGACTCAAAGCGGTGGTGATAAACTTTCCGGCGAACCCGACTGGCGCCGGCACGACCCCAGCCGAACTCAAGACCATTGCCGATGAGTGCCGAAAGCGTGACTTGCTTCTCATCTCCGACGAAGTATACCGCGACCTCTATTTCGGTGAACGCCCTCCGTCACTCCGCGAAGTCTCCGATTACGGCATTGTCGTCAGTTCGGTCTCCAAAGCCTGGGGCTCGCCCGGACTCCGCGTTGGCTGGGCAATCGGCGATCCCGCAGTCATGGCGGCGATGCGTATTATGCACTCCTTTATGGTGACCGGCGTTTCAGTCCCCGCTCAACGAGCCGCGATCGCGCTAATTGAGAACTCGTCTCAGATCCACGCCGCCGCCCGTCGCGAGGTGCAGGGGAGATGGGACGCCCTTCACTCCGCACTCAAAGAGTTCATGGGCGTGGATAGCCCACCACCCGATGGCGCCTTCTACTACTGGACACGACTTCCCGAGCAAGGGATATCTGACCCACTTGCTTTCTGCTTCAAGCTTCGCGATGAGGCCGGCGTGGTGACTGTCCCAGGAGGGCTGTTTGGCGATGTCGGCAAGCCGTATGTCCGTATCAGCTTTGCTGCCTTCCCTGAACAACTGCGCGAAGGGATCAAACGACTCTCTCGGATGTGGTAATAAGAAAAGGGCTGCCATCGGCAGCCCTTCTCATTTAGACCAGAAGATAACTACTGAGTGATCCAGAAATCACGGGGATAGAGACGCTCCAGCGTTGTTTCGGGCCCCTCGGTTGATTTCAAGTATTTCTCATATGATTCAAACTGCGCTTCCGGTCCTACGATAAAGTAGCGGGCATCCGCTTTCTCAATCGACTCCTCCGGTCCCGGGCCATACCCCGGAAGCAATGTTCCGTACACTGTTTCCATCCGTGCCTGCACTTGTTGCGCGAACATATCGCTCTGCCGCAGAGCAAGCATCCGCTTGCGGAACCGCGCAACTACTTCAGGCGTGAGGCCATCGGCCAGATCCGCGGCGATAGACTCTCCGCGAGTTTCGTAGCTGGCGCCAGAGCGACTCATGGCGAACGCCTGCGCCAACGCGTATTCCGCCAGGGCCGGATCATTCGGCGCGTTCTTCAGTTCGTTGACCACAAACTGCATTGTCTGCGACAATTCCGGACAGCGTTCCGCATAGTAGACCACACGTCCGTTGGCTTCGTTACTGCGCAGTCCGTTCGAATACGCCAACCCGGCACCCCAAGTCTTCATAAACATTGAATGGGCGCCGCCGCCACCGTACAGCCTCGCGGCCAGAAAGTTGTACAGCACATCATCTGTAGAATCGACAAAGCTGGCGCAGTTGGCAGTATTGTAAAGAACACCTGCCCGTGTATCTTCGAAAACCAGCCCCGCGTACGCCGGACGGGTCACTTCTGGATGTCGTTCCTTCAGTCGACTAAAGACCACTGGAGCGGTCGACGATGCCACCCGGATACTCGGTGTTGACGCGCACTTCGCGACGATTCGATCCAATCCGGACTTCACCTGTGTCTGCGCGCGACTGCTCCCGACCACAAATCCACGAACGTTATCCTGACGCAGAATGTACCCAAGCGATGTCTTCACTCGCAACAGTGCTGTATCTGCCGGAACAATATACCCATCGGCTATCAGCCCGCAAAGGTACGCAAAGTCTTTGGCAAGCGTCGCGTCGGGTATCTCTCCAACAACGTTGCGCAGGTCGTTGAGAGCTTCTTTCAATTGGGACTTCGTGTCACTGCCCAGAGCGGATATTCGCATGGTCAACGGTTCGACCGATGTGGACGGAGCATCGCCCGCGAGCGCCTCGCTCAACGACGTTAGCAAGGCGGTCAGTTCCGCTCTCGATGCGGTGCTTCCGACTACCGCCAGCTCTTTTATGAAATCCGCGAATTCTTTGCCGTCGGCCAGGGTGGCGCCGTCACGAAGCATCCATTTCAATCGCAACAGCGCGTGCGCCTGCGTCAGGAAACAATCTGCGTACAGCAACGTCGGGTTGTCCTGCCGCCAGTATGCGTTGACCGGCGAATCGATCCATCCTTCGACCGAACCGCGCATCCGCGACCTGACACCGGCATACGATTGGTCGATGACATCCCGTATCCGCGAAAGATTCTCCGATCTTAAGTCCGCGCTGAAGAGTACCGACTCCAGCCAATCAATGGCTCGCGATGTTTCCATCGAATCAGATCCCGATGACCGGGCGATCAACTCCGCGCGTTGAGTCCGGAAATTGACCGTATATCCAACCGATAGCCGAAGTATTTCTTTGCGCTGCAAATCACGCGCCTCGGCGGAACTGATGGCTTTCCCATCTTTGAAAATGCCGACCTCCGAGATTAGAGATGGCAGGGCCGGGATATACATCTGCAGAGACTCAGGGAGGGCATCAAGGCGAAACGCCAGCCCGACGGAGGCCCCAGTCATGTTCTCGAATGTGGAATTCACCAACTGGCCGCCGCCTGGCAAGGTTGTCTGGTCGTACGTGAGATGGTCATCCAGCGTAAGCGGCGGAGAGTCTGTGAACGGTGGCATGGGGATCGACTTCGCTTCCTGGTCTATCAATGCCGTCTGTTTGTCGTAATCGTCTTTGAAGCGCGCGATCGCCTCGGTGTCCGATTTGACACCGTACTTTGCCCTGAGATCCGCGATATACGTATCTATTCGAGCTTTTCGCGCACCTTCTTCCGCGGCGATCATGGTCGGATCGGCTACCGCGGCGGATACAAACGGCGTAGCGTCCGCCAATCCCCACTTCTTTATGTACTCCGCCCAGATGTTCGTATCAGAATTCAGAAGGGAATCGACAAAAGCGAATTCCGACCCGAAAACCAACGATCGTTCAAACCCGTCATGTTTAGAGGCGCGGAAAACACGCGCCATCCACTCCGAGCCAGTTCCTCGGAAGCCAAAGCGGGGAGGCGTGTTCAGAAAGACCCGCAGATTGCGCTTCCGTTCATCTATACGGCTACGGATTCCAGCGTTAAACTTCTCAAGTTCGGGCGAGCCCGGCTTCCATTCGGCGATCGACCGTAATTCACTCACAACAAACCGACGCAGTGAATCGATGCTTTTCTCATTCAACCAGTCACGATTGACATTCCCCATCGCCAGATAGATCGGCTGCCCGAGATCCGAGGAGACCCAACCGTTCAAACCGGTCGTGCCGCAATCGATCCGGCGTGTTTTGGAATCGATCATGCTCTTATAGAGAACGGAAGTCTGGTCAGAGGAGAACCCTGCCATCAGCAGCTCCATCAGGTAGAGTTCATCCGGTCCAAGTTTCTGTACCGCCGGCCATGCCATGACCAGATGACCCGGCTCTTCGGCTTTCTGCGATGGATACGGCGCGAGTCGGATCGTCCCGGCCACCGCAGGAGTGGGACGCGGGAGGCGTTCATCCAGCGTGACCGGGTCATCGCCTACCTTCGCCGTCGGGTCGACCTGGCTCAGGATCGTGCTCATGTTCGCGAGAGCCGCATCGATCGAGATATCTGGCGGGAGAGAGAGTATCGCTCCCATATTGTTGATGCGGTAAGAATTCCTATGAAAGGTCCGCAGATCTTCTGGCGTCATCGTCCTGATAGCTTCAGGGAAGCCGCCCGAGGAATAGGACATTGGATGGTTCAGGCCGTACACCAGCCGGTCGATCTCAAAATACATCGGTCCCCAAGGCGATTCGAAAGACGAGATCATCTCATTATAGACGGTCCCCTTCTCTTCGAGGTGGAGCGACGAATCCGTCTGGTCCACCTTGATCCCCATATTACAGACCTCGCGGCGGATCTCTTCATCCGAGAAATTCGGATTCACCAACGCGTTCAACTGCTCTTTGAGTACCTTAAAAAAGACGTCCGGGCTGGCATCGGTGTGCGAATGGTAACAGGTCTGGATCTGCATGGTGAAAGCCGAACTGGAAGTGAGGGACATATCCTCTAGCGACGCCACATAGCGTCCGACCGTCCCTTTCCCCAGCAACAAATGTTCGCAGGTGTGCGGTTCTCCCTGATCCGATGGCGGCAGGGAATTCACCCAGATAAAGATCTGCGGCAGGGATTGGATCGTCACCAGGTCGAGCGCAAACCCACTCGGAATGTGACGGAACCGTGCGCCGATCCGCTGGCCTTCGGCATTGGTGTAGACCAATTCGCAGCGGAACTGCGCGATCGTCTGGTTCTCCGTTAATGTGGCAAAGCTGGCATCGGCGGCAGTGGCGGAAATCGCCATCAGGCAGATAACCATGAGGAATACAATGAGTGATTTCATGAGCGATGAATCCAACGGTTGAAGGTGCTAGTATCCCGGTAGGTCACGATTAAGAATACGACCGGATAGGGGGGAAGTTCAAGCAATATCTGAAAGGATGCGATCAGGACGCGGCCGAGTTGGCCATCATGGCGGTAAAATGCGGGTCGACCCGACCCTCCTTTTCGGTTGGCCCGGCCGGTGCCTGGTAGGCGCGTTCCAGCAAAGAGCGGGCGGCATCCAGCTTCCCCAACAGCGCATGCGCCCGCGCCAGGTTCTGCATAACCTCGCCGTCTATGCGCACGTCCATCTCCAAGGGGTGAATTATCTCAAGGGCTCTTGACTGATTCCCACCCGCCGCATAGGCCATCGCCCGAAACGCGAGAATATGGGGGTCTTCATGCCCGTCACTCCCCTGAAGCATCCCATCCGCCACCGACTGGTCAAGCAATCGCGATGCTTCCTCGGTATACCCTTGGATCATGTTCAGGTACCCCAAATAGTACCGAGCCGCAAATACCAGATTTCCACCGGCGATGGATTCCTCGAAATACTGCCTCGCTTTGTCATATTGCCGCTGTACCAGGTAGATATACCCAGCATCGATCGCCGAATTGGGGTCCCCCTTGTAGCGTACCGCATGGAGGAAATTCTCGAGCGCAAGCTCCAGAACCCCCAATTTCATATAGACCACCCCTAGGAGGTGGTACGCCCGTCCATAATCGGGCCCCAGTTCGATCGCGCGCTGTAATGTCGCCATCGCCACTGTGTACTTGCGTTGGTCCAAATTGACGATTCCCAGCAGAAGCAACGTTTCGAGATCGGTAGGCGAGAGTTCCAGCGACTTGCGCGCCCATTGCACCGCTTCGTCCAGCATTCCTTGGCCGAGTTTCAACCAGGCAAGCGTGCGATAGCCGATCGCGTACTTGGGATTGTGTGAGATTGCGGCTTGGAATGATTCCTCCGCCTTCACCCAATCGCCAGAAAACATATAGATTCGGCCGAGCGACCGATGAGCCTCCGGCAGTGTAGGGGAGATGGTGATCGCTTTGGTCGCCTGCGCTCTGGCCGATTCGATCTTGGCAGGCGTCCGATCATAGTAGGCCATATATTGGAATGCGTACACATCAGCCAGCCCGGCATGCGCCGCGGCGAGTTGAGGGTCGATCTCCAGCGCCTTTTTGTACATCGACTCCGCAAACGCCAGATCCTCCGGACGGCTTGTTGCGTAGTACCCTTTTCCCTTGAGATAATAATCGTACGCCGAAATATCGGTCTTGAGATAGTCCTCTATCTCTATCACCTCAGCGCCGGTCTCTTTCGCGAGTGAATCCGATACGTCTTTGGCTGCCTTTGAGAGCAGTTCAAATAACCCGGCCGCCGCCCCTTCGTACTTGTGCGATGCGACGATCCGGTTCCCGCCATCACCATATACGGACAGCGTCAACTTCACCTGTTCCTGCCATCGAAGAACCGATCCGATCAACATATAGTCTGTCCGGAACTTGACGAACATCTCCTTTACATTGCGCTGGAGCGAGGTTGCAGGCTCCGCCGCTACGATCAGGTCGGTGCGACGAGAAACTTCGTTGATCACATCATCGGTGAACCCCTCACAGAAGAAATCCCACTGCGGGTCTCCCGAGAGATTCTTGATATCGACCACCGTGATGCTGAGTTTGGGCTTGACCATCGCCTCACCAGCCATCGGTCTGGCTGACGTGTTGACTGCCGTAAAAGCATCGATCACGGCCGCCATACTGGCATGACGATCCTCGACTCGCTTGGCCAGTGCCTTGAGAATGATCTGTTCGAGCCATTCTGGGATAGACTCATCGACCGTACGGGGCGCGACAGGATCCTCATGCAGGATTGAGTATATGATCGCGGCTGGATAGGGGCCCTCGAACGGCCGTATCCCCAGGAACAACTCGTACAGGAGCGTTCCATAGGCAAAGATATCTGAGGCTCCGGTCAGCGGCTCGGACGCGATCTGCTCGGGAGAGAGGTAGTGCAGTGTCCCTTCAATATTCCCCTGGGCATCGACCGCGTTCGAACTAACCGTCTTCGCCAATCCGAAGTCAAGAATGCGTGCCTCATCCTCTGCGGTCAGCTTGATATTCTCGGGCTTGAGATCGCGATGGATCAGATTCTCGGAATGTGCGGCTTGAAGTCCTCGCGCTACCTGTTCCGCAAGCCTCAGTTTCTGCTCGAAAGTCAGGTTATAGATGGCGTCTCGAAGGCTTGGGCCTGCGATGTACTCCAGGGCGATATACGGATGCCCGTCGACCTCAGCATGCTCCCAGACCTTCACTACAAACGGCGAATTGATCCTGGCAGCGCGTTTGGCTTCATCGGCCAACCGCGTCCGATAATCCTGGTCACGGGCCAGTTCCTCGCGGATCAGTTTGAGCGCAACCACTCGGTCCAGGCGATTATCCATCGCCTCATAGACCACCCCCATCCCTCCTTCACCTAGTGAGGAGATGATCGTATAGGGGCCGAATGTGCTACCGTTCTGAAGCATACGCGCTATTTCTTACAATTAATCAATCAGTTCTGACCAAAGATGACATCCAATATAGGGCGAGTCCGTTGGATGGCAACTACAACAAAGAACCCTGGTCAGATGACCAGGGTTCAGTATAATCGAGATTGGGGCCAGTGCCGCTATCCGCTCACGGGCAAGCCGGAAGCTGAACCGTCGATGGTCCCTGTATCAAATAGGCGATCAGCATCGATAGGTCGATCAGGTCGACCTGGCGTGTCTTCGCGAAACCCGCCGCCTCCGGACACGGGATCACCACCGTTCCCGGCTGTGAGGTCAAGTAGGCGATAAGAATACTCAGGTCGGAGATATCGACTCCTCCGATTCCATCAAGGTTCCCCAACGAGTACTCACAGCAGGTCCCCACGATGTAGAGCGCAAACGTCCGTGAATACTCCGACCACGAACTGCCGTCAAACGACCTCACGCGCCAGTAGTAGATGGAGTCCTTACCCAGCGCTTCTGGTATCTCAAACTGACGGCTGGTCAGCCCGGTTTCCGTGTAGATCGGTGAGCGGAAGTCATGATAACGGTCCAGCTGGAATTCGTAAGAAACAGGATTGCTCCCCAATCCTCCAAGCAGCTCCCATTCTACCACTGGACGAACTTTCTTTACCGCGACTCCGTTGGGTGGCCAGATAGACGACACTGGTTCCACTGTGTGGTAAAACACGATACTATCCACCGCGCCGGGGTCCGATCGCTGTGTGCCCGTCACTGCGCCGTTATAGTCCGTGAACAGCTTTATCTGTTGAGTCCCGTCGATACGGATATCCTGGGTGAAATTGTTACTTCCGCCTCCGGTCGATCCGCCGGTTCCGATCGGCTTAATGATGAACTTGTACTCACCGTATTCCAGATTGTAATCAAACAGGCGGATATCCAGCTTCCCATCCTGTTGCACATCTAAACGCCACGCCGCGGATCCGGCGACTGTCTGCAGGTTGCGTGAGATCACAAACCCGTGCGGGTTGACGATCTTGATCTCATACTCTCCCTGCGTGGTGGTAACCATTTCGTCAACGAGTAGGTTCGCGTCCGGGAGGCCATTCAACGCCAGCAGAACCGGCGTATTGGTACCGCCGGTGACGAAATCGGGGTTGCCATCGCGATCAAAATCCGCCGCCGTCAACGCCTGATACGCCTGTTGCTGGTCAGCCAGCGGGATAGTTGCCGCATACGCAAAATAACCCGAACCGTCGTTCAGGAATACATCCAGCCCCGCGGTCCGGACATTGATAACCGAAATGTCCTGATCCTGGTCGCGGTCAATATCAGTCACCGCCAGACTCGCGGCCAATCCATTCACCGATATGGTCTGCGTGCTAAGCGTGGAACCGTTGCCGTCGCCCAGTGCCACCGTGATGCGGCTGGTCGAATTAACATCGTCTGCGAGAGCAGTGACCACCGCGATATCGGTTTTACCATCGCCGTTCAGGTCGATATTGGATTCGACAAACGCGCCGGTGTAAGGTCCCACAAGAGGAATACTCTGCGTCAGGTCAAAACTTGCCGCGCCGCTGTTTGTCCGAAGTTCCATCGCCGTTGATGTCACCGACACGATATCATCACTTAGATCACCATTCAGATCCGCGCCGTCGACCCCCATAAAGCTGAACGGCAGCGTGACCGTCAGCATAGGGAATCCTTCCGCCGCGCCGCGAAGCATGAAACTTGGACTGATTATGACATCAGCGTACACATCATTGTCGAAATGTCCAAACGCCATGGTCGAACCCAACGCATTCACTTCCGTCGGCCGGTAGATCGGCCCGCCGAGGGAAATGGAATCGATATTGAACTGACGATTCGCCTGATTGAACAGCCGATACAGCATACCGGCGCCATTTACCGCGATATCCAGCAGCGTGTCACCATTGAGATGCGCTATGACGATCGGCGCGTTGGTCACTTTCAATAGCGCGATCGGAGTCTCAAATCCACCGTCCCGGCCAAAGGCGACATACAGGCTCTCCGACTGACTGCCGGTGTAAACAATATCCATCCGATTGTCGAAATCCAGATCAGCCGACTGGACATACAACATATCAGCGCGGAACTGCTCGCCATCTTCGAACGGGAGCTCGCACAGGTCGCCGACTCCGTCGCCATCCACATCCCCTTGGTCGGGGTTGAACTGATCCGGGCAGTTATCGCAGATATCACCAACAGTATCGCCGTCCCGGTCCGCCTGGTCACTATTGGCCAGCGTGGGGCAGTTGTCACACCCATCCGGGATGCCGTCTGAATCGCTGTCCAGCTTATCATCTGAGCCGGGGCAGAGGTCGCACAGATCCCCGACGCCGTCACCATCGGCATCTTCCTGGCCGCTATTGGCTATCTCTGGACAATTGTCGCAGGCGTCACCTCGCCCATCGCCATCCGTGTCGGTTTGGTAAGGATTGCTGATCCCGGGGCAGTTGTCACAGCCGGCTAATGCGTCGTCGCTGTCTTCATCGACAAACCCTACTTTGATGACCAGGTCATCATAATCCAGGTCGCCGCCGCCCGATACATCTTCAAACGCGATAATGTACTCTCCAGCGACACCCGTCGCGTAGACCCAGACATGATCGACCCCATCATAGTTCAGCGCGTTTTCAGTAAACCAGAAATCTGTATTAGAGGTCTGGGCAGGTCGCAGGTAGAAACCAAACAGCCCTTCCACACCTATCTGAATATCAAAACTATCGTTAATGCTGGATTGATACCCGCCGAACGGAATATATCCGTTCACGTCGCTGGCCGCGTAATAGCCAAACGATGACTTGGTGGAATAGGCGGTTCGTTTCCCCAGCACGCGCACGGACATGGCTCCGGTCGCGCAAAACAACTCCTGGCCCAGCTCGTCTTCTTGTACGTCGATATCATACCCCAATGAGTCAAACATTGCCTGTAGGTTTGCTCCCATAGGGAAACGCAAGGATGCCGCCGCGGAGTCGGCGATCTCCTGCTCGGTCTGGCCTACAACCAGCGAAGAACAGATGAGAATGAGCAACGAGGTGAAGCGGATGGTAGTTAACAGATACTTCATGTTACGGCCCCTTTGGCTCTGGCGAGACCACAGTCTTTCGATAGTAGTTGTGCGGTATGTTACGACCGCTCTTTCACAGGGTCCGCGAGATACCCGCTTTCCGAACGGTCGAGGTATAGGTATTGCCTGTCGACAAGATAGTTTATGGACCAACAAAGTCAAGTATTTTACTGACTTAGCGTCGTTAAACTCGAACCGCTAACCTGCGTAATTGTTGTAGCAGGAAACCGGCGGGAGCGATATATACCGACAGTTACCGGGCAAGATCGGGCCAGATTGGATCAAAGGAACCTAGATGCCGAATATAAGTGACCTCGAACTGCAACGCCTCAAAAGCGCGGTCGAGGAGTTGACCTCGCTAAACCAGATCGCCAATGCGGTCAATGTCACCATGAAAGTCGACTCCATCACCCAGTCCATTCTCGACCACTGCTTGAAGCGGGTGGGTGCTGTGCAGGGAGGAGTCTTTCTTCTCCAACAAGGAGATATGACCGGTACGGCAGACTTCAAGACCTTTGTTCGGGAGTTTACCCCGGATACTGGCGGTATCCCGCTCCGATTGAACCTGAGCCTGACCGGATGGATGGTCAAGAACAAGACCGTGTTGGTCTGCAACACCCCCATGATCGATGACCGCTTCCGGGGGATCGATTTCGATGCGCTGGGGATGAAGTCCATCCTCGCCGCGCCACTCATGGCCCGCACTGGTCTCATAGGTGTCCTGGCGCTCTTTAACAAAAAGGGCGACGGCGGCTTCACCGACAATGACAAGCGCTTCCTGGCCATTGTCGGCGTCCAGACTGCCCAGGTCATTGAAAACGCCAGGCTCTTCGAAAAGGAACAGCAACTCCGGGCGGTCGAGGAAGAACTCAAACTGGCCCACTCGATCCAACAGGGCTTCCTCCCCAAATCCTCGGTTACCTCAGATTTAATTGACATCCACGGCGTCAATATCCCAGCCAAAGAAGTGGGAGGGGATTTTTTCGACATCGTCAAAATTGATGACCACCGTTACTTCCTCTCGGTTGGCGATGTTTCCGGCAAGGGAACGCCGGCCTCGCTGCTGATGGCCAATGCCCAGGCTGTACTTCGGTCGCAGATATCCTACGAAGGGGAGAACAATGTCGCGGACATGACAAGTCGGCTCAATCGCTTGATCTGTCAGTTTGCGCGTCCGGGTCAGTTCCTGACCGGACTTTTCGGCGTTGTTGACACAAAGCGCCAAGTCTTCGAGTTCGTGAATGCCGGCCATTTGGTGCCGCTCTTTCTCAATCTAAAAGGAGAGGTTTCCAGTTGTTCCGATGCCGACTTGCTGGTCGGTATCCTTCCGGACTCACCCTACCGTGTACTCTCAGTTTCGCTCAAGGATATCCGCGCGCTCTGTCTCTATTCCGATGGTGTGACAGAGGCCCTGAATGAGAAGGAAGATATGTACGGCGACGAGCGCTTGGTCCAGCTTTTTGGTACGACCCTCAGTGCGACGGCCAAAGAGTGGGTCGAGCGTATCCTCGGAGATATAACGGCGTTTGTCGGAAAACAGTCCCCCTCTGATGATATCACTGTGCTGGTAGCTCGATTTGGTTGATTGCGCGGAAACTCTATCGCTTCAGGAACGATAGCGAGATATCATCTCGCACATAAAAGACCGCGGACTCCCTAAGCGTTGGTATCATCACTTCAACCGCGTGATACCTCATGTGAAACTCAGGCATCTCAAAAAGCTCCCGGTCGCTCCGGAAACTTGGCTTGAGCCGACCAAGGCTTGAATGGAACTGGATCACCGCGGGATTCCGCGACAGCACATACGCGCCGTCCCCTTTCTCATGCCCGGCCAGACCGGTCCCCATATCTGCCACAGCGCGGTGCGCGATCGTGACATCATTCAGTCCCAACATATCTACCACGGGCAATCCCGAATAATAGGGGATAGTCCCCGCCGTATTGGTCGCTATCAGCGAGCCCGGCGGCAAATTCTCTTTCAACCAGAGACCAACTTCCTTGCCACGCACCGCAACCTTGTCAGCTTTGATATGCCCGGTAATGCTGAACGCGAAAAACATCTGGTAAAGATTGAACGCGACACATAGCACCGCCAGTATGACGGTCACTTTCCCATGTGAAATTGCCATCAACCCAACTGCCGCCAATACCGCCAGTAGTGGGAGAAGTGGCGCGATGAAGCGAAACGCCGGCATACAGTCACCCCCCACAAGCCAAATGTAGATAATGTGAACAAGCAAGTAGATCGCCGTCACCCGAAGCAGCAGCGTTCCTCTAAGCGGAGACCGCCAGAGTGCAACAATTGCCAGCAACAGCATTGGCCAAATCAGTATCCCCATCCCCTTAAGATACTCCAGTCCACGCAGGAGTTGTTCGCCGCTTGAGCCAACCTTCGCATAGAAAGTGTTTGGAAGCAAATATCCGTAATATGAATAACGCCATCCAAAATACGCGCCATATATGACGGCGAAGGAGAGCACGAACCAAACCACCGCTCGATCTTTGCGCATTAAGAAACGGTACAACGAGTGCAGGCTTAGTATCGCGACCAACAGGATTCCCTCCGGTCGCGTCATCACCAGCAAAGTCGCGGAGATCCCCGCAAGAAGATGTTGTCTGGTCGGGCCAAAAGCAATTTTCGAGCTATACAGTGCGAGTGTGGTCAGGATCAGGAACCCAAAGAGTGTGACCTCCATGCCAGAACTCGGCCAGGGAGTGAATATTCCGCAATTACAAAGCAGTAGAGTCGCCACCGACGAAACCGTTTTGCTAACACCTTCCGCGAACTTGTAGCTGAACGCAACTATGCCCACTATTGCCAGAGCGAATACCCATGCCAGAACCTTCCCCAATAAGATTGTTTCCGCCCCCAACCAATGTCCGATCCCAAGCAAAAAGACCCAAAGAAAGGTCGTATATCCTTCGACCCGTTCTCCCACATTGAATACTAATCCGTCACCATTCGCGAAATTCTCGCTGTAGCGAAACGAGATAAACGCATCATCCAACATCCAGGGAGAGATCAGAACATTGTGGATAACCAATACTACCAGACCGAGAGCCAGACAAATCCACCAGATCATTCTTTCCCGTCCGGCTGAGTCCACGCTCTCAGGTATTGCAATCTCCGGCTCTGTCCCGCGTCTCTTCATGCGAAATAAAGTAGAGGCAGCGAGCGGTTTCTGCAAGAAGTTCTTCCGTGCATCCTATTGGGGATTGCCAAGCTAGCGCTTTGGTGTTATGATTCCGACTGGTCGGCGGAAGGTTCGCCAGGAGATGCGACCCCGCCGGTCACTTGCTGACCCTCAACTGCCGTGCGTGGAGTCACTATGCGTAGTCGATGCTCTTCGTTCGCTCTCACAGGTTTTCTCCTGCTGAGCTGTGCCATCCTCTTCAATTCACTAGGTTGCTCGAAATCAGACACGGGACAAACCGCCGACAAAACGGTCGCACCCGTCAAATTGACCATTGGGGTCAGTCTGCTGACGAGAACA
>JAYRFH010000055.1:0-5317 GCA_041908405.1 Candidatus Zixiibacteriota bacterium
ATTGCGTATTTCGCGTGATCAGATCCCAGGAGTCGTGACCTGAAGTCGGGTCGGCCGCGTCGACATTGTGCGTAAATTCGCGTACCAAGTCGCCATCCAGGGTAAATATCTTGATCGTGCACTTGGAAGGAAGATTCGCGAAATTGATCGTCCGCTGACGGTCAGGCGCTTTGCCTCGCGTTTCCTTATTGCGCCCTTCATATCCATCCGCTCTATACTGACCGTCAAACCGATACGGATTGGGGTAGACATAAACCGGAAGATCCTCTGCTTCAGCGACCGCAGCGTTCGGCTGCGGATAGGCGACCTCGGGATTCACCGTCACCGAAGTCTCCAGACTTCCCAGGCCGGACTGGGGAGAACCGAAGTCGAAGGCGGTGACATTAACGAACCACGGAACCGTCGGCAGCAACCCTTCGATCACATATTCATATTCCCAATACTTGAAGTATCCATCCTCTGTGAGGAAGGAATCACGGGCATTCGGTGGTATTAAACTAGTATCCAAGATCGTCGGTTTCGGTGCGTCAGGATATATCTTGCGGATCGGAGTGGAAACTCCAAGGTCCGACATGTTGAAATCCTGAGGCTCAAAATAGAAGACAGAGTCCGTCTCGAAACCCGGCAGACGGAACACATTGTTTTTCGTATACGACTTAGGCGTCCAGTTAGGATTCCCACCGCCATACAGATCTATCAATTGCTCACGCGAGAAGGGGTTCTCCTTCAGGACGTATCCTGTGCCTGTTGACACCCACTTATTGTAATCCTCTATATCGTAGCTGGCGTACGAGGAGTACGATGCAGCCCGGTCGTCGCGTGACACATACACGCGATACCCTTCAAAATCCACTTCGCGACTGAAAGGGTCTCTAAAAGTCTCAGAGTTGAAGCCGTTAAAGCGAACCCGAAGTTTCCCCAGGCTCGGATAAACCCACTTGACTGGCGCCGGAGGCGGGGAAGCTCCCCGAAAATCCGGAGCACCATCACCCGTGTAGTAGATCGTATCCGGAACAGCGACAACCTTACCAAACTGATTGGTAGTCGAATCTTCGCAGATTCGGAACGATCCTCTAGTCCCATTGCCATCTGTATCAACCCCCGGATTGTCATAAATCCAGGATGCCCATAGCGCGTTAAGACCGATGTCTTCAAATGACACGTTTGCGTACCAAAGATCCGGACGATCCGGAAGGTTGGCCACATTATTCTGGACCGTGTGGAATCTCTCACCAGCCACATACGCAAACGACAACGGACCATCGTCACCCGGCTCCAGAGTGAACGGACCAAATGACAACAGATAGCGCGTATCAAAACCCCTGGCAACATTTCCCGCCAATGCCTGGTTAGGATACTCCCACATCGTGTCGCTGATCGTGATATTGCCCGTATAGACCTGATCATAATCGTGCTCAGCATTCCGCATGAAGAAGTACTTATTGCGGTCGCCTTCCGGCGTCCCTTTTCCGCCGGTGCCAAGATCACGCGCTTTGTCGCGCTCACGCGGTCCAAAGTCGAGCGGGGCAGAACCGTTGGATACCCACCAGTTAAACGACACGTTCAGCGATTCAGCCGGCGTACGAATAATGCGGCTTGCCGTGACATTCGGCACTGGCGTCTGGGTACTCAAGTTGCCGTCGTTGTCGGCGATCCAGGCGATATAAACCGTGTCCCGGAAATAGGTACAACTTCCCGAGTAATTCGGCGGGGAAGGGATGTCATTCAGAAATCCGCATACGTCATCCGTCGAGTTCGTCTGGTCACCGGGTTCGCCAACATCGGCATCGACATAGAGTCCCATGTAAACGTTGTCGAGCCGCTCGTTGCTGTTATTCCGAATGGTGTAGTCGAAAAGCACGAAATCTTCGGCGTACGAATATGACCATGCGTAAGACCGTTGTGAAATCTCAATGCCTAACGGACGATGCGGCCGGCCGTCGATCGCATCCTGCCCCAGACCCACGACTCCAGTCGTGAAAGTATCGGTATAAACGGCGATCAGATCCTGCTCGGACACTGCCAACTCGTATCCCTCAGCATCGGGGTCAATGATTGAGCGGGTCTTCATGACATCCTGTGGCTGGGCGTTGATGTCGTATGGCTGCATTTCACGCTGTTGCAACCAGCCGTCCGCTCCAACCGAGACCAGAGTGTCTTCTCCTCTGACAGCCCCGATCCAAAAGGCCGCTGCAAAGCAATACTGAGTGTTCGATCCCTTTGGGTACTCACACGGTTGGATTGCTTCGTTGGTGAAACAGTCGGACGCTGATCCCTGAATAAACCCACCAGAACCGGTGCCAAACGTTCCATAGTTGGTCACCGACAAGGCTATCTTGCCCACGTTGTGCATGGCAACACAATAAGCTGGTGCGGCTGTCGCTCCAGTGATTGGCCCCTTCGGACCATTCTCGTCGACAGGCAAGGATCGAGCCCCCACGGAGCCGCTCACGATCAGTCCTATCCCAACAGTCAAGACTGCCCGTAGCGTCAAGTTCTTGAACATACGTTCCACAACTCCATCATGTTAAAAGTACGCAATAATTGACGTATTAAATCGCGATCCGTTCAGCACCGAATCAGGAATGCCATAATTGGCCGAATCTTCTGACCGTCGCCAGTCCAGACCACAGGCCGATAAGGTCGGAATTTCCCCGGCTGATGTCAATGGCTACTTTATGATTACGAGCTTTCCGATCTGGGTCCGAGTCTCCGATTTCACTACAAAGTAGTACAGTCCAGAGACCACCGACTGGGTGTTCCGTGTGATCAGATCCCACGAGTCATGCATCGACCCAGGTCCCCCCTCCGGATAGGAATGCTCCCACGTGCGGATCAAGTCCCCATCTAGCGAATAAATTGATATGGTACATACCTTTGGAAGGTTCATAAAGTGAATGCGACGGGCCCGTTCCGGATCTATCTGCTGCCGATTCTCGTAACCCATCGACGCATAATCCGCGTCGATCCGGTATGGATTGGGGTAGACATACACGTCCAGGCCGGCCTCTGCAACCGAATCGACCGAAATCTGCGGATACTCAACCAGGAAGTCATTATAGGGACTCGATTCAAGAGACAAAAGACCCGCTTTGGGCGAGCCAAAATCGAATGCCGTCACCGACAAATAATACGGAATCGTCGGCAGCAATTGTTCAAGAACGAACTCATATTCATAATACCTGGGAAGCGGGTCCCCATGTTCCCGCGTGATCATCTCATCAGTCCAGAGTGAACTGTCCGATGGCGGCAAGACAGCGTCAGGATATACTTTCCGTATCCCACCCACAGTGCCCAACTCCGATTGGTTATAATCCTGCGGCTCAAAACTGAACAGACTGTCTCCAAACACATAGGGATTGCTCCTCGGATGGTCCATCGGATGAAACGTTGGATCGTCAAATAGCTTCCTGAGTGAGTCCGCGGTGAACGGTATTTCTGTCAATATCCAGCTGTAAGCGCCTGGCGTTGTCTGCTTGAGCACAAACCGATTGTAATCTTCTCTATCCCACGATGCTGTCAGCGAAAGACTGCCGGGTCGGTTATCCAGGCCGATATACACGCGATACCCCTCGAAATCAACCTTCCCGAGGAAGATGTCCTTGGTGGTCTCAGTACGGTATCCATTCCATCGAATCGTCAATTTCCCAAGCTGCGGGATTACGCGTGTGATTGGCGCGGGGGGAGGGCCGGCCCCACGGAAATCAGGAACATTATCCCCTTCGTAAAAGAAGGTATCTGCAAGCGCCGGACGAAACAGCGTATCAATCAGCGTGTCGATCCCGGAAACCGAAGTGTCTATCTGTTCAATCACCGAATCGCGCACGCAAACTCGCTTTTTTCCGAAATATCCATCGCCGTCGGTGTCTATGCCGGGATTGTCATACACCCAGGAAGCCCAGCGGGAATTGGCTGCCAGGTTGTCGAAATTCAAACGATTGTAGTATGCGTCGGGCGACGTTGCCCGAAAATAGCGGGAGAAGTCGTCCGGCTCCTGGTGAAGATTCTCGCCACCGACCCAGGCGAATGAGATCGGCAACTGCTGACCGGGGGAGAGGTCGAACGGCCCGAACGACAGCAAATAACGCGCATCAAACCCCTGTGCCACTTGGGCCGCATTGGCCGGTGGTAGGAGCCATCCCGAATCGCTGTGATTCACCGCAGTATACAAGAGGTCGTAATCGAATTCCCCCTGGCTCATGACATAATATTTGTTGGCATCCCCTGTCGGTGTCCCCAATCGCCCTTCCATATTGCGAAACGGCGAACCTGCTGAACCCGCCTTGCGCGGTCCGAAATCAAGGCGTGGGTCCGAATAATTGATGATCCACCAGTTGAAAGAGTACTCCAGAGAATCGGCTGGAGTCCGCACGACACGCGCGCCAACCGCGCTCCGTACCGATGTGTTATCCCACGATGCTCCACCCGGATCGCCATCATTGTCGGCGTGGTACGCAATATTGACGGTATCTACAAACGCGCAACCCTCGGGGGCAGGGTGATGGCGATAGAAACCCACGAGGTCGTCATTCCAGCCGGACGGGCCGTTTCGCGATGTATGCCAGACATCGCCATCCACCCAGATCGCCATATAGACATCCTTCAACTCTTCAGTGCCGATATTCTCGATCTTGTAGTCAAACAAAATGAAGTCGTCGGCGTACGAGTAACTCCAGGACATTGATCTCTGCTCGACCGATATATTGAGCGGCTTGTGGCCCCGCCCATCCACCGGGTCCGGCTGGACGATCGTCTGCGAGGTAAACGTATCGACGTACTTGCAGATGAAATCCTGCTCTGAGAACGCCTGCGTATTGAAGTAAGCATTCTGCTCGTCGATAGAATAGTAACAGAATCCGTTCTTCCGAAACTCGTTATCACACGGCGGAAGATCTGGTTGGAACTCAAGCGTCTCGTAAAAATCCTCAGTACCACAGGAGACGAGTGTATCCTCACCCACCACCGCGCCGATCCAGAACGCTCCCACCCAGACATAGACCAGACTGCTGTTCTTCGGATAGATGCAGGATGGTATTACGAGACCGGTAAACGGGTCGGCCAGTTCCTGGCCATAGGTACCAAAAGTTCCATTATTGGCGAGCGCCAACTGTATGTTACCGCGACTGTGTACGACGTATTGCACCGGCTCTACTGCAGTCGATGTCGTCTGATGTCTCATTTGGTAAGCTCGAAGCGCCTCTTCCTTCGAGGACGGGAACGCCTCACGACCGAACAGGTCATCGTTCAGCAAGAGTAGTGAGAAGGCCGCTCCGATCAGCAGATGCAACCAGGAACGGCCTGATACTGTCAAGACAAA
>JAYRFH010000056.1:0-7735 GCA_041908405.1 Candidatus Zixiibacteriota bacterium
AGCGGTGCAGTTCGGCGTCAAAGGGGATGCTCTGAGAGACGCGCAGGCGATGTTGCAGAGGATGTAGTTTCGATGTCTTTGAAGGGAAAGCGAATACTGGTAACGGGCGCCGATGGATTCATCGGCTCGCATCTAACCGAGGCATTGGTGAGAGCGGGAGCCGAAGTGCGCGCGTTTGTCCTCTACAATTCCCTGGGGCGAACCGGTTGGCTCGAAGACAGCCCGCATGAGATTCAGCATGAGATAGAGATATTCGCGGGGGATATCCGGGATGCGCATCGTGTCAGTCAGTCGATGACTGGGATAGAGATCGTCTGTCATTTGGCGTCACTTATAGCAATACCGTATTCGTATCGTTCGCCTGATAGTTATGTCGAGACGAATATCCGCGGTACGTTGAATCTTTTGCAGTGCGCGATCGATGCCGAGGTGACGCGATTTATCCACACCTCGACCTCGGAAGTATACGGTACGGCGAACTACGTGCCGATGGATGAAGCGCATCCAGTGATCGGGCAGTCGCCATACGCAGCGACCAAGATCGGGGCGGATCAGATGGCGGAGGCGTTTCACCGGTCGTACGGATTGCCGGTTGTGACTTTACGGCCATTCAACACCTACGGACCGCGTCAGTCGGCGCGGGCGATAATTCCAACGATCATGACACAGATACTTTCCGGCGCGGAGTCGATACAACTCGGCTCGCGTGAACCGATCCGCGATTTCACCTACGTGGAAGATACGGTGCGCGCGTTTGTGCTGGCGGCGCAGACAGAGGATTTGGAGGGGACACTGACTAATGTCGGCTCCGGCACCGGTGTGACGATCGGTGAACTGGCGGATATGATAATCGGGATGTCGGGGCGAGATGTTGAGATCGTCACTGATGAACAGCGGATCCGCCCGTCAGGGAGCGAAGTGATGAAGTTGATCTGTAGCAATCAAGCGGCCCTGACACGTCTCGGGTGGAGCCCGCGCATGTCACTGCAGGATGGCCTGAAGAAGACCTATCTCTGGTTATCTCGACCGGAGAATCTCGCGCTGTATAAACCTAATCAATACATGCTATGAACGATCTGCACGCGGTGATCCTGGCAGGGGGAAAGGGGACGAGGTTACATCCGTACACCAACGATGTTCCCAAACCTCTGGTGCCGCTGGGAGAGACGCCGATCATCGAAGTGCTCCTGCGGCAGATGAAAAAGTCCGGCGTGGGAAAAGTCCATGTCGCGGTGAATCATCTCGCGCATTTGATAATGGCGGTGCTGGGGGATGGGAAGTCGCTGGGGATGGAGATCTCCTATTCAGTCGAGGATAAGCCGCTTTCGACCGTCGCGCCGATCAAGCTGATACCGGGATTGCCGGAGCATTTTATCGTGGCGAACGGGGATATCCTGACCGATCTGGATGTGCGGAAGGTGTACGAGCACCATATGCAGAAAAAGGCGGCGATGACGATTGCGACCTATATCAGGACGGAGAAAGTGGATTTCGGCGTACTGGACTCGACCGCCGAGGGGAGAGTAGTGCAGTTCGCGGAGAAACCGAATCTTCAGTTCGCGGTTTCGATGGGAGTGTATGTCTTTTCCAAGCGGGTGCTGGAGTATGTGCCGGATGGCGAACCATTCGGATTTGATGAGTTGGTGCTGAAACTGTTGGCTCACGATGAACCGATCATGCAGTATCCCTACGACGGTTTCTGGCTGGATATTGGACGGACCGATGACTATCAGCGGGCATTGACCGAACTCGACCGGATCAAAGGCTGGTTGCGGTAGTTCACCGCATGAACGCCTTTACAATTCCCTTCACAGAATAAACTTCATTCGGGTTGACGGTGCCGAGGATTATGCCGCGGCAGGCGTCTTGCAGAAATCTGCTTTTGTTTACGCGGCGAGCGATGAGGTCGTTGATCCAGGGATAGGCGAGCCATCGTTCGGTGCGGCGATAGCCGGCAAACAGCGAAGTGAAGTGATCTCGCATGAGGGGGACGATTCGCTCAAGAGGGGAGTGACCTCCCAACAGCAGTATGTCGAGTTGGTCGGCAGCGATTTGCGCGAAACGCATCGCGGTGCCGATTCCTTCGCCCGAGAAGGGGAGGGTGGTGCCAACTGTCTCGCCGATAGCGCAGACATTTCCTCGCGCGATATGCTCGGAGTCGCCAAACGAAGTGCGAATTCCGGCACCTGTCAGATGGCTGACTAGTCTACCTTGAGCCAGCAATTGCCGCATGGGAGGAAACGCGTCGCAGAAAGTCGCGAACATCTCTTTGAGCGTGCGGCTGACATTTGGTCTTCCCTCAATAAGCATGCCACAGCCGACATTGTAGCGGTTATCGCCGAGAGGGAATATCCAGGCATAGCCGGGGCGGAGCGCACGGTCATACGAGAGAATACCGTGTGGTATGTCGTAATCCGATTCCAGATAACAGCGCATCGCGAGGGCATTGGGATGCGGATCGGTCACCAGGTTCAGATGGTGCGCGGTGTCGACCTGCGAGCCGGTAGCAAGGAGAGAGTACTTGGCGCGGATTGTCTCGCCGTTAGCAAGGTTCAATAGAACATGGTCGCGTTCCTGTATGACATTGGCAACGGCGGCAGTGCAGACTGTGGCGCCGGTTTCATACGCATGATGCGCGAGGAGAGCGTCGAGTCGCTTGCGCGGAAGGGTCAGATAGGCGGCATCGATATCGAAGGTGAATCGTCCGGGGCTGTAGATACGCATCCTGTCAAGCGAGTGCGCGGCTTGTTTGACGCGGTCGAGAACGCCGATATGTGAGAGCATTTCGATCGCGTCAGGGAGGAGGACATCGCCGCAGACCTTGTCGCGAGGGAAGTGGTGTCGTTCGAGGAGTAAAACACCGTGACCTCGCGAAGCGAGCAGCGACGCGGCAGTGGAGCCGGCGGGTCCGGCGCCGACGATGGCGACATCCCAGACACGCGCGGGGAGTTGGTCGAGAGTGAGTTGCCAATCCGGTTGCATGCAGGAATAGTAGGGGGAGAGGTGAAGTGGAGCAAGGGGGAAGTGGGGGGGATAGCCGGGCAGACGGGGACGTCTGCCGCGCAAATCTACGAGATCGCGACGCCTTGCCGTCGGAGATGATTCTTGAGATGATTGATTGTTGCAGGGCAAGGCTCGCGATGACAGCATACCATCCGCGGCGTGCAAGAAATCACACGGCATGGCAGGCTTTCCATGCCGTGGTAACCATTGCAGTGCTAGCGAACGTCGTAGCGGAGGAAGGCGACGAACGCTCCCGCGAAAGCGAGCAGGCTGAAGAAGATCAACAGGCCCGAATCAACCACGATGCCTGACATGGTCGCGCCGAGTTGCTGTGTCGGCGGGACAAAGGCGGGCATGTCGGTCAGATCCAAGGATGCCTGGTCGCGCGGACTTTCAAACGACATCCCCTTTTCCGAGTCGAAAGAGATGCGGATGCCGGAGGGGACATCCTCGGTCTTGCTATTCGCATAATCCGTGAACTGCGTGCGGTAGGTCGTCATCGCTTCTTCGTAGCGCTTTTTCAAATCAAGGTCAGTGCCGGCAAGAGACATGGCCGCAAGTTGATACGCCGAGGCCGGTGAGACGCGTGAGAGCGTGAAGGCGAGGCGTTCCTGTACCGCGCGGCGCTGGGTCAGGTCGGCATACAATTTCAATTCATAGTCGTTTATACGATTCTCCACCGCTTGACGAATTGAGTCCTGGGTCGCCAGTTGCGACCACATCTGTTCATCAGAAAGTGTATCCTCGAGCGAACTGCGCGTTGCCCTGAAGAGTGAGTCGAGCGCTGTGTGGAAGCCTGTCCACTGATCTTTGGCGTACGTGTCGCGGATGCCCTCGATCTCGGCAACGGTCGGGACAGAGACGATCTGTCCGGCGGCCAACACTCCCGCGCGCGGGATTATCAGGACAAAGAATGCCCAGACCACCAGCGATATCAGGAACGAGACGGATGATCTACGAGTCATGGCCGATATGAGCAATCCAATGACAATAAACACGGTGAAGAAGAGCAGCGAGACCAGCATGAGGAGTCCGGTGCGGATCCAGTGGTCAACGGTCATTGGCACTCCGGCGACGAGGACCATCAGGATAGACAGCAAGAGCGCGAGGAATATCGGTGTGACCAGGCCAAGCCATGCGCCGATCCCCTTCGCGAGCAGATACTGCGCGCGAGGGATTGCGTTGGAGAAGACCAGGAGCAGTGTGCCGGATTCTCGTTCGCCGCAGATGGCGTCATAGGTGAACAGTACTGCCAATAATGAAAGGACAACGGTCACGATAAACGCCAGATCGACAAAGCGGAAGACAGCGAAGATCGGATCCTCGGAGTACGCGCTGTTGCGGAGACGGGGGGCGTTGTCCTGCGTGATGCCTGCCCATCGGCCGATGTCGTAGGTCAAGCCCGAGACAAATATTTGCATTGGGTCAGGCGCGCGGAACGCCTTGGTCTGGACCTGACGGAATGAGGTGGTCTCGCGCAATTGCTGGTCGGCAAGGGCACGCGCGGACTCATAGGATCTGACCGAAGAGTTGTACTCGGAGATGCCAATGAAAACCGACAGCAACAACAGGAAAGTACAGATGCCGAAGGTCACCGCGAATTTCGGGCTTAGCAGTATCGACTTGAGTTCTTTTTGTATCAACAGTGCAAACATCGGCTGCCTCCTAGCGCAGGTCGTATCGTAAGAAGCCGACCACAGAGCCGGCAAAAAATATCAGGTTGAAGATAGCGAGCAGTCCCATATCGAATAGGGAACGCCCGAACAGTTCGCCGAGGGTCGGTTGCTGGAACGTGAAGGAGGGGAGTTCGGTCGGGTCGATCTCTTTCGGTTTCTCCTGGTTGTCATCTCGAATGACGACCACCATCCGGCCGCTGGGGTTGAAGCCAGTTTTCTCCTTCATGAATTTGGCATAATCGGTCTGGTAAGCCATCGCCTGCTGATAGTACTCATCCTTGAGTGTCATATCTGTTCCGGCCAGCGCGGACGCGGCCAGAGTGAAGGAGGCGGACGGAGAGAAGCGCGCGAACGCGAACGAGAGCTTCTGTTGAGTTTGTTGTCGGTTGAAGCGATCCTCGTTGAGGCGGCCGCCAAAGTCGGAGAGCTTTTTGTCGCGGGCATCGGCGAGCGAATCCATGAAACGGTTGAACTGGCTCATCATCGTCTGGGGGTCGAACTGGTCACCCATGGCCGCGCCGGTCGGCTTGAATTTCGACATGGAGGTTCGATCCTCCGCCTGCAATTGCATGGCGAGTCGTCCCTTTTGAGAGTTAATCTCATCGACCGAGGGGACATCGACCATGCGACCTGCGATCAGTACAGAGGCGCGCGGGATAATGAGCACGGACGCGATCCAGATGACGAGGAGCATCAAAAATGAACTCGATGTCCGCTGAGTGAAGGCAGAGACCATCACGGAGAGCGTGAGGAACGCGCCGACAAACAGCAGACCGGTCAGGAAGATAAGCGCGAGGCGTGTCCAGTCGGCGCCGGACATCGGGATCCCCATGACCGGGTAAATGAGCGACCCTACCGCTAACGCGAGCAAGAGTGGGATGGTCAACGCGCAGAACGCGCCGATCAATTTGCCGAGGATATAGGTCGCACGGGGGACACCATTGCTGAACGAAAGGCGAAGTGTGCCGCGCTCTTTCTCGCCGGAGATGGCGTCATAACCCAGCAGAATCGCAAGTAGCGAGAGGACAACCTGGAAAAGGAACTCGAGGTCGAGGAAGCGGAAGACGGCAAAGACGGGGTCTTCGCCGTAGCGGCTTCCCTGGGCATTGAGTTCACCGCGTCCGCGGACCTCGGTGGTACGCCCGATATCATTCGAAACACCTCCAACCAGCGAGGCGAGAGGGTGCGGCGGGAGGAAGATTCGGTGCTGCTGGACGGAGTACCAGTCGGTGAGTCCTTCCATCTGGCGGAGGTTCTCCGCCTTGGCGGCTTCGTACTGGGCCTGACTCGACTGAAAATTGAGCGCGCCGGTAATGAAGCTGAGAAGGATCAGCACGGCACAGGCGCCGAAGGAGATCGCGAACTTGCTGGAGCCGATGATATCGCGAATCTCTTTTTCGATAATGGTTCGCAACATGATGAACTCCTACGCGGCGACTTCGGCGTTATTGTGACCAGCCATATACTGCATGTAGAGGCGTTCCAGATCCTGGCCGATGAGACGGGAGGCAGGCTCCTGCATCACGATGCGGCCGTTGTTCATTATGGCTATGGTGTCCGCAATCTCTTTGGCGCGGAAGATGTCGTGAGTTGACATCAAAATTGCCTTCCCTTCACTCCGCAGAGCGGCGAGGAGTAACTGGAATTCGTAGCCGGCCTTGGGGTCGAGACCAGAGGTTGGTTCATCAAGCAGGATGGCGGGTGCGTCCTTCAAGATCGCAATGGCAATACCGCATTTTTGGCGCATCCCTTTGGAGAAGCCTTTCAGGCGTTTGTGATGAGCCTCCTCGGCGAGACCGACACGTAGAAGGACCTGGCGATAATCATTTTCGCTGTAGCTGGTTTTGCCGCCAAGCCGGGCAAAGTAGTCGAGATTCTGTACGGCCGTGAAATTCGGATAGAGCATCACGTTCTCAGAGACGTAGGAGACATGTTGTTTGGCGAGCAGCGGCTCCTTGTGTGTCACGATGCCGTTGATGCGCGCCTCGCCTTCGGTTGGTTCGATGAAATTGAGGAAGAGGTTGATGGTTGTGGTTTTTCCGGCGCCGTTGGCGCCGAGCATGGCGAAGATCTCACCGGCACGAACGGCAAAATTGACATGGTCGAGGGCGAGGACACCATCCTCGTAGCGCTTCGTCAGGTTGACCGCTTCTAAGAGCGGGGTGGATGTGGATTCGTTCTGCATCATATTCCTCTCTATCCGTTACTTGCGTGATAAGCGAATGCCAAAGATGACCACCACCGCGACCAGCCCGAGGATCAGCAGCACCACGAGCGTGATACCGATGACGTTGGAGGATGGGAGTATCTCTATCGTGACCGTTTTGTCTTCGCTGATGACCGGTTGTCCGGAGGACATGCCGGAACTGCGAAGGCGAACTTCGTATTTGCCGGCGGCGATATCCTCGGGCGGCGTGAAGGTAAAGGAGATCCTTCCTTCCTGGCCGATCGCCAGGGATTGAAGGACTGCCGGCTCGATCGTCTTGCTCCAGTTAAGCGGGACATCCGCCTTGATCTCGACGTTATCCAATCGATTGCTCCCCTCGTTGACGCAATCAACCGTGAAGGTGACCGATTCATCGGCATGGATAGCGTGGAAGAGTTGATTCGATCGAACCAGCAGTTTGCCTTTGCCGCGCGGGACCAGTTCGAGCCGGACATAGCCGACGCCGAGCGCCTCGATCTGATCGGGGGTCATCTGTCTGTCCTGCAGTCCGGCCAGCTCCGCGGTACGGTCATGCGGGATGACCACGACGTAGAATGGGATCGGCTGATCCATCAGGACATCATCATTGGGGCGATCCGGAAGGGTTATTTCTAACGCCGCTCGTTTGGTATGGGTACTTTCAGTGAACTTGAGTTGGCTCAAGCGGGCCTGGCCGGTCGGATCCTTGAAGTAGCGGCTGATCGCCTTCGGAAGATTGACCACTTCCAAACCGAACGTGTTTCCGACTCCGCTAAAGAGCTCCAGCGTCAGGTCGTACGTGGCGGATTTACCCAGCTCAACTTCCTGCGAGAATTGCTCAGATTGAACATTGACTTTGTTGGAAGATGCA
>JAYRFH010000057.1:0-16936 GCA_041908405.1 Candidatus Zixiibacteriota bacterium
CCAGAAACCGATCGAGCAAGATGAACTGATCGAGTGTCGGGTGAAACTCCCCAAACCTATATTCCAGCAGGAGTATTTGGTTCTGGAAGCGGTCTGCATGTGGTGCCGCAAGGGGACGCGGACCGCGGAGCATTCATCCGGATTCCGGCTGGTGAATGTCTCCAGAGAAAACGCCGCCATCGTCCTGCACCTGATCATTCATTATGCCCGCCCGCAGAGTACCAAGCCCCGTGTCCAGGTTATAGGCTAGTTGTCCAGCGACAAGTGTTCGCGAGTACAACTTCAGTCTTTGTTCGACATCAATTCGGCTTCGTTATTCCGCCGTAAGTCATTCCAAGAACCCACATCCCAGCGCTCTCAAAATGCAGTCTCGTGTGGCTCGCACGCATACCGGCATGTGACTATTGGTGCAAGCGTCTGCCCGAGGCGAAAAGAATGCGGTAATCGTGGCTTTTTTTCTTGCAAGATTCTCCGCTAGGGTTAATTTGTAAGAGATAACCGAATCACGTCGCGGACAATCAGACACAGTCCGGGGTACTAGCCCTGGCGTCATCGAAAGCTTCTGCGTAAGAAATCACCGAGTTCGAGCGCAGTATGATCTGTTGTACCGTGATAAATCTTGTCGCACTATTGATTCATCCAGTTGCATCCGGGAATACCATGATTCAGACTGTGCTGTCTGTTTCACTCCCACCTGATTTGGCCGAACCCGAATTCCACTCATATCAACGTCTGAACTATGTAACCCTGTGTTCAGGAGGTCTTGAATGACTCGTTTCCTCACTCAACCCGGCCGCATTGCTTTGTTGGTGGCAGCGGTCGCTCTCGTAGCACTCGCGATCTGGGGATGCTCTGATTCACCCCAGTCGCCAACATCCTCAAACAGTGATTTTGTGCCAGCCCTCAGCATGGCGAATCCCCGGTTGGCTCCCGTAAAGGCAATTCAGGAGCGGTATACCCGCGACCTGATGGCCGATCCGGAGGTCATTGGAACCGCCCTTACGCTGGACGAAGCCGGCGAGCCGGCGATCCTGTTGCTGGTTACTACCGATCGCGCTTTCCGCAATGCTCCCCGCATGCTGGATGGCGTGAAGACAAAAGTCGAGATGACCGACAAGATCGTGGCTCTCGGAAAGCCGGGCGGCGGCGGTGGTGGCGTAAGTCATACCGCTAAGCAGACTCCTCCGGTTAAAATGGGAACTTCGGGCGGCTGGCGCTATGACCTCGCCAATGGCTACTGCTGTGGCGGGACGATGGGCTCGCTCATTCAGGTCGGCAGCCAAAAACGCATCCTCAGCAACTATCACGTCTTCGAGGCTGACATTGTAACCGGCGGAAACAGCCGTCGCGCTCAGACCGGTGACTTTGTCATTCAACCGAGCCTCATTGATGTTGGCTGCAATGCCGCTAATGCGCAAAACGTGGCGACCCTGGTGGTCAGCAGCAAACTGCCGAATACCAATGTCGACGCTTCGACGGCGACCGTCATTTCCGGCATGGTAGATGAGACTGGCAATATCCTCGAAGTCGGAACCATCTCCGCGCAGACAGTTGCCGCGTCGGTTGGTCAGAAAGTGAAGAAGAGTGGACGCACCAGCGGTCTGACCCGTACGACCGTCTATGCGCTCAATGCCAGCATTAGCGTGGCCTATGAGAATGAATGTGCCGGCGGGTCGGCCTTTACCAAGACATTCACCGGCCAGATCGTACTCAGTGGTGGCAAATTCATCCAGAGCGGCGACTCCGGTTCGCTAATGGTTGAAGACGTAACCACCAACCCCCGTGCCGTCGGACTCTGTTTCGCCGGCAGCCGTTCCTACGGCTTTGCCAATCCGATCAACGAAGTATTGGGCGAATTCAACGCGACAATGGTTGGCCAGTAAGCAGAAGTAGCGCAGACTGGCACTGATCTCAAAAAAGATGCCTGTTCCCGGTCCCCATCGGGAACAGGTTTTTATTTGCAGCAGATGGCATTCGCGAAATTGAAATATGTGGAATGACCTTGTAAGAAAAGACACCTTTCCTAAAGCATTCGGTATAGCTATGCTTCTTTTTGTGCTGGCGCTGACTGCTCTCGGATGTGGTTCAGACCAGCGCGAGAAGAACGCAAGCGATTCACCGGAGAAGACCGAAATGCCTGCACGAGATATCAATGCCGTTCTGGCGGATCACGACGACGACCTATTGAAGCTCGCTTCGGTAGTCGGCGTCGCGGTCGGCGAATTGGATAACCATACCCCCTGTCTGTTGATCATGCTGAGCGAGGATAATATGACGACTCGCGCGAAAATTCCTGCCACTATCGAAGGCCATCCGACCAAAATCGTGATAAGCGGGATGATCGAGCCGCTTTAAGGCCGGGCCTTACCAGGCGACGTGACGGTCAGCGAGATATTCATGGAGTTTCCGCCGGGAAACCAGATTGACGTTTTCTGACCAGACATCGACGGGATTCAGTTCATCTGTAAGCACCAAAACTCCTGTCGTATCCACCTCGAATCGATTATCCCACGCATGAACCCGATGATACTCCGGGCTGACGCGGTACTCCGGCTGCGGCAGATCAGACGCCAAGTTTAGCTTTCGATCCGAGGCCAGGAGTATCAGGTTTCCAAGTTGGTCCGGCGGTTCGGCGATCGGCAGGGCGAGTACGTTCGTAAATATTTGATTGGCTGTAACAGCCAGGCTCTGGACAATCTGATCGCGCCATCCCACACACTGCACATTCATCGCCAGAATGCCATCGTGCGACAAATGTTGCTTGGCGATCGCGAATGCTTCTTTGGTTACCAGATGAAACGGTATGGAGCTGCTGCCAAACGCATCCATAATGATGATCTCGTAGCTCTTCTGGTTTTCCAGGAAGTACTGGCGACCATCCATGTGGTAAACAGTGGCCTCGGCATCCTGCAATCCAAAATGCGCTTTAGCCATCTTGGTAACGACAGGATCGATCTCGACTGCATCGACTTGCCAATTGTCGGCGGCATAACTTCGGGCGACGGAACCTCCCCCCAACCCGACCGTGAGCATACTCCCTGGCTCATCGAAGAAGAGTTTGGGAATATCCAGTACATCGACATACTCAAAGAGCGGAAGTCCGTTCATGAGGTCTATTCCGGAGTGCAGGCTGCCATCGATGAACATGAACCGACCATCCTCCATATCGACCACCCGGATCTCAGAGTAGGCGGATTCTTCGACCGCGACAATTCCCTTAGACTCGTCCGCCAATTGATGTGGGGCGAATCCCGAGCCAAAGAAGGATCCCGCCAGAACGATCGGGATACCAGCCAGCATGACGATCTTTTGTCTTCCTAACCATCCCACCAGCGCCGTGCCAATGAGCAGCAGTCCGATCATGAGAAGCAGGCGCGAGACGCCAATGTGGGGGATAAGCCAGAATCCTGTGGCGACCGCGGCGACCACGCTGGCGAGAGTGGAGATTGCGTAGAGGTTACCCGCGGTGCGGCCGACGACATCAAGCGACTGCGCCTTTAGCCGTATGGCGTAGGGGCTGACGATACCCAGCAATGCCAGTGGCGGGAAAAACAGCACAAACGCGGTCACCAGCACCGCTGAGCGAAGGCCGAACGGTTCCGCCATCGCGAGAACCGGGATCCTCAGCCAGGGAATGAGTGTCACCCAGAGACCGGCTAGTCCGATAACTAGACAGAAGCGGCTGAGTCGGGCGTCTCGGTCCGCCCATCTTCCACCGATCGCATAGCCGACGCTTAGCGCGGCCAACGTCACACTTATCAACGCTGACCAGAGGTAAAGGCTGGCGCCATAGAATGGCGCTATCACCCGGGTGCCGAGCAGTTCGATCGCCAACACCGAGGCGCCACAGATGATCACCGCGAAATAGACAAAGAATCGGAGCATTGATTTTTACTCCTGTTGGTCGAATTCTCCCGGAGTACAGAACTGAACCGAGGGGCCGCGCTCCGGCTCGGTCAATGGAGTGAAGATAGGTTGTTATGGGACTACTGCCAAGCGCAATCGCTGGTCTGAACAGACTACACCGCGGTCCTCCTGAGCTGGCTAAGATTTAGTCGGATATGCCGATAATAGATCAGAGAATTTGGAGACAATCGATCAAAGGCGTAGTGCGGTGAATGATCGCGGATTCACACTCATAGAGATCGTTATCACCATCGTGGTGCTAGGTATTCTCGCGTCGGTAGCGGTGCCGGCGTATCAGGATCTCTCTCTCGAGGCCAAGAAGGGGGCGTGCAAAGAGTCATTGATGTCTCTGCGGGAGGGGATCAATCTCTGGCGATCCAATCGGATCGTTCACTCAGGTAACAGCGCCTTCCCTGCTATCGACAGTCTACGCACAATCAATATTGTGATGGCCCACGCCATCCCCAGAAACCCCTTTCAGGCGGATACCAGTGCGCCCGACTCCATCGTGACCGGCGTGACTAAAGGGGTGATCGTAGGAACCCGCGGTGGATGGGCTTATAAAGCATCTACTGGTGAGATCTGGGCCAATACAGGCACGACCATTGCGGGCTCAGGGTGCTCCGGACCGGTGGCCGTCGGCGAGAACTCCTGGTGAGCGACTCCCGTCTCTCGAAATACGTTTCAACGTATTTTCGACGGCCCAGCGGTTCGCTAGAAACTGGGCCGTCTTTCCGGGGGGAACCAATGAGGTAATGTCCCAATTCCCTCACGGGCAGTTGGGTAAGGTTGGCCGCGGTGTGACCGTCAAATAGGCGATCATCAGCGACAGATCCGAAAGGTCCACCGACCCGCTATTATTCACATTTGCTTCTTCGTCACATGGAAGAGTTGGCCGCGGCGTTACGGTCAAGTATCCGATCAACAGGCTCAGATCCGAGAGATCTACCGCGCCCGCCATGTTGACATCGCCGGTCGTCCCTTGACAGCAGCCATCACACACATCACCGATGCCGTCGTGGTCACTGTCGAATTGAGTCGGATTGAAGACAGTGGGACAATTGTCGCACGCCGAGCCATAGGAATCGTTATCCGGGTCGGCCTGGTCCGGGTTGGCAACTGTTGGGCAGTTGTCGCAGGCATCGCCATAAAGATCGCCATCGCTATTGGTCTGCGCGGTGTTGGCGACTGTCGGGCAATTGTCACAGAGATTGCCGATACCGTCATTGTCCGAATCAGCCTGATCAGTATTGCCCACAAACTTGCAGTTATCGCAAAGGTCGCCGACACCATCCGCATCTACATCCGATTGGTTACTGTTAGCGACAGTGGGGCAATTGTCGCAGGCATCCCCCTTTCCATCACCATCCGTATCCGTCTGAAGCGGATTGCTGATGGTGGGGCAATTATCACATGCGTCAGCCTTGGTATCTCCGTCGGCATCCGGATAGCTCAGGTAGAACGAATCGATGACCGGTGCCGATGGTCTGGTCAGACCATTGACAGTACCAAGAGCAGTGACCTTCCAGTAGTATTTTCCTAAAGGAAGCATTTGAATGCGATACGCCGTATCGACGATGGAACTGACTGTTGTGATATTGGGCGCGGCCCACAACGGGTCCTTGGTATATTGAAGCGTATAGCTCACCTGCTCGCCGGTGTATACGGAGCGGGATCTTTCCCAGCGCAACGTTACGCTGTCGAGCCCGCACCCTATCCCTGACACGGCTGAACCATTAAGCGGGTAGAGCAAATCAAATGGCGTAGGCGGATAATCCAGGAACAGCAGAGCGCCTAGGGCGGTACTTGCGAACGGGTCATTATTGACATCCCGCGTTTCATGCGAAATGATCGCCAGGTCTACCCGACCAGTATCCAATACTTTGAGGTTTATGTACGCCAGCGTACCAGGGCCATCCGCTGACTTCAAATAGCCGAGAATGAGTCCTTCTATCACCAGCACCGAGTCATTGTTCTCAAGGCGCTTGTTGAACACCGTTTGGCCCTGTGCCTGAAAGAGAGGGCCTTCGGTGATGCCGAGCGTATCAATCTTGCCTGGAGCAAGCTGGATACGCACGGTGAAGAGCTTAATGTCCTGAGTGGCGGCATCGACCCGAAGTTCAAGATGAACTGTGTCTCCGACAGGGTTGAGCAGCCGAACAGAATCGGGATGCAGAAAGATAGTCGCTCCAGAGGCGGAAGAAAGTGCCACGCAGAGGAGCAGTGCCGCGACATACAACGGGAAAGCTTTGGGACGATTACACATGGTTCCTCCAAAACAGATTTCTTGCGATACCTAATTCGAGCGGAGAGAGGAGGTTATCCCCTCTCCGTGGTTTCCCTTAATCCGGGACGGGATAGATCACTTGATGAGGACCATCTTCTTGGTATCCTCAAAGCGTCCGGCAACCACCTTGTAGAGGTAGATGCCCGAGCTCTGATCCGTCGCGTTCCAGTCAACCGTGACATACCCTGCCTCAGCGAAGCCCTGGAAGGTCTTCACCGCTTGGCCGAGGACGTTGTAGATGGTCAGCGTATACTCGCTGGCCGTCGGCAGCGCCAACTCGATAGTGGTCGTCGGGTTGAACGGGTTCGGGTAGTTCTGCGACAGAGCATAAGCGCTCGGCAGGCTGCCATTAGCCACACGATTGAAGCTGAGGCTGGCCTCGAAGTTCTTGTTCTCTCTGTCACGGAAGGTCAATTCGACTTCCTCAAGGTTCACGTCACCCGTCTTGCGGGCCTTCAGTGTCACCGTGAAGAACTCGTCATTGGTATAGGTCACGTCACGACCAAAGACCACGCCGCTGACATCAATTCGGGTCGATTTCGGGTCGCTGTAGAAGAACGACTCCTTGATGCCGTTGAAGGCGGTACCTGCGTTGATACCGACAACTTCGAACATCTCAGTATTCAGCCCGAGGATGACATGGAAGGCCTTGACCGCTTCATAACCATCGATTCTGACCGGTACGACAAACTCGTCACCGGCTCTGACGCGATCCGGAATGTCGGCCTCGACAGCCAGCGGACCAGCTTTGAGCTTGCCTGTCTCGCGAATCTCGGTCGGCTGCGGAGCCGCTCCGCCAGTGCAGAAGTACTGGTCGTAGTTCAGAGCGAAGATCACCAGATCCTCGAAATCAACCGCCAGGTCAGGCATTGGATAGCCGGTCGGCGACATGTCGCTGGTCGGCGCGATATCCAAATACATGTTGAAGTTCGGGTCGGTCGAGATCGAGTTGTACGCAACCGCCAGTTCACCGAATTCGTCGCCGAAATCGATGCAGCCATCCGGGGTCGGCTCGAAGTCGCCCAGGATGTAGTTGGTGGCGGTCACGTCGATGTTCGGCGACGCAGAGTAGAGACCGTGCTTGCTCAACGTCCAGATCGAGAACGAGTAGATATCCGGCTGAGGACCTTCAAACATGTACTGGAGGCCAGTCACGCTGTCGGTTTCAAGGATACCTTCCAGCAGACGATCCATCGGATGCGGTGGGATCGGATCCGGGTAGGTCGGGTACTGGTTCTGGAAGTTGTACTTGACGATATACTTCTGCGCGTCGGTCACGGCGCCCCACTCCAGCAGGCAGCTCGCCATCGGCGTGCCAGTGGCAGTACCGGCCGCAGGCGGCGGAGGAGCGACGTTGGAGTAGTTGATTGTGGCTGTGTATGCAGGGCTCCAGTTAAGAGCCGCATCCTGGAAGTAATATGTCACCGTTTTTACTCCAGGTCCGGCAGGTACATTGGGAATTGCCAATGCAAACGGCGTTACCACTGGAATTGCACCGGTATTCGAGCCATCAGCATACTGTATCCACATGTTTACCACATCACCATCCCAGGTGATGTTGGCGACGTTGCCCACCAGTGTGCTGGTATAGCCCGGGGCAGCCAACGGATTGGGCGACACGATCACAAAGGTGCCGGCGCTTGGCACCGTGGCATCCAGCATGATGGTCACCGCGCCGCTGACGATATTACCGCCATGATCCGCGATCTCAAGATTGACGATATGGTTGCCGTCGCCCGCCGCAAGCGTGAAGCTTGGAGCAGGATTGAACGCCACCCACGGTACGCCAACCAATGAGCCTTCACCCAGACGCATCCGATACAACCCGCAGTTGTCGGTAGCCGCGATGGCCAGCGACACGAGCTGCGTGTTGGTAAGGGCCGGTCCGGTGAAGGATGTCAGCACCGGTACGGTCAGGTCGAAGCGGAAGACATCTGAATCAAAGACAGACTCATTGCCTGCGCAATCGAGCGCCTTGATCCACATGGTCTTCGCGACACACTCTGTCGCGGCCGCGACATACGTGTAACTCAACGTATATGGATTGGCCGAGAGGATCGGGAAATCCGTAAACGTCGTGAAGTTATCCTCAGAGACTCGCAGTACTGTTACATCGGCGCTCAATCCGGTGATATTCATGTTGAACGTGATGGAATTGGAGTACTGCGGGTCGGTCGGATCAGGCACAGCAGTGGCCGCCACGTCGGCCACGACCATATTGGTCAGGGTCGGCACGACATTGTCAACCATGATGCTGTCGACTTTGGCGACGCTGACATTCCCGATGTCGTCAACTATCCGAATATACAGAGAGTGCATGCCGTTGGTATTCGGCACACTACCGTTGGTGGAGTCCGGTGACGGCAGTCCGACCAGGCTCTTCCAGAATCCCCATGAGATCCCATCATAGGACCACTCGAGGGTCTGCGCATCCGCACCGGTCCACGAATAAATGGCCTTGATGTTACCATTGTTGGAGCAGGTGAAACCGGCGTCGTCAACCATGTCATAGGACGTGATCGTCACCGGTGTCTGGTCAAAGAGAATAGCATCACTGAGGACATTACTGATATTACCCGCGCTGTCACGCGTCGCAAAGTAGACGGTCTTGTTGCCATCCCCAGCGGAAAGCGTGAAAGTGTGCGGATAAGAGACCGGCGCAAACCATCCCGCGTTTCCGCAGACCAGGTTCGCCGCGTTCTCGGTGATATTCACCTGGCCATCGCCCCAGCCAAAACCCCACGAAGTCAGCGTGATTGCCACATTCGGGTTGTTTGTCTTGGCAGCGATGCCGTTGATCGCGAGAGGGCCAGTTGCCACCGGCGCGACGTTATCGAGAATGATAACATTGCCGGGGGTCCAGTCGACGCGGTTGTTGTACTTGTCGTAGAGACGAGCATACACCACATGCGGACCATTGGCGGCACCAATGACGAAATCACCGGAGGCCGCGAACGGCACGATCGGCTGGTCGCCGGACTCAGACAGCATCATGTTGTATGGGGCACCGGTCGCCGTGATCGCCACAGTGACAGTCGTGCTGTTGGTCCAGCGGCTGTTGTTCAGCGCGCAACCATCTTTGTCAGACACGGCGATCGCAGAGATCACTGGAGCGGTTCTGTCGATCGTGAAATTGTAGGTTATCACGTTCGAGATCAGACCCGCGGCATCGACCACGCGGAGAGCCAGGTTGTTGGCTCCGACCGGCAGGCCAGCCACACCACCCGCGTACATCGATGGACTGGTATAGGCTACACCAGTGAGACCCGGGATCCAGGTTCCCCACGGTGCGCCGTTATACGAATACTCGATACGATCGAGATCGTAGTTATCGGTCGCCGACATGATCATGTCGAGTTTCACGAATGGCCCAGGACCAGCGGTAGAACCATCCGAATAGGTGTTATCACCGGCCGGATTGCTCGCAACCGCAGAGACCAGCACCGGCGCGACATTGTCGACCAGCGTGAAGCTGGTGGCCGCGACCGTGTGCGGGACAGGGTTGTTCGCCGGATCGCGGAAGTCATCACCGGTGAAGGTGAGTGACGAGACCGCGTTGGCGCCGACCACTTCGAACTTTGCAAACGCCAAACGTCCACCATCAATACCAGGAGTGGTGAAGTTGGCAGCCGCGAAGGTCAGCGAAGTAGAGGTTTCAGATATCCCGGTATACAGCGCCGGCGGAGCCGGACCGAGATATGCTTCATCATAATCAGCCGAACCAGCCACATAGGCCAGCTTGGTGTCATCCCAATTGACAACGAAGTTATACGCGGCCATTAGCTGGCTGTCCAAACCGGCGCACGCCGGCATCGACCACATAAAGTCAACATCGATGACATCACCGATATTGTAGCTGGAGCCGGAAGCAACGGCTGTCAGCGCGTACTTCATTGGATTACCGTCAGTCACCGCGCCCAGGGTATAGACATTGTCACCGTAGAAGTTGCCATCCCACCAGTTGCCCATGACACCATCATCATAGCCCTGGCTGGGGCCAACATTGCCGATGAGACAGTTGTTGAGGACCCAGTTCTGGAAGGTCGACGCTTGTGCGACGATTCCATAGGAGCCGGACTGATAGACCAGATTGTTCAGAACCTGGCACTGACCTGCGGCATTGAGCCAGATGCCATAATTGGCCGCCGACTCAACCTTGCAATTGGTCACAAAGGTCGTCAGGCTTCCGCCATCCACGTAGATGCCATAGTTACCATCGACGATATTGATCTTATCGATCAATCCCGCCGTGAAATTGGCGACAGCTACGCCATAACCGCAGTCGGTCATGTCAATCATCTGGATCTTTGAGTTATTGCTCAGATTCGCCAGAACACCATAGTCGAGGGTCGAAAGGACCATGTTCTGAACCATAATGTTGTTGGCGTTGCTGATATTCACACCAATACCACTGGCGCCTTCAATAATGAGATCCTCCACGACCACATTATCGCCGACGACCGTCACCCCGGTTCCCTTATATCCGACCAGTTTCATGCCGGCCAGATGCTGGTTAAGACCAAGGGTGATGAAATTGTTCGTGCCAGCCGGAGACGTAAATACGACCTCTCCGGGATTGGCATTGCACGTGATCTCATCGATCTTGGCGGGGTTTGGTGTCAGGTTGTAATCGGAATAGTTACCCGGCATGATGACGATCTTGTGCGGGCCACCCGAGAATGTCTGGGCGGTCGCAATCGCGGCGGCCAGGTTTGGATAGGTGGTCGCCGGATTGCCGTCATCATCGACGACAAAAGTCGTATACTGAGCCATTGCAGGAGCGGCGGCCAGACAGACGACTGTTATCGCTAGAAACATCTTTAGGAAATTTCTAAACATGTGTACCTCCGGAATTTCCGGTCTCGTGCGGCCGGGTACAGGCGTACCTCATCCTCGCCCATTTCACAGGGATCATGTGAAGTGCGCATCGTCGAGCGATGCGATGTCGATCGATCCGGATCCTTTTTTGTCGGTGAAGATGAAGGGTATGACTCGGTTACGGCGAGCAGAGCCGCACAAGTTACGTCTTGTTATAACGGAGGTTGTCCGCTATATTGCGACGCTGCCGGGTGAGGAGCCCAAGACTAGCAGTACCCAGGTTAGCCTTACGGTGCCTTCTTACCTGGCGGCACTATTTGAACCCCGCCGGCAGTCCGTCGCGAATCCCTCTTCTGTGAGCTTACCGCTTTCGTCCTCAGCGTGCAGCTTTCACTGCGCATAAAGGGTCGACAATCGATCACAGGATCTACTTGTCTCTGCTTTGATGCCAGTGTCCTCCCGATGTGAAAGTGTTACAACCCCAAGGTTCGCCGCGCGCGATCGCACGTCCCCTCAAACTCATGCCTGTCGGGCCGGAACATACCGATATGACTACATCACGCCATACCAGCACACCCCGTTGATTTGAGCATGCGACCGCGACGCTTAAGAACCTCGTCCTTGGAGATTGTTAGGAGGCAAGTTACTGCCAGGAGTAACGTGAGAGTCGGCGAGTGGCTCTTAGCGGTTTCCCTGGAAGATACCTTCTAACAAATTCGTTACGACATCCATCTGTCGCAACAGTACCCAGTCAATTTGTTGTTTGATCTTCCTGAACCGATAAGGGCTTGGTGCCTTCAACCACCCCTGAAATCTATCCAACCCCACCAAAAGTGTCGTCGCGAGTTCGAAAGGCACCTGCGATTATCGACGTGCCCATGATAGACCGAGTTTGCCACGTTGTCAAGGGGATTCTGTCAGCGCTTCCGCATTTTTCGATGAAGATGAGAAGTTTTTCATCGTGTGAATCGCGTTTGGTGATTTCTACCTTGAGTGCGAATACCGGCGAGAGGTGAAAAGTACCAAGAGTGCATCAGATGCCGTTGTAACATTCACGTTTTTGAGTAGATGAACGCATGCGTCACGTGACTCTATCACGCATGTCGGCCGCCGCAGCAAGTGAAGTGATGGCGAGAGAACTGATCACTCACAACTTTTCACGGACAGCTTGGGAGTAGCGGTCTTGGATGCTGGATGAAATGTGCGATCAGTAAGGAAAGATCAGAGAGATCAACGCCGCCGCCATTCATATCAGCTTCCTGAGCACAACTCATGATGATACTGCCTGGTTCGGTGAGATACATGATAAGAAATGAAAGGTCAGAGATATCAACGATATCATCAGAGGAGAAGTTGACATTTCCGACCGAACCGTCGCAACACCCTTTTGTCCAGCGTGCGACCACTGAAGCGGCCTCTGCGCCCATAGCTGAGAATGAGCCTATCACTACCAAGTCAGTGTCACGAGAGATCATGGCGTCAACAGAACCGTTACCACCACTCCCAAGTGGGACCCACTGTGTTCCATTCCAGGCGCCTATACCGTGGAGATATGTAGTCTGATAAATTGCGTACAAGAAATTTCCTCCGGCGATCAGCCGCCCTGCATGTTCCGCAAAACAGAATACATCACCGTAGAAGCCGGAGAGAAATGGAACCCAAGCAGTGTCTTTCAACAGGGCTACGCGATTGAGTGATGTGAGCCCGGAACCGGTAAAATGTCCCCCAACCGCCAGGTCACCCTTGAAAGAATGAAGTGCGAAAACTGCACCATTGAGACTAGGCGGAGCATACCACTGATTTCCGTCCCACGCGGCTAGGTAGTTGGCACTATCACCAATTGTTTTGAAGAAACGCCCCCCGACCCAGAGTCTGTCAGCATTTACCTCCAGAGCGTAGACCTCCCTTATCTCCCAGTTCCCCACTGAAGTCCAAGTGAAGCCGTTCCAGCGAGCCACGCCAACCGAAGCAGACACCCCAGGTATATTAAGTGCGCCACCGACGTATAGAGTATCCCGGAAGACAGTCGTGGCCCGTATCTGGCCTGTCAGTCCTTGTCCCAACGTGCGCCACTCGGCTCCATTCCAAAGCAAAATACAGTCGTTAGATCCAGGTGTGGTCGACGGAAATGAGCCGCCAGCCACAAGCTCTCAATCAAATTGTGTTAAGCAGTTGACAGTACCTTCAGGCTCCACATAAAATGGCGACCAGGACGACCCGTCCCATCGAATGAGCGAGTGCACATCCCCTGAGCCCGCCAGTGAGATTTCTCCGCCAAGCACTAGTTCGCCATTGTGCAAGATCATCGCCCTTGCTTGTCCGCTCATACCGCTGACCAAAGGTGACCAGGCAGAAGAGTCCCATTGAGCTATGCGCCAAGCGGGGACGTGGTCAGCTTCTACTTTCATTGAGCTTCCACCGGCAAAGAGATTATCCTGATAGAGACACAGCTCATAGGTCGTTCCGTTAAAGTACGATTCCTGAGTATCCCATTCTGTGCCATCCCAGGCGGCAACGTGATGTACCGTATCACTGCCGATTGCCGTGAACCCGCCCGCAACAAATAAACGTCCTTTGTACTCAGCTAGTGAATAAACGTTGCCGTTTGGCTGAGCAGAGAGTGCGTGCCACTCCGTGCCGTCATATCGCGCCAGATTCGCGGCGGGCGTTGACCCGGCAGTTGCAAAGGACCCGCCTACGTACAATTGATTCTGAAAGGAGGCAAGAGCAAGCACAGTCATATATCCGCCGGTCAGGCCTCCGGGCGGTTTTGACCAACTCGCACCATTCCAGAATTCGAGATACGCCTCTGTGGGGCTATTTCGCGTAAAGCCACCGGCCCAGAGTAGATTGTCATGCACCAGGAGCACCTCGATCGCATGGCCTCTTGGAGGATCGCTGCTACCCAGTGACATCCAGGTCTGGCCGTCGAAACTAGCAATTCCGTTCGTGTACTGTGATCCGAGGTACTCGCCGCCAACTATCAACCTACCCTGATAGGTAGCGAGCGAAAACACAAAGCCGTCTGGCTCACCAATCCCTACACTGATCGGAGACCAGGTATTTCCATCCCATTGAGCGAGGTAACGGACCGAAGCCCCACCGATGTGGGTGAAATACCCGCCGGCTATCAATTTCCCATTCCAAATGGTTAGTGCTTCAATAGATACGAAGCTCCCCCCTACAATAGTATCGCACAGGCTCCGCCATGTGGTGCCATTCCATGCCGCAATACAAGAGGCTCTGGTACTCCCGGCAATTGTGAAGCTTCCCGCCACAACAAGCTCGTCGTTGAACGTTGTCATCGCATAGACCGGACCATTCAATCCGGGAATACTAGGAGAAAGATCATGCTTCCAGTACCTGTCATCCGGAACGCCTGCGCCGGCTGTACCAAGCAAATTCGATTCCGCGGTGTCGTCACTTGCATCCAATGCACTTTGACGCAAATAGAAATTCTGGTGACGAAGCAATAATGAATCGGCAGAGAAGTTTTCCGAGGCGTAGACGACATCGGTCACCAAAGTGGCGACTGTTAGTGCGAGACAGAAGACGACGAGGTAGCGAACCATGTTCTCCTCCCGGAGTTTGTAAGGCTGACGCCAACATCATCAATATACCTAAATGGATGACCTTATCCAAGTACTTATTGAATATCGATATTCAGCTACGAGTTCTGGCACCGGTACATCTCCAATCTCAAAGCCAGGACTTTCTGGTGTTCATGCACCGCAAAACTGTGTATAATCAGTCATCATGGATGTACTTTCTCACGCTCTCTGGACCAACCTCGCTTTCGCCGAAGCGCCCATCCCTGTTCGCGTGACCGCGATCGCACTCTCCGTCCTGCCCGATTTGATCCCCTTCACCCCTATGGCAGTCAAGAATTTCGTGTCCCAGCGCAAGGACCCGGCCAAACGCAACTCTCCCCGGCAAAGACCGGAAGAGATGCAGTTTTCCCAGTGGGCTTACCGTGCGTATGATGTCACCCACAGCCTGATCGTCTTCTGTCTGGTCTTCGGCGGTGTCTGGTTATGGATGCAGTCAATCCCCTGGGCAATGCTTGCATGGCTCGGTCATATACTCGTTGATATCCCAACCCACACGCGTGCGTTTTTTGGCACGCCCATTCTGTGGCCGTTTTCAAACTACAAATTCGATGGAATAAGCTGGGGGGAACGATGGTTTATGCGACTGAACTACGGCGGTATTATCGTGATGTACGGATACTATGTCGCAACCAACTATCTACTGGTATAAGTTGCTCATCGCTCACAAGAAGAGTGACAAGTAAAACCAGTAAATGCCGACTTGAACTATCGTCAGCGGAATGCCGATTCGTGCGAACTCCCGGAAAGTCACTGTCTCTCCCTGCTTCTCCGCGTTCTGAATGATAATGATGTTACTGGCCGCTCCAAGTATCAGCAGGTTTCCGGCAATAGTACTTCCCGCGGCCAGAGCCATTTTGGCGACCACCGGATCGATCGTTTGCTGGAGTGATGGGAGATAGAGCGCAACGAACGGGACATTGGAGATAAGTTGACTCACCACGATACTGATAGAGAGAACTCCCGGCATTGAGTCCGTCTTCCATCCTGACTTGGCCAAGAGCAATTGAAATGTCCCGGTTTGCCAAACAGCCTCCATCAGGATGAACATCGCGGCAAAGAAGACCAGCGTTGCCCAGTCGATTTGCCTGATCACCTTAAATCGATTGCGGCTCAATATCAGAATTGGCGCGGCGGCCAGCATAGCGATCCAGGTGAGGCTGAAATCGGGGAGCATCTTCACAAATGACGATACTATCCGCAATCCTATCAGCGCGCCAATGAGCGCAAGCGACCATCGGCAGTGCTTCGCCAACTGCTGGTCGGCGAGTGGTTCTAGCGTGTGAGTCAATTCAACGGTGTGGAACTCTTCTTTGAAGAAAACGCGGAGAGCCAGATGGGTGAGGAAGATGCTCATGATCGTCGGGATCGCCAGATAGATCAGGAATGTCACAAACGGATTGGCTACTTTTCCTTCCACCGCGACCAGAAGATTTTGCGGATTGCCAATCGGGCTGAGCACGGATCCGGTCGTAATGGCAAATGCCAGCGCTACCAACAGGAGTTTCGGTGATATCTTGTGTTGTTTGGCAAAATAGATCATCAGCGGCGTGCAGATGATCGCCAGCGTGTCGTTCATCAGAATAGCCGAGAGCATCCCCATACAGAAGAGTATTCTCAGGATCAGACTATCAACGGTTTTGGCCGTCCCAAAAAGCCGGTCAGACAAGTGGTAAAGATATCCCGACTGGTGCAGTGCTTCCCCGACCACAAACATGCCAAAGAGGAAAAGCATGACATCGACATTGATCGCCGCCAACGCCTGTCGTGGGGTAATGGACTGAGTCGCTAACGCAGCGACAGCGCCCGCTGCCATAATGTGCCATATCTGAAAGCGGAATCTTCCAACCTGGCGAATGGCGATCAACGTGAAGACCACCGCCAGTATAAGGATCGGGGGAGAGGTCAGGAATTCCATGCGTCGAGCGCGGTTATATCCATTTGTTCCGTCGGAACCACCAGAGCATCCCGATCACCAGGCAGGTCATTCCTCCCATGATGAGCGGATAGCCAAAGCGCCAGCGAAGCTCGGGCATGTAGTCAAAGTTCATACCGTAGATCCCGACAATGAACGTCAGGGGAATGAAAATGGTCGCAATGACTGTCAGAACTTTCATCACCTGGTTGAGGCGGTTACTGACGCTGGAAACATAGATATCGAGAGTCCCCGCCAGAATATCACGAAGTGTCTCGACAGTATCCATGATCTGGATAGCGTGATCCTGGACATCGCGAAGATACAATTCTGTCGCGTGCGTCATCAGAGGCGATTCATGCCGCTGGAGCGCGTTGATGACATCACGAAGCGGCCAGACCG
>JAYRFH010000058.1:0-2463 GCA_041908405.1 Candidatus Zixiibacteriota bacterium
AAGGCCTTTGCCCACTTCAAATGGTAGGATTGCTCTCCGAAGAGAGAGGATTTCTCTCTCTGCAGTTTACATCGTAAACCAAACGAGGGTGACTTTGCGCGCCTCTAATACGCGGATATGATGAGACGCTGACTCTCAGGTTCATCCGTCCCCTGCTGACCGGACGAAAACCTTGTGTCGCTTCTGTGACAGATAAATCGAAGGTTTTTGTTAGGAGTTAGACAGGGATTTTTTATGCCCGTTGATGCAGATCTGAAAAAGGTGCGAATTATCGGGTTCATGTCCCACATTGATGCCGGTAAGACCACCACAACCGAGCGTATCCTGTTCTATACAGGGAAGTCGCACCGGATTGGCGAAGTCCATGAAGGCGCCGCGACCATGGATTGGATGGAACAGGAGAAAGAGCGTGGTATTACCATTACCTCGGCTGCGACGACCTGCCATTGGGACGGGCATGTTATCAATATCATTGATACTCCCGGTCACGTTGATTTTACGGTCGAAGTCGAACGCTCGCTCCGCGTCCTGGATGGCGCGGTAGCCCTGTTCTGCGCCGTTGGCGGCGTCGAACCGCAGTCCGAAACCGTCTGGCGCCAGGCCGACAAATACAATGTTCCCCGCCTCGCCTACATCAATAAGATGGATCGCGTCGGCGCCAACTTCGCCAACACGCTGCTGGAAATGAACGAGCGTCTTTCCTCCAATTGCGTCGCCATCGCCATCCCCGGCGGCGAAGGGGAAATGTTCTCCGGAGTTATCGACCTCCTCTCCATGAAATTCCGCGTCTTCCATGAGGATTCTCAGGGTATGACGTTTGAAGATGTCGCGATCCCCGACGACCTCATGGCCTACACCAACGAGTATCGCGAAAAGATGCTCGAGGCCGTCGCTGATTTCGATGACCATCTGCTCGAGAAATTCCTGCACGATGAGCCGATTGACCCGAAGGATGTCCTCGTCGCGGTTCGCAAGGCCTGCATCGCCGGCAAAATGGTTCCGGTGCTCTGTGGCTCTTCGTTCAAAAACAAAGGGATCCAGAAACTGCTCGATTCCATCGTCGATTTCCTCCCGTCGCCGCTCGATAAGCCGCCGGTCAAGGGACACCGTATCGACGATACCGAAAAGCCGATGGAGCGCAAAGCCTCCATGGACGAACCGACCGCCGCGCTGGCCTTCAAGGTCCAGACCGATCCGTATGTCGGACGTCTCACCTATGTGCGAGTCTATTCCGGCAAAGTTGAAGCCGGTTCATATCTCTATAATCCGAACAGCGACATTAAAGAGCGTATCGCTCGCCTGCTTCGCATGCACGCCAACAAGCGTGAGGATATTCAGGTCGCCTATGCCGGCGATATCGTCGCCGCGATCGGATTGCGCAAGACGACAACCGGGGACACGCTTTGCGATGTCAAACACCCGATCGTCCTCGAAAAAATGTCCTTCCCCGAGCCGGTCGTCGCTGTCTCTATCGAGCCGAAATCCAAGGCCGACCAGGACAAGCTGACCGACGCGCTGGTCAAGTTGGCCGAAGAAGATCCGACCTTCCTGGTCCGCCAGGATGACGAGACCGGTCAGACCGTTATCAGCGGTATGGGTGAGTTGCATCTGGAGATCCTGGTCGATCGCCTGATGCGTGAGTTTGGCGTGGGCGCTTCAGTCGGTCGTCCGACCGTGGCCTACAAAGAGACCATTACCAAGTCCGTCGAGTGCGAAGGCAAATTCGTCCGCCAGTCCGGTGGTAAGGGTCAGTTCGGTCATGTCTATATGCGGATGCGTCCGACTACCGATGGCACCGAGTTCCATTTTGAGAACAAGGTCGTCGGCGGCAGGATTCCGCGCGAATATATCCCGGCTATCGAGAAGGGTGTGAAGGAAGCGATGACCAATGGTGTCCTCGCCGGCTATCCGCTCACCGGCATTCACTGCGAAGTGTATGACGGCTCGTATCACGAGGTTGACTCTTCCGAAATGGCGTTTAAGATCGCCGGTTCGATGGCTTTCCAGGATGGCGCCAAGAAAGCCGGCGCGATCATTCTGGAACCCATCATGGATGTTGAGGTGGTCGTCCCCGAAACCTATATGGGTTCGGTCGTCGGCGACCTCAATTCCCGACGCGGCAAGATCGGCGGCATGGTCGCCCGTGGTGACCTGCAGGTGATCGCGGCCCACGTTCCGTTGTCCGAAATGTTCGGCTACGCGAACCAGCTCCGCAATATCACCCAGGGTCGTGCGGTCTTCACTATGCAGTTCAGCAAGTACTCGCCGGTCCCGCAGGAAGTGTCCAGAAAAATGTTGGAAAAAGTGGCTTTATAGTCTTCTAAGAGGAGCGTTCCTGATGGCGAAGGAGAAATTTGTACGGAAGAAGCCCCATGTGAACGTGGGGACGATCGGCCACGTCGATCATGGTAAGACGACCTTGACGGCGGCGATCACGATGGTGATGAGCAAGCTGACGGGTTC
>JAYRFH010000059.1:0-5634 GCA_041908405.1 Candidatus Zixiibacteriota bacterium
CTCCGCGTCCACCCAACCGGCAAACTTCAGACACTTCAATCGGCTCTATAAGCCGCCAATGACCATGACACAATTCTCGTGGCTTCCGGCAGATATCACGAAACGGATCTAACCGTTACCAGACCCGTCACTATCATCGGCGAAGGCTGGCCGACAATCGACGCATCTGATAAGGGCCCCATTCTTGAGGTGACCGCGCCCAATGTGCGTATCTCCGGCCTGACCTTTCGCAAGGTTCCGGTCAGTTATATCAAAGAACATGCGGCGATCTTGCTCTCAAGTACGCATGAGTGCGAGATCAGCAACAATCGATTCGAAAGCAACTTCTTCGCCATTTACCTCGCCAATTCTCAGCGATGCCAGATCGCTGATAATGAGATACGCGGAACTTCGATCGACCTGACCACCGCGGGCAACGCCATTCATCTCTGGAAGTGTCGCGATATCACGATCACCGGGAATGCCCTGCGCGGGCACCGTGACGGCATCTATCTTGAATTCGTCAAACATAGCCTCATCACCAATAATCGGAGCGAACAGAATCTTCGCTACGGCCTGCACTTCATGTTTTCAGATAGCTGCAGATATGAGGGAAATCAATTTGTCGGGAATGGCTCCGGCGTGGCAGTGATGTACACGACTTCGGTCGATATGTCGGATAACACGTTTGCGGACAGTTGGGGCGGCGCGGCGTATGGGTTGTTGCTTAAGGATATTAAGGATAGTCGGGTCGCGAATAATCTCTTTTCGGGGAATTCCGTGGCGATCAATATGGAAGGCTCCGACCGAGTACTCATCGATTCCAACCGCTTTGTCTCCAATGGCTGGGCGATCAAGATCATGGCCAACTGTGTTGGCGGCCGGATCAGAAACAACAGTTTCGTCGATAACACTTTTCAAGTAGCCACCAACAGTCGCCAATCGTTCAGCAGTTTTGAAGGCAACTACTGGAGCGCCTACCGCGGCTTTGACCTCGACCGGGATGGATTCGGCGATGAACCATTTCGCCCGGTCAGCCTGTATAGTCTGCTGGTGGAATCCGATCCACCGACCCTCATTCTCGTCAGAAGTTTGTTGGTCGACCTGCTGAACCTGGCTGAACGGGTGATGCCGACCCTTACTCCCGAAGCCCTCATTGACGTCAAACCCCGTATGAGGCCGATCATATGATTGAGATATTACACCTGCACAAGCGCTTCGGTTCATTTATCGCGCTGCAGGATATTGACCTGTCGATCGAGCGTGGCCGAATCACGGGCATTATTGGGCCGAACGGCTCAGGTAAGTCGACCTTGATGAAGTCTCTGCTCGGGCTGGTTACTCCAACCTCGGGATCGATCACCATCAACGGCTATCTGTTGAAAGGCGCCAGCGATTATCGTCGCACGCTCGGATATGTCCCACAGGTCGCGCGATTTCCGCAGGATCTCACCGGGCGCGAGGTTCTAGAGATAGTCAAGGGCCTCCGAACAGATCAACCGTTGCTTGAAAATGAACTCATCACACTCTTTGGCCTGGCGTCGGAACTGACCAAGCGGACTCGTGCCATGTCCGGCGGCACGCGCCAGAAACTTAGCGTAGTGCTCGCCTGCATGTATGACCCATCGTTGGTGATCTGCGATGAGCCAACCGCTGGTCTTGACCCGCTCGCCAACACGCGTCTCAAGGAGTTCCTCCTTTCGCTCAAAGCGCGCGAGCGTACAGTTCTTATCACGACCCATATCATGAGCGATCTGGAAGAGATCGCCGATGATGTCGTGGTTCTGCTCGAAGGCCGTATCAGGTTTGCCGGGTCGGTGCGCGATCTCAAACTGAAAACAGAGGAGCCGCGCCTCGAGGCCGCGGTCGCCAGACTTCTCCAACGGGGTGCCGCATGAAACTTGTTCTGCATGTTGCCTGGTTCGCAGTTCGCGATGTCACCCGCAACCGTTGGGGTCTTCTCTACACCGCGTTTTTCGCGGCGGTCACGATCGGCCTTTTCCAAATGCAGGCGCAATCCGCCAAGGTCGCGGTCAGCCTGATGAGCATCTGTCTCTTTCTCATTCCGCTTGTCAGCGCGCTTTTCGGAACTGTTTATTTCTACAATTCACGCGAGTTTGTCGAGCTTGTCCTGACCCAGCCGGTTTCAAGGAAAACTGTGTATCTTGGTCTCTATCTCGGACTCTCCCTCGCGTTGATATCTGGTTTCACGTTGGGCGTCGGCATTCCAGCGGCGATCTTCGGAGACGCCTCAATCTACCAGTTAACATCGCTGGCAGTACTGCTCGGCGTCGGGGCATTTCTCACACTCATCTTCATCGCCATTTCGTTCTGCCTGGCGACGATCTTCGATGACCGGGGGAAGGGTCTGGCGGCGGTGTTAGGTGTCTGGCTGTTGACCGCACTGGTGTACGATGGGCTCGTGCTGTTGGCGGCGATGACTTTCAGTGAATATCCGCTGGAGACTCCGCTGGTTATCGCGTCGCTGGCCAATCCGATAGATCTGGCGCGCGTCACTCTTCTGGTCAAAACCGACTGGGCCGCCCTCATGGGATATACCGGCGCGGTTTTCAATAGGTTCTTTGGTACTGGATTAGGGATTAGCGTGGCGATAGCCTCGCTGATACTCTGGACAGTCGGCCCGTTCTGGCTGGGACTTCGACGGTTCCGCGTCAAAGATATGTAGACGATCTTGTCGCTTGGTCCACTGTTTGCATCAACAATAGAGAGGTGAATCTCATGTCGTTTCGGGCGCAACGTGTTATCACGTCATTTTTGCAGGCTGAGTCTCATCTGGTCGGGAAACTCTACCTGGCCACTGGCGCTCTCTTCGCGGCTGTCGCGGCTGTCGCCGCGCTTCTGATCCAGTTCGACATGCTCACTCCTGTCTCGCAGGTCACCGGCGCGATCTGGTACGGAAAACTTCTAACCGGTCACGGCATGCTGATGATCTTCCTGGTGATACTTCCTCTTTTTCCCGGCTTGTTCGGGCAACTGGTTCTTCCCGCCTCGGTAGGAGCACGCGCTACACAGCGGAGCAAACTTGGTCTCATTGGCTGGTGCTGTCATCTGCTCGGAGGCTCTCTGGTGATAGGCTCGCTTCTGGCGGGTGCATATGATAGCGGCTGGGTGATGATGATGCCGGTTGCCGGTTATTCCGTCCCATTCATCACGCTGATTGCCGGATTGATGCTCGCGGCACTCGCCACTCTGCTCCCTTCCATTGAGGTCGTTCGGATGACACTGTCAAAGAAGACCCGCACCTTGCCGATATCGCAGCTGCCGCTTTTCGCCTGGTTCTTGATGTTGGGTTCGCTCGCACAGATGCTGGTAACTCCGATTCGACTTCTTACGCTGTTCATCGTCCTCGGCGGGCACCTCTGGGGATGGAACTACTTTGCCCTGACTGATCCCGATGGCATAGCGCGTTATCAGGTCGCATTCTGGTTGTATGCGGGTCCCGCGACAGTCAGCCTTGTGCTCTACGCGATCGGGATTGGATTCGAGATACTCATCGCCAGAACAGGGTCGAATGTATCCTCACGCACTGCTCTCATCGTCTCGGGGATGGGGCTGCTCGTTCTGGCCATTGCCTCATGGCCGCAGCATCTCACGGCCTCCGCTGAGGGAGAACTCTATACGATCATCGGGAGCTTTTTCGGGCTGCTAATGACACTCTGCGCCGCCTACATCCTCTACCAGATGTTTCGCCTGCTCATTCGGGTAGCACGGCCATACACCGGGGTCGACCTCTTTCTGATATCTTCTCTCGTCTGTGGTCTTCTCTCCGGCGCGGCTGGCGCGGCGCTGGCCTTTCCGGCGCTCGCCATGCATTTGCATAATACGTACTTCACCGTCGCGCATCTGCATCTTGCGCTGGCCGGTGTGATCGGTGGCGCGATCTGCGGTGGGCTGTTCCACTTTTGGCCGCAATGGTGGCACTGTACACTCTCGGACCGCTCAGTCCGCGTGACTGCCGGTTGCATGCTTATCGGTCTCTGCCTTTCGTTCCTGCCGATGTTCGCCCTCGGCGCGTACGGTCTACCGCGCTCGCTGTATGTGTATCCAGACGGCTACCGACTTCTCCACGCCATCTCTTCGGTTGGTTCACTCCTGTTGGTCGCCTCGTTGCTACATGCCGCGTTCACTCTGCTGCTCAGCATCCGACGAAAAGCGGGACAGATGGAGACGACCAGATCGGGCGGGGAGTTCTCCTACACTAACATGAACCTTTCTTCGGAAAAAAGGTGAAAATGAAATGTTACCGGGCACAAAGCATCTATCGATCATTCAGCGACTCCTGGATGAGCATGAGGTTATCCAGGACGCGCTGCATCTGCTGCGTGTATTGACACAGCGCGTCGAGAGTCGAAAATCTATGGACGTAGCGGACTTGAGAAGACTAGTCAAGTTCTTCCGGGAATACGCAGACGACATTCACCATCGAGCTGAAGAAGATCAGCTGTTTGTCGCTGTGGAGAAGAGTCGCAAATTGAGCTCACTCAGTCAGAAATTGCTGACTCAGCATACGATGGGGCGCCTTTTCGTCGGCGAGATGGCCGACGCCCTCAACGATGCTTCCATCGGCCGCAGAGGATGGCGTCAGCGGTTTACGCAGAGTGCCACGGCGTATCGCACTCTCCTCACCATTCATATCTGCGATGAAAACCATATCCACTTCCCGTTGGCAGAGAAGTTTCTTGCTAAGAGGCGGCCAGAACCGTCTACTGAATCATCTGATGATCTGAAAACGAAGATTCGCTTTGAGCAGACCGTGCGGCGCCTCGCCGCGCAGTACGCACCAACCGCCAAATGTAATGGTTGCTGTTCACGCAGTGAGTGCGCGACTCATGCCGAGACCTGCCGATAGTTTACACCAAGCGATTTTAGGAGAGAGAGGTGTGGGGTGAGTCGCTCGAAGAAGTCCGGAAACGACCGCGACTTTCGCGGGGACCAGAGTGCTTCCGACAGGGCGCAAAGTCTCGGGAAGACCATGTATTCCACATGTCTCTCCGTGTGCATATACTCAGTCCATACATTCCCCTGCGCCCCGACAACGTGACGTGTCAGCTCGCTTGGGAGACCTTCCGGCACCGGTTCAAAGGCATGGACTTTTTCCAGCGGCGTGAATCCTCCGATCGCCTTCGGCTCATCCCCCTTCGCCTGATAGTGATCGAAATAGCAGTGGGACATCGGGCACATCACCACGTCATGTCCTGCCTGGGCCGCAGCGACCCCTTTGTCAACAGATCGCCACGCCATGATCGTGCTGCCGTCAGGCGACCCGCCATCGAGGATCTCATCCCATCCGACCAGTTTCTTACCGCGCGAGGCCAGATGTTTCGCGATACGTGATACAAAGTACGACTGAAGATCATCTTCGGTGCGTAAACCATTCTGTTTCATTCGCTCTTGGCAAAGCTCGTGTGATCTCCATCGCTCTTTGGGGCATTCATCTCCACCGACATGTACCCACTCGCCGGGGAACAGGGCGCAGACTTCATCCAGGATATTCTGAAGGAACTCAAAGGTCTCTTCTTTCCCGGCGCAGTAGACATCCTCAAATACTCCCCACGTTGTCGCCACTTCAAACGGTCCGCCGCTACAGGAGTACTCCGGGTATGCCGCCAGCGCGGCGGTTGCATGGCCCGGAAG
>JAYRFH010000060.1:0-46050 GCA_041908405.1 Candidatus Zixiibacteriota bacterium
AGTTGCCATCGACAACTTCAACACAAGCGCGGCCCGATGGTGGCGGAGTTCCCGCCGTGCAATCATCCATGCCGGTCGCGTTCACCAAAAACATGGGGCAGTGGCCGGATTCCATCCTCTATCGGGCGGATGGCGGCGGCGCAACCATGTGGTTCGCCAAGGACGGCATCTATTACCAGTTCACGCGCCGAATCGCGAGCGCGGAACCATCAGCACTGCGCGGTGACGCGGTGAGCCCGGAGATGTATGCCGACAAGTTCGGGCATGAGCGGGACAGCATTGAGACAACGATGATCAAGGCGGCGTTTGTCGGGGCAAGCTCCGAGGTTGAAGTAGTCGGGCTGGATGAACTCGCATACAAGTGCAACTACTTCATCGGGAATGAACCATCGAACTGGCATACCGATGTCCCCAATTTCAGCGGCGTGACATACAGGAATTTGTATCCGGGGGTTGATGCATCGTTTGGCGCGACGGATGGTCGGATGGAGTGTCGCCTGACGGCGGCATCCGATGCCGCGCTTATACAGATGCAGGTTGAGTATCTCGGCGCGGAGTCGGTGACGAAAGAGAGCGACGGTGTCGCCACGATCCAAACCGCGTTCGGCGCGATGCGATTTGCGGGAATGCTGCCGGTGGCAGAGGGGGAGACGAGAGAAGTAGTGGGGTCGGCGGCAGAGGCGGCGAGTGGTACGTGGGTTCTGGTGTACGGGACGTACTTGGGGGGTGGGAATGGCGATGAGGGTAACGGGATAGCGGTTGATGAGAGCGGTTGCGCATATGTGACGGGTAATACATCCTCCTCCGAATTCCCAGTTGTTGATCCGTTTCAGTCCGACCAGGTTGGTCAGGATATTTTTGTGAGCAAGATCTCGGCGACCGGTACTAGCCTCGTTTACAGCACTTTTGTTGGAGGAAATAGTTCCGATCAGTGCTTCGGTATTGTCATCGACGCAGGTGGAAACGCCTATCTTGTCGGGCGAACATTTTCCCTGGATTTCCCAGTTGTAAATCCCATTCACCCATATCACAATTTCAGTGACGTGATTGTGGCTAAGCTTTCCGCTACTGGAAATAGTCTGATATACAGTACCTATCTTGGTGGCAGTAGTTACGAATGGGGACTTGGAATAGCCGCCGACGCGAGTGGCAGTGCTTACGTTACGGGGTATACATTGTCCACGGATTTCCCGACGCAGAATGCTCTTGAAGCAACTCTTGAGGACTCGGTTGACGCATTTGTCTCAAAGTTATCGTCTGATGGCGGAAGTCTCATCTACAGTTCTTACATCGGTGGAGCAGATTTTGACTTTGGACAGGCTATCGCAGTTGACGATACTGGATGTGCGTACATTGCAGGAAGCACTTGGTCGACCGACTTTCCAACCCATGAACCCATTCAAATAACCAGCGGCGGGGAATCTGATGTGTTCGTCGCCAAACTGTCAATCGGCGGCGATAGTCTTGTCTCCAGCACCTACATCGGAGGATTGAAGTCAGAAGGGGGGACTGGAATCGTTTTGGATGCTAGCGGCAATGTCTTTGTCGCTGGATATTCATATTCCGGAGACTACCCAACGTTAAACCCATTGCAGGGTCCGATCGCCGATGGCAAGGGTGACACATTCCTGACCAAACTCTCGGCGAACTGCGACAGTATCCGATTCAGTACCTACCTTGGTGTTCCAAACTATGATGCGGCTTTGGGCATTGCTGTCGATCCTGCCGGTAACGCATACGTTGCCGGAGTACTCAATACCGGACAGTTCTGGCCGCGTGAAGATTCCGCAGTGCCGCAATGGGTCAAGAACGATGCTATAGTGGCGGCCGTTTCCGCAAACGGTGACAGTTTACTGTACAGCGGATACATCATGGGTGACTACTTTCATGATCAAAGTGAAGTGGCCAATGCGATAGCAGTCGATGGAGAGGGGAACGCATACATCACCGGCTACACAACAACGTCAACTACTTTTCCCATCCTGAACCCAATTCAGCAGTATCAGGGCGCTGAAGATGTTTTTGTCCTCAAGCTGGTTAGCCCATTTGTCGACCGAGATGGCGACGGTTCTGCGGATGTCACCGACAACTGCCTGCTTGTCGCCAACCCTGGTCAGGAGGATAGCAACAACGACGGCATCGGGGATGCCTGCTGTTGCACCGCCGCGCGAGGGAATGTGAATGGATCGACCGGAGAGACACCGGACTTGTCCGACCTATCGTTCCTGATCTCATACCTGACTCAGACACCGCGGCCAACGCTCGCGTGTCCCAACGAAGCAAACGTGAATGGAGTCGGCGGAATTGATCTGTCAGACCTGACAGTGATGATCTCGTATCTGACTGAGACACCAGCGCCGGTTATTCCAAATTGCCCGTAATATGCAGATAGTCCCGGGGCGGCAAAAGCCGCCCCTTCCCCGCTTGACATCAATAATAGAAACACGCTATGAAGCGGCATGCCGCTGAAGTTTGAACATCGCCACCAGCCGCTCGCGCCACGGTACAAGTTCGTCCGGCGGATCCTGATCGCCGCCCTGCTCGCGGTCGGCGCGCTGACGCTCTGGATGGTAGTCGGCGTCTGCGGCTACCACTGGATCGCCGGGCTGGCATGGGTCGATGCGTTCCTCAACGCCGCGATGATCGTCGGCGGGATGGGGCCGGTCGATCTACTGACCTCGGACAGCGCCAAGGTCTTCGCGGGATTCTACGCCATCTTCTCGGGAGTGATATTCCTGGTAGCGTTCGGGCTGTTGATCGCGCCGATTTTCCACCGCTTCCTGCATAGATTTCATCTGGAGTCAAAGGCCGAGTAGGATCGGTCAGGTTATCGTCCGACATCCAGTCCCCCTTCATTCCACCCCCAAGCCTCATCCCGGCGAACGCTGGGGTCCATCTTCGCCGCAAACTTTCAGTAATCTACTACTTACCAATCGGTTAGCGGTGTTTATTCAACGCAAAGCGCTATCCGTGATAGTACTATTTTCTTTACAATATGTTATTTATGCTTGACAGAATGTAAAGAATCCTATACTATTCTGCCGATAGCATTGGTGAATGAGCTAATCAAGCCAAAGAGTCGCCATGAAAACATCCCTTCGCAAATTCCGCTTTGAACGCGGCGAAATGAGCCAACAGCAACTGGCCGACCTGGTCAAAGTGTCGCGGCAGACGATCATCTCGATCGAACGCGGCGACTACTCCCCCTCGGTCAAACTTGCCTTGCTCTTGGCGCACCATCTACAGACGACGGTCGAACAGCTTTTTGTTCTGGAGGAACAGGACCATGCGTAAACGTGACCCGATATTTTATGCCGCCTGCGGTCTGTTTGCCGCCGGGATCGGCCTCGCGCTTTGGGGGCAACCGATCGCGTTGTTGCTGGTGGTCGCGGCGTACCTGCTCCGGCCGACATTGCACGCGTTCGAGCTGGCGCCGCAGTTCGATGATGAACGTCAGGTGCAAATACACTCACGCTCGGGGAATGTCGGCTTTGTCGCGGTCATGCTGGCGGTGGTCGGATTTTCGGTCGTCCGCCTTGCGCATGGCGAACAGCCGGACGAGATGTATCTACTGCTGATAATCGGGCTGGTGGCTCGCGCGGTGACGAATCTGGTGATGCGCGGGGATCTGCGGAAAGCGGCCTCGATCATTATCATCGTGCTGGGACTGGTCATCGCGACTTTCGTGGTCCTCTCCGAGGGTCTGTCGACAGGATCGATCATCGGTCTGGCGGTTGGACTGGCTATTGCGATTGCGGGATTTCTGTCGAGGAATTACCCGCGGATGGTAGGTATCGGCATTTCGGCACTCGCTCTCGCGATGGTCTTCTGGTTCCACTTGTATCGCTTCAACAGCAACTCGGTCGCTGTCTGGCTGTTGGTTGGTTGCATGCTGATCGCGGCGATCTGTCTGCTGGGGGAACGACGTGAGGACGCAGAGTCGGATCAGCGCCGCAACAAGCAGATTCGCGCCACGCTGTTGGGAGTGTCGACCCTGGCCTTGGTAATATTATTCGCTTTGATGAGTCGTCCGGAAAAGGGGGAGGTCGGACAACTCAACAGATCCGGTCAGGCGCTCTCCGGGCCGGTCCAGGTTCAGTCGGTCACCTGCGAGGGGCATATTTCATACTATCCGAATGGCAAACTCCGGAGTTGTACCCTTGGCGCGGTGGATACTCTGGCGGGGCAGGTACTTCCGAAAGGGACAGTGGTATCGTTCACTAGCGATGGAGATTTTGATTTCGCCTTCCTGCAACAACCGACCGAGATACAGGGAGTACTCTGCAAAGGTGAGGGGCACGGATTCCAGACAGTTTTTCATGCGAACGGAAAACTGAAACTAGCCTGGCCAGCGAAGAACCAGACAATTCAGGGGATCCCGGTGGCGGAGTACAGTTGGATGGCGGATGTCTTTGGCGACGGCGCGAACTTGACCTTCTGGGAGAACGGTCAGCTGCGGAGCGCGAGGCTCTCCGAACCGGTCACGCGGGATGGTCGGACTTTTCAAAAGGGAGAGATCATCCAACTCGACTCGCTGGGGGTTGTGGTTACGAAATAAAGTGCTGCATTCCATCAGCAAAAGAGGTGGCTGAATGATCAGCCGCCTCTTTTTGCTTTCTGATGATCGGTCTTACTTGGTGTCGAGAATGACGGGGAGGCCGTCTTTCCCTGAACCGACGATGATAACTTTGGTATTGGGAGAGTTGGCCAGCTTCTCGGTAGCTTCGACACCCTTCCATCGGAGCAACTGCTCGCTAATACCAGAGGAGACGATCTTCTGGAAGTCGGCGATACCCTGGGCCTCGATCCGCTTGCGGTCTGCCTCCTGTTTCTCCTTGGTCAGGATGAACTCCATGCGCTGGCTTTCCTGGTCGGCGCGCTGTTTCTGCTCGATAGCCTCGGTCAACTGGGAAGGGAGTTGCACATTGCGGAGTGGGGTCGACTCGATGTAAACGCCGCGTCGTTCCAGGGTACGCGCAAGCTCTTCCTGTATGGTAACGCCGAGCCGTTCGCGCTCAGTAGAATAGAGCGCGCTGGCCTGGAATCCGGCGGTGACGGCGCGGCTGATGGAGCGAAACTGCGGCGCCAGGATGATAGTTTCATAATCTCCCCCGGCCACCGTCTTATAAACCGAGGCGGCGGAATCCGGATTGAGGCGATAGAGGGCGGATATCTCGAGGCCGATGGTCAGACCCTCGCGCGAAAGTACCTGCATGGTCTCCTTCTGCTCCTTGGTCTGGATCGAGAACTTGATCACCCTGGCAAGCGGGTTCACAATGTTTATCCCTGCCGGCAGGACGCGGTCTGAGACGATACCGAAGAAGTCGATCACGCCGACATGCCCCGCTGGGACCTGAGAAAAGCATTGGGTCAGAGCAACAACGGCGAAGATGATGGCCATCAGCAGCGAGACCGACCCGGCGGATCGGACGACAGCGTTGCTTTGTCTGAGATTGACCACCGCGCGACGCCACACGAAAAACGCGGCGATACTGACCAGAAGCGCGAGGATGAAGAGCATATCTGACTCCCTTTTTGGTGTTGTTTCAGATTATCCACCCGAATCTAGGTCTTCGGGAGAGCGCCACCAACTAAAAAGCTATACTGCCAAACCTGCCCTGATATTCAGAAAATCCGGTGTCGCCTGCGCTGATGGTTCGCCACAACCTCCTTCCTGCTCCGCTGTCCTTGTTCAGAAGGTCGAGTCATTCACCTATCTTTGACGCACATTAAGTTGACATTGGATGTAGTGAGGGTTACTTTCGCGTAAGGACGAGTAGCGGAAACCTCCTCTGACGGGGGCTCCATGATTGGAAGTTCTCGATCGACAACGGGACAGGAGTCATGAGAATTATCAGGTCATTCACAGCGTGGTGTACTCTGCTCGGGTGTACGCTTGTTTTGGCGTCTTTCCTCCATGCCCACACGGAACCTCCCAAAACGCAGGATGAACTTATTCAGAAGGAGAAAGCCCGGGCATCCGTCGCGCAACACAAGGTGAAAATTCAGCACGCCTGGGTGATCCTTGAGAGTACGCCATCGCGTCCCGCCGACTCCATGCTCTGGCAGTCGAGTCACTTCGACCAGAGAGGGAATCTGATCGAACAGGTCACTTTCGATTCGCTGGGTGTTACCCGCTTCATGAGCAAGTATGGGGAGAAGAATATCTGGCTCGAAGAATTGATCTACGCGGATGATTCTTTGCAGGATCGGACAGTTTTTGTCTATCGGCCAGATGGCTTGATTCACCAGATCCTCAGTTTCGATGTTACCGGCGCGCTGACCGGCAAATTGGATTACGGCTACAATGTCGCGGCCCGCGAGATAACGGTTGTCAAGCATACCGATCAGGACTCGCTTCTCTATACGATAGTCTATTCGTACGCGCCCGGGGATGACCTGCGGGATAACATCGCGTCGAAACAGACCGCGGCGGATGGTACATTGATGGTCAGCGTGGAAAACAAGTTCGAGGGAACATCCCGGGTCTCCAAGACAGTCTTCGCTCCGGACGGATCGGTCAACCGCATCTTCTCGTACAGCTACACAGAAGATGGCGAGTACGATGAGATTGCCACGCTAAATGCCGCTGGAACGATGCTCAGCCTGCAGACCTATGTGTATTCTGATGATGGCCTGCTGACACAACTGATCACACGGAATGAGGCGGGGAAGATAACCAAGCTGATCCGCTATCATTACGAGTACTTCAAAGATCCGCTGAGTAACGGATGAGCGGCATGGAAATTCTATCCGTTTCAGTGACGCTCTTCCTGATCATGGATCCGTTCGGGAATATCCCGATCTTTCTGCCTATTCTGGAGAAGGTTCCGAAGGAACGCCGACGGAAAGTTCTTGTTCGAGAGTTACTGTTCTCCTTGCTCATCATCGCGGTTTTCACTCTCTCCGGCTCATATGTGATGTCGTTTCTCGGCTTGAACCGGGCATCGATCTCAATCGCCGGCGGGATCATACTTTTTCTCATCGCCATCCGGATGGTTTTCCCCCGCGCGGAAGCGGACACATTTGGGGAGTTCGACGGGGAACCGTTTTTGGTACCCATGGCGGTTCCGCTAGTATCCGGGCCATCGCTGCTGGCGGCTCTACTGCTGTTTTCGTCGACCGGGACACTGGGGGTTGGCGGTCTGATGATCGCGGCGGTGGGAGCCTGGGTGGTCACCTTTATTGTGCTCTTTCTCTCTACCTACATCGTCGATTTCCTGACCAAGCGTGGATTAGCCGCCATCGAGCGGTTGATGGGGATGGTACTGGTGGCCGTAGCGGTGCAGTTGTTTCTGGACGGACTTTCCAGCTACTTGAAGTGACCCCTGCTCGCAGTATGCGGACCCGCGGAATGTTTTGGTTGATAATCAATACGAAATCGGTTACCTTTTAGCGGTTTTGGAACTAACCTCAATCGGTGATGGTTTACTGAACGTGGCTTACTGTGACCCTCTATCGTCTTCGATCGAGTCGCAGGGTTAAGATCGGTATCGGAGACCGAGCCAACGATACCCGCGACTTCACACTGTCGCTCAACAGAATGGAGAATGTGCCTGACACAACAGACCAATCCCGCCGCGCTTTCAGGTGAGCAGCAGATCCAGGAAGTGATCCAGCAGGAACTTGCTCATTTACAGAAGCCGTCCATAGGACGCAGTCTTTGGCAGTTGGCCAATACGTTGATTCCGTATCTCGCGCTGATGGCGATCTCATTTTGGGCGATGGAGTATTCGTTCTGGTACGCGCTGCCATCGATTGTCCTCGCCGCGGGATTCCTTATCCGGCTATTCATTATCTTTCATGATTGCGGGCACTCCGCGTTCTTCGCGTCGGACCGGCTCAATGTGATCGTGGGGAATATCACGGGGATACTGACCTTCACGCCCTATGACTACTGGCACAAAAGCCACGCCAAACATCACGCGACATCGGGGAATCTCGACAAGCGCGGCTTCGGCGATGTCTGGATGATGACGGTACAGGAGTATATCAACGCGGACTTCAAAACCAGATTGCAGTATAGATTGTATCGTAACCCTCTGGTCATGTTTCTCCTGGGTCCGCTGTTCATTGTGCTGATACCGCATCGGATGGTCCGTCGAAAAGCGACCGCGAAGGAACGTCGGTCTGTCTACTTGACCAACCTGGCGCTCGTCGCGATCGGAGTCGGAGTCAGCTTGATCGTGGGGTGGAAGGCTTACCTGGTCACGCAGTGCCTGGTCCTGTATATCGGGACGATGGCCGGAATTTGGCTGTTCTACGTGCAGCATCAGTTTGAAGGAGTCTACTGGGCGCGCCAGCCGGAGTGGGATTTTGTGACGGCCTCGCTAGATGGCGGGTCATTCTACGCGCTCCCCAAAGTGCTGAACTGGTTCACCGGCAATATCGGATATCACCATATACATCACCTCAATTCACGCATCCCGAACTATAATCTCCCCAAATGCCACGAGAAGCATGAACTACTCTCGGCCACACCCAAGATACGGTTCTGGCCTAGTTTCAAGTCATTGAGCTATCGACTGTGGGATGAGCAGGAGAATCGGTTGGTCGGATTTGGCCACGTCAAGCGACGGATGGCCGGCATGCAATCCTGAGATAAACAGGCCTAGCGCAGGGAGCGCGCCATCAGGCGCGTTCGTTTCCACAACGTTCCAACCGTAACCGTGGCCAACGCGAAGCTCGTAGCCATGATGATGGCGACGATCGTTCCGCCATGGTTGCTGGTGGCAGTACCGGCGACTTTCGCGCCAAGCCAGATGACCGGCGCAAGCGGCAGCGCATAGAGAAACGCGCAGGTGGGGAGAATGAGCGGCACCAGCAGCCAGAAAGTCAGGTAAAGGCCCCGACGGTTCGAAAAGACCGAGTGGATCGGATCAAGCGATTCGCCTACTAATTCGGTCTCTTCCTCCGGACGCTGGAGAAAGGCGGTCTCGGTACCCATAGTATCATTATCGGCGTACCGGAGAGCGGACTTTGGAAGATAATTACTCGGCTATTCCCTCTCGGGTGCTGACTGTGGCGCCGGGACGATCCCTTTACTGACGTAGATCGGGCGGATCATCTGGCGCAGGGTGGGAAGATATCGGGCAAAAATCAAGGCTCCCAGCAGACAGCCGAGACCGCCGAGCATGAAGGTGTAGGGCGCGCCGATTGCGGCGGCTGAAGCTCCTGCCAGAAGACTGCCAATAGGCGCAATGCCGCGAATAGCCATAGTATAAAGGCTCATCACTCTCCCCCGTTTGTCATCATCGACGATCGTCTGCAGCAGCGTATTGCTCGAAGCCGCCTGCGTAATGAAACCGAACCCGGTGAAGACCATCAAACCGATCGAGAGCCAAAGATTTCGGGAGAATGAAAGGGCGATCAGACCGGCGCCAAAAACGGCTGCGGCAAGCGGCACCATGCGCGCTAGTCCCCTGACCGATTTTCGAGAGGCAAGATAGAGCGCGCCGATAAGCGCGCCCACCCCTGAAGCGCCGACCAGGAAACCCATCGTGTGCGAGTCACCATGCAGAATATCCTTGGCGAAAATCGGCATCAGGACGGTATAGGGCATGCCGATGAGCGACACGAGCGCGAGCAGGAATAGAAGTGATCGTATCGGAGGAAAACCGAAAGAGTAGGAGAATCCTTCGCTAACTGATTGCCAAAGACTGGCGGAGTCTTTCCTCGCCTGCATGGGTACGTGGTGCATGGCCATCAAGGCAATAAGCACCGCGATGTAACTGAGGCCGTTGACCAGAAAGACGATCCCCTCACCGACGGCGGCGATCATCAGGCCGGCTATCGACGGGCCAATCAGTCGCGCACTATTAAACATGGTGGAGTTGAGGGCGATGGCGTTGCCGAGGTCTCTGCGATCTTCGATCATCTCGACGATATACGATTGCCGAATGGGCATATCGAAGGCGTTGATGATCCCCAGGAAAAGACTGAGGATAATGATCTGCCAGACAGTGATAAGGTCGGTCAGCACGAGCGCGGCCATGGCGAGAGCCTGAACCATGGCGAGCACCTGGAGGATAACCAACTGCTTGTGGCGATCCCAGCGATCCGCGTAGTATCCGGCGATGGGAGCCAGAAAGAGGACCGGGGCATTCAATGCAAAGCTGGCCAGTCCAAGGAGAAAAGGTGAATTGGTCAGGCGGTAGACAAGCCAACTGACCGCGATCTGCTGCATCCAGGTCCCGATGAGGGATATCCCCTGGCCCATGAAAAAAAGACGATAGTTGCGGTGGCGCATCGCGCGAAGGATGCTCCGAAATCCCCCTTGATCCTGACCCGTCTGACCTTCTCTCGTCTCCATTACTCTCCGAATGGTAACCTTGTTTGCATGAGAAAGCAACGTGTCGTCAAACACTATAGTTCCAGCGGGGATAATCGTTTAAGAGGGTAATTGAGGGTGGTTCGGCGCTCCCTTAAGCTCTTGCCGGATTAGCCGATAATGAAGAGTGGAGCAAATTGGTCCGAGACTCGTGGTCACGGCCGGGACATCTCCAAACAACCCCCGAACCAGGGAAGGGTCTATGACTCTCAAAGAATTACGACATCTGGCTTCTCAGTGGCGAGTAGCCTCGAATTCCGGGATGGCCACGCTGGTCGCCCTGATAATGGTTGGCATGTTGACCCTGATCGGATTGGCGGCGTTATCGACCTCCGATGATGAAGTCAGCATTGCCGGCAATGAGTTGCACGATCGTAAAGCGTTTTATGCCGCCGAAGCAGGTCTGGAAGTGGCGGTAGCGCAGATACAGGCCGAGTATGAGGCGACGGGGCTTCCCCCGGTCAGCGCCCCCGCAGGTTCGGAAGATCTGAACGACTGCAGCGTGGAGTATCGGACGACTGATGACGGCACGGAGCAGGCACGTTTGAGCGACGGAAATCTCGCGGGATTGCACGCACTGGTGAAGACATACACTATCCGCTCGACCGCAATCAGTAGTTTGGATGGAGCGCGTGAGGATCTGGTGCAGGAATTTGAGGCGGCCCAGATACCGATCTTCCAGTTTGCCGTTTTCTATAACGATGATTTCCAGACAACCCCGATGTACGACATGATAATCAATGGCCGCGTCCATGTGAATGGAAGCATGTATATCCAGGCGCTGACCAACCTCAGTTTCGACAGTTGGGTATCCGCCTCAGGCAGTATTTACCACGGGTTGAAGTACGGCCATTTTTCCGGTTCGGCCGGCGGAAATATCTTCATCAAGGATCGAGTTGGGCTGTATCAGAATATGAAGTCCGGCAGTGGGTGGCTCGACGCGCGCAACGCGGATTGGCACAGTCTGGCGCAGAGTCGCTGGGGTGGCAGGGTCCAGGATCAAGCCTTCGGGCAGGAGGAGTTGCGCCTCCCCCTGACCAATTCCGGAGATATGCGGAAATTGATCGAGCGTGAAACCGGGAACAGCGATTCATTCGAGCGCAAGGCCACGCTGAAGTTCATCAACGGCAGTGCCTATAAACTTTCCGGTTCGACCTGGACAGATGTCACCGCCGACATGACCACCAAAGGGATCATCACGCAATCGAGCGACAAGTTCTACGACAAGCGCGAAGGCAAGAATGTTGATGTCACCGATCTGGATGTGGGCGCTCTGTACGCGAATGGTTATGGGCCGGCGAATGGTGTGATCTATTTCTCTGATTCGCTGACAAGCACGAAATGGCCGGCGTTGCGACTCAAAAACGCCACTACTCTGGGGGCCGCGCTGACCGTGGCGAGCGAAAACCCGGTCTATACGTTGGGGAATTTCAACACCAACAGCAAGAAACCGGCGGCGATCATCGCCGATGCCTATACCATCCTGTCATCAAACTGGGATGATACAAAGGGGGCGTTGTCGACCGCCAGCCGAACGGCCGTGGCGACCACGGTCAATGTCTGTATGATCACGGGGGACACGCGACCGACCACTTCCAACTATGGCGGCGGGCTGGAAAACCTCCCCCGCTTCCTGGAGTACTGGGGCGGTACGCGGACCGCGACCATTCGCGGCTCGATGATCAACTTGTGGGAGTCTGAGCAGGCCGATGGCGATTGGTCGCTTGATTACTACGAGCCGCCGCGGCGCGACTGGGCGTATGACACTGACTTGAATGATCCGTCCAAACAGCCGCCGCAGTCGCCCTGTATTCTGGTCTTCCGGCGTATCGGGTGGAAGCAGGAGAATATCGCGTTTCGCGCTGAGTCAATGAATTAGGGGAGAATCCCCTCCATTCCATACAGGGCGACCACACGGTCGCCCTTTTTGTTTGCCAGCCAATTCGAACATACTGGGTCAAAAAGGCTTGTCTTGTGCCTCTAACCCCACTAGTTTGTTCAGCAAAGAGAGCATAATCTGAGTGGGACGTTTCCATGAAACGCTTCTTTCGGTTTGACGAGCACCGGACGTCGTTCCGGCAAGAGACACTCGGTGGAATCACGACTTTCTTCGCGATGGCATACATAGTCGTCGTCAACCCGGCGATCCTCAGCGCCGGGGGAATCCCCCGCGAGGCCAGCACAACCGCGACTATCCTGATAGCCGCGTTCGGCACGTTGATCATGGCGCTCTACGCGCGTCGGCCATTCGCAATTGCGCCCTATATGGGAGAGAACGCGTTTATCGCCTACACCATCTGTTTGGGGATGGGGTTCGCGTGGCAATCCGCGCTCGGGGCGCTGTTTCTCAGCGGCGTGGTCTTTATTGTCATCACGATCTTTGGCATTCGGAGTTGGATCGCCAACGCAATACCCGAGAATCTGAAACGGGCCTTTGCGGCCGGTATCGGATTCTTCATCATGTTTATCGGGCTGACGGAGACCGGGCTGGTGAGACTAGGTGTTCCCGGCGCGCCGGTGAAGATCGGAGACCTCTCGTCCGCCGGGCCGCTTCTGGCGCTCTTCGCGGTGCTCCTGATCGCGGTGCTGATAATTCGCAAAGTCCCAGGAGCGATCCTTATAGGAATGTTTCTGACCACTATTCTTGCTTTTCTGCTGAAGGTCAGTCCCTATCCCGGAGGGGTGATCTCCTCTCCTCCGTCGCTCGCCCCGGTCTTTGGACAACTGGATATCAAGGGTGCGCTGGCGCCGGAGTTCCTGCCGATCATCCTGGTCCTCTTCATTCTGGCTTTTGTGGACACGATGGGGACATTGATCGGCCTGTCCGCCCGGGCCGGGTTATTGGACGCCAATAATAACCTGCCGGAGATCGAGAAGCCGATGATGGCGGATGCTCTCGCGACTACCGCCGCGGCTGTGGTTGGGACCTCGACCTCGGGGGCTTACATCGAGTCTGCCGCGGGGATAGAGTCGGGTGCACGGACCGGCTTTGCGTCGCTGGTCACCGCTCTCCTCTTCCTCTGCTCGCTCTTTCTCGCCCCGATATTCATGGCTGTCCCCGCGGTTGCCTATGGAGCGGCCCTGGTGATCGTTGGATTCCTGATGGTGGCCCCCCTCCGCCAGCTCCCCTATGACGACTACACGGAGCTGTTCCCGGCAGTGGCCACGATCGCCATGATGGCCTTTACCTACAATATCGGGTTCGGGGTAGCCTCAGGATTTGTCCTCAGTGTGGTCTTCAAGGGGGCGACCGGGCGCTGGCGGGAACTTCACGCGGGCATCTGGATTTTGTTCCTGCTTTCTATTATATTGTTCATAGTCTATCCCTATGACCGAATGTAACCGTCGGCGAATGTGACCTGTCTCCAGTGGGGTTGAGGGGAAAACGTTAAGGGCACATGGTTTCTATGGCGCGTCTGTTCATGCTGTGGCTCGTCTACTCGCTGGCGGCCGGCACAGTCTCAGCTCAAACTCAGATCACCCCTGAGCCGGTGGGTGATACGACGCTTTTGCCTTTTAGCGCGTCGTACTTCCTTGAATCAAGTTACGACAATCAGCGTCCCACCTCCTCACATACTATCCGTATTCTCAAACCGCGGATCGATCCTTTCGACACTATCACGTGTGTCATAGTTGCCAATTCCTCCTTCAATCAGGATGACCTGGCATCGGTCTTCGTCAATCTGCTCCCGGACAATCGGACATTGAGTCAGGATCCTCTGTTCCTCACGATCAAGGATTTCTGCCTGTTCAAGGACTCGACCGGTCGCGATGGCGTCGCCGTAATGGGCTTTCGCAATGATTCCGCCTTTGTCGCCCGCAATTATCCGGGGAGCAACCGATTTGACTTTCTCTTTCTCGCCACGGGCGTGGACCAGACGGGCAACGGCAAATGGGAGCCATCGCCATACCATCTCGCTAGTTTTGACTATGATTACGATGGGACCAGGGAACTGTTCTTCTATCTCATGTGTGGGCGGGACAAGCAGCCGCGGATATACTTCTGTGTAGATATCGAGCGGATGGTGATAGAATGGTCGCTGCCGATGTCGGCCTCGGCGACTCAGTTCAATACCGTGAATTGCTTTGATTCTGTTGATCCGGGCATTCTGATCGGGAGTTATGGACCGGAAAACGGGGTGACTGATCCGAATTTCGATGACCAGTATGGCTATCTGACGCGGATCGACAAAGACGGGAATATTGTCTTCAACTATCGGATCACGCCAAAATTCGCCGATCCGGCGATTCGTACGCTTCCGGGTGATTCGCTTTATGTGCTCTACCACGAGTATCCGCTTCCCGATCAGGCGAAAACGTCGGATGCGGCCTGGTTGTCGATAATCGATGCCAATGGGCGTTCCAGGAAAAGCGTGGCCGTCCCCCCCAAGCTTTCGTCGCTAAATCTTCTCGACCTGACCGGGGATGATCGGCCGGAGATGCTGATGGTCGGCAATGACGGCAACGCCCTTATTCTCGACACCGATCTCACACTCCTAACAAGGGTTTCCGGGGCGCGGTTGGGGAGATTTCTTTCTTCGTTCCGCCTTCCACAGACCGGCGAGGTGGTAATGCAGTTTGTGGCCGAAGAAGGCTCTGTCCTGTACTCGCGAGATTGGGAATGCCGGGGTGTAGTGGCCGGGGTCTTCAACGAACTCATACCTTTTGAAATGGACTCGACCGGTGGCGTGACAATGTTCGTGGCCAACGCGGGGAACGGATTTGTGGCGGGTAACCTTCGCGCCCGGCCGTGGTCACAGCGATTGGTCGCGGTGTTGTGGCGGTATCGCACCTGGTTCGTGGCGGCTCTCATACTGCTTTCAATTCAGCTCGTAGTCGTAAATGTGCGAAGACGCCGGACGATCAGGGCGCTGGCGGAGAGCGAACATAATTTCCGCATGTTCTTTGAGACGATCGGGGATATGCTGATCGTCGCCTCGCGCGACGGGCGCGTGTTATTCACCAACTCAACAATGCGCATGAAACTCGGTTACACATCGGAGGAGATCGGCACCCTGCTACTGGTGGAGTTGCATCCGCCGGAGGTCAGAGAGGAAGCGATCAGAATTATCGAGGCAATCCTGCGCGGTGAAACGCAAGTGTGCTCTCTCCCTCTGCGGCGAAAGGACGGCACACAGATCGAGGCATCTACCCGAGTCTGGGAAGGAACATGGAATGGAGCCGCGTGCATTTTCGGCCTGAGCAAGGATCTGACGGAAAAAGAGGAGGCCGAACAGCGTTTTCATCGGGTATTTGAGGCAAATCCTTCCCTGATGGCAGTGACCGAGTCGGAGGAAGGTCGTTTTGTCGACATCAATAGCGCCTTCCTGCAGACTCTCGGGTACTCGCGTGCCGAACTGATCGGACATACCGCCGCTGAGCTGAATATTTTCGTCCATCGTGAACTGCACAGGGCGGCGGGCCAGCGCCTGATAGCCGAGGGGCACGTAAAAGATGTCGAACTCCTGGTCCGCCGCAAAGATGGCCAGATCCTTACGGGACTCTTCTCCGGAGAAATAATCAGGAGCGCGGGAAAGAACTACTTCCTGACCGTAATGATTGATGTGACCTCTGAACGTCGGGCGGTCGAAGAACTCCGGGAGTCGCGGGAGTTTCTCGCGATCGTCCTGGATTCGATCCCGGCGCGTGTTTTCTGGAAAGATCTGCAGGGGCGGTATCTCGGCTGTAACACTCAATTCGCCCGTGACGCGGGAATGAACACTCCCGAAGAATTGATCGGCAAGGATGACTTTGCGATGGGATGGCGGGACCAGGCCGCACTCTATCGGGAGGATGACCGGACGGTGATCGAGAGTGGTCAACCGAAGATGCTTATCGAGGAGCCACAGACGACTCCGACAGGCGAGATCATTCATCTGCTGACGAGCAAAGTACCGCTTCGGGATCACGATGGGACGATCGTGGGTGTGCTGGGTGCGTATCAGGATGTCTCCGAGTTCAAGCGGGCGGAAAAAGCATTGCGCGAGAGCGAAGAGAAATATCGCTCGCTTTCGGAACACTCCAATATCGGGATCCTGCAGTACGACGATGTCCGGGTACTGTATGCCAATGAACAGCTTGCGCGCATGCTGGAGATCGACATCGCCGAGTTGACGTCCTTGTCGATGCAGACTTTGCTGGAAACCCTGGTCGGATATGAAGCGATGCGGGCCTGGCTTGACCGGATCCGTCGACGAATGGCGGGAGGCGACGCCCCCCCACAGTTTGAAGCGGAGATCACAACGTTCAAGGGAACACACAAGCGACTGGAAGCGCTGGCGAGACGCATCGTGCTTCCTGATCGAACATTCATTCAGGCGACCTGGCTCGATATCACCGCGCGCCACCAGATAGAACAGAGCTTGCGGGAGTCTGAGGCAAAATTCCGAGCGGTGGCGGAAACGATGACCGCCGGTATTACGATATTCGGCAAGGACAAATTGCTGTACTGCAATCCTGCCACCAGTCAAATAACGGGCTATACGCATGAAGAATTCATGCGAATGAATTTCTGGGAAGTGATCCATCCCCAATTCAGGGATCTTGTGATCCAGCGCGGGAGCAATCGCCTGACAGGCGAAGAGGTGCCGCCGCGCTACGAGGTAAAGATCATTTGTAAGAATGGCGAAGAGCGGTGGATCGATTACTCCGCGCAGTTGGTGCAATTCATGGGGCAGAGATGCATCCTCGGCACGACAATCGATATTACCGACCGCGTGAATGCCGAGAACGAATTGCAGAGAGTCTACCAGGAGCGCTACCAACAGGTGCGCGAGATAGCCGGCGGCGTGTCTCACGAGATCTACAATTCGCTTTTCCCCGCCACCACCAGTTTGCACAAGATGCGGGAGAGGTTGAGCCAACGAACGCTGGAACCCGAGGAAAGGGAGCGGGATCTTCGGCTTCTCAGCCTGGCGGAGCAAGCGATCGCGCGCGCGATCCATATGACCGAGTCGGTCACTCGATACTCGCGTTTGGAAGCGAATCGGCATATCGAGGATGTGTCGGCGAAAGAGATCATTGCGGAGATCATGGAACAGAATCGGTCGCGCTGCGAAAGCGGGCATATCCAGGTAGTCGCATCGATCCCGGCCGACGCACGTGTGGCGTGCAGCCGCCCTCATTTCAACAGCCTGGTCAATAATCTGGTCGTCAACGCGATCGACGCTCTACAGGAGACCGCGCAGCCGACCCTATCGATAACCGCGCAACTTTCGCCGCAAACTATCTCGATCCGCGTCGCGGATAACGGATCGGGCATACCGGCGGAGAATCTTCCCCGCATCTTTGACGCGTTCTTCAGCACCAAACCGCGCAGCGGCACGGGGATCGGATTGGCGATGGCGAGGAAAATAGCCGAAATGTACGGAGGGACCATCCGAGTCTCCTCCACCCCCAATTCAGGGACAAGTTTCGAGATCACGCTCCCGCGATATCGAGCGGAGGAGGAGGCCAAGCATGCCACTTAGTAAGTTCCGAGGCAAAATTCTGATCGTCGACGATGACCCGCTGGTTCTCGAGGCGCTCAAGGAGAGTTTTATCGACACGTACGATGTCGTGCTGGCGACGGCCGGGCAGGAAGCGCTGGATCAACTGCAGCAGCATCGCGACACGGCCGCGATCATTCTCGATATCCGGATGGCCAAGATGGACGGTTTCCAGACCGCCCGGCACATTCGGGAGTCCTCGCTGGATGTGCCGATCATTTTCCATACGGGCTATCCGGGGGATTATTCGCACAAACAGACCGAGTCGATGAAGCCATCGGATTACATCGGCAAAAACGAAAATCCTGAGCGTCTCGCGGCGGCGGTGCGTAACGCTGTGCGCAGTTCGCTGTTCAAAAACCACCCCGAAGCGCTGACCGAATATGCCCGCGATATGTTTGAGATGGTCGGGCATTCGCAATCAATGTTGGAGATCTATCGGATTATCGATGAGATCGGACCGAAGGATGACCGCGTACTGATCCTCGGAGAGACCGGTACGGGAAAAGAATTGGTAGCCAAAGCGCTGCATCGCCTGAGTTCGCGGGCCGGACAACCGCTGGTCCCTTTCACCTGCGGTCACAAACCTCCTGACCTGGTCGAGGATGAACTGTTCGGGCATGTGCGTGGAGCATTTACCGGCGCGCTGACCGATCGTGAAGGATTGTTGGAGACCGCGAACAATGGGACGGTCTTCCTGGATGAGATCGGTGAGCTGGATCTGAATACGCAGGTGAAATTGTTGCGCGTGCTCGAAGATCAGAAAATCACGCGTCTGGGATCGATGGAGGAGATAGAAGTGGATGTTCGCGTGATCTGCGCGACCAACGCGAACCTGGACCAGATGGTCGCTCAGGGGCGGTTTCGGAGCGACCTCTTCTATCGCATTCGGAGCGTGGTCATTATGATGCCGCCGCTGCGCGAACGTCGGGAGGATATTCCTGAGTTGATCGACTACTTCACGGCGATGTTCTGTGAAAAGAAGGGGATCGATATCAAGTATTACGATCAGGGGGCGCGCGACCTCCTGATCGAGCATGACTGGAAAGGGAATGTGCGGGATCTGTTTGAGACTCTGAAGGCTCTGATCTCATCCACTCCCTCCTATTTCATTTCGCGGCAGGATGTGGAACGGAAGTTGGAACGCTCGGAGCTGTTCATTCCAAACCAGACTGATTTCGACGAGCAGGTGAAAGATTTTAAGCGGATCCTGATCGTCAAAGCGCTCGACAGGCATGCGTGGAATGTCAGTAAGGTAGCGCGGGAGTTCGGGAAGGATCCAGCGAACTTCCGGAAGCAGATAGAATCACTTGGCATCACATTAGGTTAAATCTACTCGATTCACTTTGGCTAATTTCGGGTCATTATGACCTAACAGCTAATCGTGGTAAACTTGGTCTCTTTCAACAATCTAATCGACATATACTTACTTTAGTTATAATGGACTAAAGAGTTGGCATTATTATTGTATGTAAGTAGTTACCGAACGTGCGTGAACATGCGGTGTGTCCCATTCCTTGCCGCATTTCACCCGTAGAGGCAGGGAGCCACACTCCCTGGGACGGGACAGTACAGACGGGGGACGAAAGACATGCCCTCATGTGCAACAGAGGGTTAAACCACCCGGCAGCCATGGCGAGTTTGGTTGTCGGGTGTCTTTTTACTCCCCCCTGTCCCGAATAATTGCCGTGCGTTTTCCTCTTTCTCTTTAGCTACCTTTCAGTTAACTTGGTCATCCAGTAGCTGGTCCTGCCCTTATGGTAGCCATTCCGCGGCCTTGAAGGTGGGCACCATGCCACTACCACCCAAAAAGGAATCAATACGTGATCCAACTGATCGGCTCCGATGGGAGTCAATATTATTCATGGATGCTGGCGACCGGGAAGTACGTCATCGGGCGCAGTTCGGAGGCGGATCTGGTTGTGCCGGACAAGACCGTGTCTCGCAAACATGCTGAGTTTGAGGTCGGCCCGGACGGGCTCACCATTCATTTGACCGACCTGGAGAGCCGTAACGGCACGTTGGTGAACGGAAAAAAGTTGACCGGGCGAATTCCAGTTAAGGCGGGGGATCATCTCACATTCGGACAGGCACAATTCCGGCTGACTTCGGGGAATACCCCGGTCAACGATTCGACCAGTTTCCCACGAGCTATTCTTCCTGAGAATATCGCTGAACATTCAGTATTCCTCTCCATGAATGAGGCGCTGAAACCGCTCCCGGCGCGTGTGACCGACCTCCCGGAACTGCTGCCGACGCTGTTCGATATGGCGAAAACGCTGGTTCTCCCGGAGCCACAGGAGGAGATGCTTCGCCGCGCCCTCGGTCTGGTCGCCAAAGTGATCCCGTCAGAAAGACTGGCGGTGCTCTTCACCTCCTCGGACCAGAATGAGATCTATGCGGCCGCGACGCTCCTGCCGAATGGGCGTGACCTGGGGACATTTACGTTGTCCCGCACGATCGTGCGGGAGATACTGACCAATAAGAGCGCGATCTTGATCGGTGACCCAACTAGTGACCCCCGGTTCGCGTCGCAACAATCGGTTATCATGTCGGCGATGAAATCGGCGATGGCGGTCCCGATGATGGATGAGGACAGGGTGCTGGGCATCCTGTATGTTGATACCACCAATCCATTGCATCGGTATAGCGACGAGTATCTGCGACTTCTCGCGACATTCGGCAATATCATCGCGGCTCGTTTGATGAACTATCAACTCTTACAGGCGCGACAGGAGAAGCAACTGATCGACGCGGAACTGCATCGGGCATCCTCGATACAGAACAACCTGTTGATCAAGATCCCCCCGCGGATCGCCGGATTTGATGTACACGCCTTTCAGCGTCAATCCCGACTGGTCGGCGGTGACCTCTACGATGTCGCGCTCCTTCCGGATGGCCGGCTGGTTTTCCTGGTCGCGGACGTATCCGGTAAAGGACTCGGCGCCGCGCTGTTGATGTCAAATATCCTGGCGTCATTCCGCATCTTCTACAACGATCCGACGTTTACCTTAGAAAAGGCCGTCAAGTCAGTCTCGACCCAGTTGCACAAGTACAGCGCGCCGGAGGATTTCGCGACGCTATTCGTGGGACTACTGTCGCCGGACAACGACAGCGTGTCGTTTGTGAACGCAGGGCACAATCCGCCACTGGTGGTGCGGAACGATGGCTCGCTGGAGTACTTGCAGCCATCCGGCACGATGATCGGCGCGTTTGATTTTTCAACCTGGCAGGAGTCCTCGGTGAAGTTATCTTCCGGGGAGTTCATTTTTGTATTCAGCGATGGCGTGACCGAGGCAATGCGCGGCGATGAGCCGTACACCGACCAGCGGATGGAAAAGCTGGTGGTCTCCAATCGTAGTGAATCGATCGACACCATCGCGCGTCGGTTGACCGAAGATATCGAGGCATATGTCGGGGATGGCCCCCGTTCGGATGATATAACGATGCTGCTCGTCAGAAGGAAATGACCATGCTTGAGCAAGGCCAGAGTTTCGCCCATTTCAAGATCATACGGCTCCTCGGCGAAGGAGGAATGGGACAGGTCTATCTCGCGGAGGACCAGAAACTGCATCGCGAGGTCGCCCTCAAGATCCTGCCGTTCAAACCGGGGGACGATGATGACCGCCTGGCGCGTTTTGAGCGTGAGGCCAAGACCGCGGCACAGGTTTCGCACCCCAACGTGATGGCGATCTATGATATCAACACCACGCAGGACGCGTCCGGCAGCGAAGTGACATATATCGTGATGGAATACATCCGGGGAAAATCGCTCTCGGATTACATGAAAATGAGGTCGTCCGACATGGCGACCGTCGTCAAGCTGGCTGAAAAGATTGCGGCCGGATTGGCCGCCGCGCATAAGATCAATGTTGTCCATCGCGATATCAAAGCGGACAATATCATGGTCGACGAGGACGATCAGCCGAAGATCCTCGATTTCGGTCTGGCCAAACCGGTGCAGCCGGTCAAGTTCTCGGAAGGGGACTCGACCAAAACCGTCTCCAAAGAATTGACGCGTGCCGGAAAGATTGTCGGGACCGTCTCCTATATGTCGCCGGAACAGATCCGCGGCGAAGCGGTGGACATTCGCTCGGATATCTTCTCGTTTGGAGTGCTCTTGTACCGCATGGCGACTGGCGAGTTCCCGTTCACTGGACCGACCGAAGTCTCGACACTCGCCAAGATACTCGAGGCGCGGCACGATTCCATTCGGATGCGAAATGAGATGATCCCGCAGGAACTTGAGCGCATTGTTGACAAGTGCCTGCAGAAGGATCCCAACGACCGATATCAGGATACGCGCGATCTGGTGGTCGATCTGCGCAACCTGCGCAGACTCTACGAAAGTGGAACTTCGGATTCCATATCGGTCTCCGGAATTCAACCTGCGCCCAATGTCAAAGCAAGCAAGACCTGGATACTGGACTGGAAAACCGCCGTGATCGCGATCGCGGTGGTGGCACTAGTCTGGAAGATATTCTTCTCGGGCGGCGACTCAAGCAACGTTCAGGCGAAACCAAACAGCCTGGCGATCCTCGAGTTCCAAAACAAGACTGGTGATCCTGAGTTCGACTGGATGGAATCAGGACTTCCTGAAATGCTCCTGACCGACCTGGCGCAGAATCAGCAGATGAATCTCATCAGCCGTCAACGCATCCTGGATATGCTGGAGACAAGCAAGAGTGAGGGTGACGAGTTGTCCAGCGATGTCAGCCGGGAGATAGCCGCTAAACTTGGGGCAACTAACGTGCTGACCGGAACGCTTTTCAAAGTTGGGAAGCAGATACGTATCGACGCCCGACTGGAGGAAGCATCGAGCGGACGCGTGTTAATGGGAGAAAAAGTGGTCGGCGAAGATCCGTTCGTGCTGGTGGACAGCCTGACGGATAAGATCGCCGCATCGATGAATCTCGCAACCACGCCGAGCGGAGAACAGGATATACGCGCCCTTACCTCCGCGTCGCCCGAGGCGTACAAGCATTACGTGCTTGGGCTGGAGAATTTCCTCAAGGGACTCAACGAAGAGGCAGAAACCAGTTTTGAACGAGCACTGACGATCGATTCGACATTTGCTCTTCCCTATATGCGGCTGGGAATGTTGAATGCATTCCAGAGTCGACCGCAGAAGGCGGCGCAGTACATCGCGAAGGCCCTTCAGTACAAGGCAAAATTGCCTGTCCGCGAGAAGAGCCTGCTCGATGTGTACGCCGATATCTGGATGAATAAGAAGTTCGATGATGCTTTCGCGAAGATGCGGACATTGGTCAGCAACTACCCGGATGACATCGAAGCCAGGACGATCTACGGCATTCTGATATACGAGTTCACGAAGGATACGACCGCGGCCTTCGCGCAATTCGATTCGGCGGTGGCGATCAACCCGACCTATCAGCTTCCACAGGAATTCAGGGCGGAGATATACATCAATTTCGACAAGTTCGATGACGCGATCCGGCTGGCCGAGAAGGTCAAAAAGGAACATCCGGATTCCCCCAATCCGTATTCTCTGTTGGCGACGACTTATTTGAGGCAAGGTAAGCGGGATCTCGCCGAAAGAGAATTCGAAACAGTTTTTGCCCGGTACCCGAAAAATCGCGGGGCATTGGCCACACTGATCCGGCTCGCCATCTACCGCCGTGATTTCACTCGGGCGACCGAATTGACAGAGAAGTACAAACTGCTTGATCCCGGCAATCTGTATGACATGGTCGACTACTACGAGCAGATGGCCGGGCTTTCAATGTGGCAGGGGAAGTTCAAGGATGCTCTTCTGAAATACGACGATATGGTTGACGTAGCCGAGCAGCTCGGTGACAGCGGTATTCTCTCCAACACGCTGCAAACAGCGGCCCGCGGCTACCTGCAGTTTGAGATGGACGACAAGGGGATGGCGCTGTACGAACAGGCCTACAAATATAGAACCGCAAACATGTTCAGCAATTACGCGCTTGTCCTGGTCGACCATGATCACACCAAAGCCGACCTGGCGCGCAAGATGTTCAAGGAGGATATCGCGAATTTCAAGGCGCGTATTCCCTCTGAGTTGTGGGGCATTACAGACGGACTTGAGAAGATCTTCGAGGGACTTGCGACTTTGGACAGCACGCGACTGGTTGAAGGATATCGCGATTTGATCAAAACGCAACAGCAAGGCTCAAGCGGAAATGACAGAGAGCTTGCGTATATCCTGATAAAGCGGGGAGCGTATCAGGAGGGAATCGATATCCTCAAGCGATTCGTTTCCGGTGAGGAAGAAAGTTCAGGCGGACTGGGTTATCCGATGGCTCTGTATTACATCGGAATGGGATATGAAGGGTTGGGTAACAGAACCGAGGCGGTGAAAAACTATAGTGAAATGCTTAAGTTTTGGGGGAATGCTGATATACAGATCAAGGAGATAAAAGACGCGAAAGCGCGTCTGGCCAAGCTAACGAGTTGAGATTCAACCGCTCGCATAGCGGCTCGTCATCAATTGTTTCAGGCGCATGTGCCAACCTTCACATGCGCCTGTTTTGTGAGTGAATTTCGCACGAAAAAAGATCACTGAAGACCGATCCAGTCGAACATTTTTTCTTGCGCCGCAGGCCGTGCGCGTCATAACTTCCGCCATCGTCACGATTCTCAAGACAGAACACAGTCATAACAAATGAACGAACCCAAGTCGCGGCATGTTCGGCACCTTTGTATCATGAATACTGGTCTGCTCGGTGACATCGCCATGGAAGGGGGGTGAAGTTCTCGTCGAACTGAAGTTCACAACACATTGATTTTCTCGATCCAAGAGTAACTAACTGTCGTTTTCTCTCTACCCTTTACCGGAGGAAGAATGATGAAATTGGCAAGTCTCCTCGCCCTTGCCCTGTTGCTTGTCGCGGGTTCGATCCTGGCAGAGCAGCCGGCAGAGATCAAAGTCAATCGCACACTCGAGATCCCCTCGTTTGTGGGATATGTCCCGAACGAATTCATTCTGAAATTCAAACCGAACGCAGGCACGATGACACTCCGCCGTTCCTCACAGGGGACTGTCTCACTGGGCGTATCGGAATTTGACGCGGTTTCGGCCGCCTACGCAGTTTCCGGCCTTCGCGCGCAATTTCCCGGCGCTGACACCGACCCGTATGGAGCCGAGTTCAGCCGCTATTATGTCGCGAAGATCGAGTCCGGCGACCTGCAGGCCGCCATGGAAGCGTTCCGCGCGCTACCAATGATCGAGTCGGTCGAGCCGATCGCCATTCACACTGTCATGGCCACACCCAATGACGGGAGCTACTCGAGCCAGTGGCACCTGAATCGCGCCAACGATCAGGATATGGATGCCCCAGAGGCCTGGGATGTAGAGACGGGCAAAACGAATATCATCGTTGCGATCCTTGATACCGGCGTCCGGTACTATCACAAGGATCTCGGTGGTTCCGGCGCGTCGTCGACCAATCCAACCGGCGCTGACGGCAATATGTGGATCAACTGGACCGAAAAGAACGGCTCCGCCGGCGTGGATGACGACGGTAACGGTTATGTTGATGATTGGGTTGGCTACGACTTTGTCACCGGCATTACCAGCGGTTGCTGGTCCGGTGAAGACTGCACAACCGCCGATAATGACCCGCGTGACTTCAACGGTCACGGCACGCACTGTGCCGGGAATGTCGGCGCGATGAACAATAACGGCTACGCCACAGCGTCGCCCTCGGGCGGCTGGGGCTCCGGCACCAACACCCCGACCGGCAACGGCGTGAAGGTGATGGCGCTTCGCATCGGTTATTCCGGCTCCTACCTTGGTCAGGAAGTCGGTTATGTGCGTATGGATTTCGCCGCCTCGGCGTTTTACTATGCGGCACGCAATGGCGCCAAGATCGCGTCCTGCTCCTGGGGTTCCTCGAACACCAGCGGTCTCGCCGCGGCGATCGATACCTTCCTGAATCGTGGCGGTATCATCTTCAAGGCCGCCGGCAATGATGGCACACAGACGGCCGACTATATGTGCGGTCGCACCGATATCGTCAGTGTCGCGGCATTGGATACCAATGGTTGCAAAGCTGACTTCTCGACTTACGGTACGTGGGTTGATATCTCCGCTCCCGGCACCGGGATTCTGAGCAGCTATCACTATCACGCTGATGCCGCGAATGATTATATCGCGACACTGGATGGTACTTCGATGGCGACTCCGCTGTCCGCCTCGGTAGCGGCGTTGATCTGGTCGAAGAATCCGACCTGGACCGCGGCGCAGGTCAAGACGCAGTTGTTTGCCTCGGCTGACACGATCAGCACGCTGGCCTGCAATTCGTCGTATGCCGGTCGCCTCGGCGCCGGTCGCGTGAATGCTTTCCGTGCGGTCAATACCGGCACGCCGTGCGCGGTGACCGCCAATTTCACGGGGACGCCACTCACGGGTTGCGCTCCGTTGAATGTCAGCTTCACCGATGCCTCCACCGGTAGCCCGACCTCATGGAGCTGGACGTTTGGCGATGGTGGGACCTCGACCGCACAGAATCCGTCGCACAGCTACGCCGCCGCGGGGACCTATACAGTGACCCTGACAGTCGGCAATGGCACGTGCCAGAACACGTTGACGCGCACCAACTATGTGACCGTGTCTGCGGTTCCAGTTGCCGCGTTCACCGGCACGCCGACCTCGGGCTCCGCTCCGCTGGCGGTGACGTTCACAAATCAGTCGACCGGCAATCCGACTTCGTATAGCTGGAATTTCGGCGATGGCGGTACGTCGACCGCAACCAGCCCGTCTTACTCCTACACGACACCAGGGACTTACACGGTGACCCTGACCGCGACCAACTCGTGTGGTTCTGATCAAGAGGTCAAGACGAACTACATCACCGTCAGCACGGCGAGTTGGGTGACTATCACGTCGGATAATTTCGAGACCGGCATGGGGTCGTACACCGATGGCGGCGCTGACATGGCTCGTGCCAATAGCACGGCGAATTCGCATCAGGGATCGTATTCCGCGGACATTCAGGACAACAGCGGAACGGCGTCGTCCTTCTATCATACGACCACAAAGAATGTCACAGCCTACCAAACGCTGGAGGTTGACTTCTGGTTTAAGGGCGTGAGTATGGAGTCTGGAGAGAATTTCTGGCTCCAGTACTACAATGGTACCAGTTGGTTGACAGTCGCCAATTTTGTCTTTGGTACGACCTACGCGAACAACACCTACTATCATGTAGTGGTGACGTTATCTCGCGCGTCGTATACCTTCCCGACCAACGCGCGCCTGCGCTTTATGTGCGATGCCAGCGACAATAATGATGATGTCTACATAGACGAGATCATTTTCCGCGGCAATGCGGCGGCGGTAGCGGGAAGCGGTACATCGGGCGAGTCTTCAGTAGCCGGTAATTCACTGCCTGAGGAGTTCACGCTCGAGCAGAATTACCCGAACCCGTTCAATCCAAGCACCACGATCGAGTTCAGCCTGCCGACCTCAGGCGAAGTGACGCTGGAAGTATACAATATCCTCGGCGCCAAAGTGGCGACGCTGTTGAATGGATCACTCGGCGCTGGTCGTCATTCGGTGGTTTGGAATTCCACTACTGATGGCGGTGAGCCGGTCTCATCGGGTGTCTACTTCTATCGTCTGGTAACGGGCGATCAGATTCAAACGCGCAAGATGATGCTGCTGAAATAGCACATTACGAGAATCGTGAAACAAGAAAAGCCCGGCGAGAGCCGGGCTTTTTGATTTTGGGAGTGGCTGCATTTGCTATGCAAAGACTTCGCACACTTCAATGCGGTTGCCATCGAGATCATAGAATGCGAACCAGAGAACCGAACCACCGGATTGGACGGGATCGACTCTGACTCCGCGCTCACTCAAAGTGCGATGCGCTTTGCGGACATCATCGGACATAAGGATCGGGAACGAGCCTGTGCGGGTTGCCCTGACCGGTTCTTCACCAGGTTTCAGTTGCCAGAGGGTGAGCGATGTGTCGCCACCGACGGTCACTATCGCCAGGTTCTCCTTCTGGTCACGAAAGTGTTCACGAACCCCCAGTTTCTCACGATACCATTCGCGGGCGGCGTTGAGATCGGCGACGCGCAGGATGACGGTATCGACTTTTCTGAATAATCCGGTGGCGGTCATGGGGACTCCTTGTGCATGTCTAGTCCTACCAGGTTCGAGGTTCCAGGACGCCGGAGTAGGCAACGGGCGTTTGATATGATCTGAGAGCGCGTTCGTGTCGGGCGGAAAGTTCGCGGACGAACGACATGGCGATGAAAGCGGCGATGACGGTCATTGCTTCGGATGCGACAATGATGTAGCCGGCAACAACAGCCTGATCGATCGAGTCGGCATGTCGCGACCATTGATAGCCAATTCGATCCAACGCTCCCATGAGGAGCGCCGAACCCCACCAATAACCAATGAGGCTGGTGCCGGACGGCGCTGCCACCGCGACGACATTGGTGGCCTGACGGACAGTACATTTGGTCCAGATCTCTTTTGCGATCTGATATGGACGCACCGCGTGGAGAATCGGTATAAGCCATCCAATGACTGCCCATTTCGTCGAATACTCTGTGCCGTTCGGAGACCACTGAGCGACGTTGGTATACGCGCGATGGAACCATGTAATGAAGAATATTCCACTGACCAGGAAAGCGCCAAGCTGCAGCCAGACCAGTTGCTGAATCCTCTCTTCGATCTTGACTGCCTCGACCTCAGTTACTTCGCCTCCAGACTGGATTCGATGGAGCAGCTCTATCTCCGATACGATATTTAGACCCTGCAGAACCGAGAGGACCGAGCAAACAATCAGGGCCAGAATAACCAAACTAGTTAGGGAGCCAAGGGGCTTGAGATCGAGAAATCGTTGTGATGGGGCGAAAGACTGCTGATCCATACCGACACCCTCCCAAGTGGAGATTAAAAATACGCCCGTCAGGATTTGAACCCGAAACCTTCTGGTCCGTAGCCAGACGCTCTATCCAGTTGAGCTACGGGCGCATGTTTGTGTCGTTGGACGGACCAACTTAGCAAACAAGAGGTTGGGTTGTCAACCGATTTTCGGGGTCATTTCCCTTGGCCGAAGACGATGATCAGCACGGAGATAACGGCAAAGAGGGCGAACATTCCGAGCAGGAGGGCCTTTTTCGGCTTAACCTCATGCTCAGCACTCGGCAGCGGCGTCGCGTCAAACTTATCGAGCCAACGGTCAGCCGCGGCTAAGGCATTGTCCGGCTCCTGAGCCAGGGTGGCGGTTGCGGTCGCCGGGAGTCCAGTCGAGGCCACTTCAAGGACTTGGACAGCGATGACGGTGACGTTATCGGGCGCACCACGATCCAACGCCAATCGAACCAGGTTATCTACAATATCGTCAACGTTTTCGCGATACTTGACCGCGACTTTATGGATCTCGTCGTCATCAGAATAGCCGCAAAGGCCATCGGAACAAAGTATGAAGATCTCACCCGGCTTGACTTTGAAAGCACTATAGTCGACCTCCACCCACTCCCTCACTCCCAGCGCGCGGGTGATGATGTTTTTGCCGACGATGGTGCTGGCTTCTTCAATCGTGATCTGCTGAGATTTTTGGATCTCGTTGAGCCAGGAATGGTCCGAGGTGAGCGGCACCAGTACTTTGGATTCGAGTCGATACGCGCGGCTGTCGCCAACATGGGCAACTGTCATATGGTCGGATTCGAAGGCCAGAGCGACTATAGTTGTCCCCATTCCCGCCAAAGTTGAATCCGCGGATGATTTGCGATAGATAGCCCGATTGGCGAGTCGGATAGCCCGCAGAAGCAATCCTCCGGTCGCCGGAATGGGCGCGTCGAAATTGAGCCCGGGATCGTTAAGCAATGGTTCGGAGAACTGGTTGAACGAGCGATGCAGTACCTCTCCGGCGAGGAACGAGGCAACTTCACCGGCCTGGGCTCCCCCCATGCCGTCGCAAATGGCAAAAACATTATTCCGGAGGTCGATATGGAGATGGTCTTCATTCCCCGGTCGGACCAGTCCTTTGTCGGTTTTTCCGGCGACTTTCAGGCGTAGTGGCACAATGTTCCCTTGATACTGCGGTTATCAGCAGTGTCCATAATATCGGCCTTTTCGAAGTCGGGCAACAGTTTTTCTTGGAGTCGCCGACCCCATTTTCGCGACAAAAAAAGCCCCGAATCGCTTCGGGGCTTTGTACTTGTCACTGTTGTTCACTACTTGACCAGCAACATCTTCTTCGATTGCTGCGCGTAGTCGGTCACGAGTCGGTAGAAGTAGACTCCTGACGACAGCGATGAACCGTCGTACTCGAACACATGGTCACCGGCGGACTGGTTCCCCAGTTCACGGCTGTCCACTGTCCGGCCAAGAATGTCGATGATGTCGATTCGCACATCGCTCGACCGCGGCAACGAGAATGAGATCGTCGTGGTCGGGTTGAACGGGTTTGGATAGTTCTGGTTCAGTGCGAAGCCACGCGGCAAATTGCCACCACCATCCGGTACATCGGTGATCGAAAAGTAGAGACTGACATTGTCGGAATAGCTCTGAGTCTCATCGATACCCGAATTCACCGTGAACGAGATCACATTAACGGTATCGCCGGTCGAAGTAAAAAACGGGGTATGCACATCAAAATCGACCGACACCGTATCACCGGGATCGGCGTACACGAACGAATCCAAAGCGATCGTATGGAAAGCGGTATCGCTGTGACTGGTCGAGATATGATAGAAATCCTCACCGTCGCCGTCATTGCGCACTTTGACAGTGAACCGGACATTTCGATTGAACGAGGCCGCGATATCCTGCGGCACCTCGATCACGGTCATGGTCACGGTCATGGAAGCTGACAGGGTCAGTTCCTTCTGCGCCTGATCGGTGAAAGTCGCGTCGCCGCTAACCACAGTTGCAGTCCGGCCATTGATGGTAAAGTTGATGGCATCACCATTCACGGCGCCTTCATCGAGTCCCGGTGTTTCAGGCTGGTCACCGTACACATTCATGAATCCAAAGAATCCGGCAGGGGCAGTCGGTCCGACACCAACGGTATCGACCCCCGAAAGCACGCCATTGGGATCATAGGCACGAATGATCGATCCGACCGGAACCGGCACGCCGTTAAACAGGGTCGCCGAACTGTAGTAGTTCGTGAAACTCGGACCAGGATACGGCTGAGCCGATGCCAGCGAAGCCAGCATCGTCAGTGCCAGGAGAACAGTCAGATGTAACGCAATACGTCTTTTCACTTCTTCACCGCCAGTTAGTGTCCGGTCGGCCTGAGAGGCCGACCGGAACGTCTTCAGCGACAATGCTTACTTCAACAGCATCATCTTCTTGGTATCAGTATAGTTATCGGCAGTCAGGCGGTAGAAGTATACACCCGAAGCGACAGCTTCGCCAGTTTCATTCTTACCGTCCCAAACGACCTGATGCTCACCGGCTTCGGCCGAACCGTTGAACGGCACCGCCACCAGCTTACCAAGAACGTTATATATCTCTATTCTGGCCATCCCCTGGCTCGGGAGGCTGAACGAGATGGTCGTGCTCGGGTTGAACGGATTCGGATAGTTCTGCTTCAGAGAGAAGCTACCCGGAAGCGTACCACCCGCGGAGGTCGTCAAGCGAGCCAGTTCGATACGGTCGCCGGTCGTCGTCCAGGTGATCGTTTCGTTCACTTCCACGCCGTCGACACGGAGCGAGAACTTGTCACCGGGCTTGAGGCCGGTCACCGTCTCATTGAGTCCGGCGTCGGAGTAGACCGGCATGAAGCCGAACTGTCCGTCACGCTGTACTCTGAACGAACCGATCTTGGTTCCATTCGGGCTGATCGCATCGATGGTCGAACCAGACTTGACCATGCGGCCATTGACCGTCAGGTCACGCGAGTAGAGGTTTACCCACGCAATGGTCGAGCTGACATCGGTGGCCGCGGTCATGCGAGCCGCCGCCGCGTGCGGCATTTCTCTCGCGATTGTCGGCACCATGTCGCCACCCGGATAGATCAGGAGATCGTCGGTGGAGACCTTGAGCCAGTATCCCTGGCAGCTCATCATCTCTTCAAGCGTGTTGAAGTTGCCCATACCCGGCTGATAGACCTGGATACCATTGTCATATCCGTAGGCGATCAACAGGTTTCCGTTAACGCTGTTGAGAGCGTCAAGCGGAGTCAGGGTAACTTCTGGCAGATAACTGACAAGGTTCCATCCGCGATAGACCGGGATCGGAGTGTTCGCGGGGACCACTGAACCGGCCAGCCGCAATTCAGGCGAGCAACCAGTCTTCACTTTGATCCAGTAACCGGAGAGATGATCCGTGTACCAGAGAGTTGAGAACTGCTCAAGTTCCGGATCGTAGGTCAAACCGCCGCCCTCGAAACCAAGGACGACTTCGACGCAATCCATGATCTCGCCGAGTACCGCGTTGATGGAATCAACCGGCGTGTCGACATTCCAGGAAACGAGGTTCCAGCCTTCCATCAACTGGCAGACCTTGCCGCCACGGAGCGAACCGTTGACGCAGACCTCGATCTGCGCGTAGTCGGCAGGATAGATGACCTCGGACGGCGAGGTTTCGGCGATCATGCCGTTCACGTAGAACCAGAGCATATCACCGGTCTCAGCGCCTTCATCGATGGCCGAGCCGGCAGAATCACGATAAACCGGCATGAAGCGGATGACGCCCGGTTCGGTGACGATCTGGCGACCAGCCAGCGTACCATCGGCATCCTTCACTTCAACGACCGTTCCGATCGGAAGAGCTATCGAATCATCAAGCGTGGCGAAGCCACAATAGTAGTCAACCCAGCGGTCGACTGGAATAAGCTCCTGCAGTTTGCGCAGTTTGATCGTACCGCACTGGGTGCCGTAGTTATCCAGCTTCCAGTTCGGATAGTAACCGTCGGCGAACGCGTACACATCGTACGGATTCGGATGCGGCCCGCCAAAGAAGAACGCGCCGTTCTCATTGGTCGTGGTGGTCGCTACGGGGCTGCCATACGGCCAGTTCTCCCAGAGCTGAACAACCGCGCCCTCGATCGACATGCCTTCTTCATCGGTCACATAACCGCAGATGGTGTCGGTGAGGATCTCATCGACGACGATACCACCGCCAACAAATGACGGGAAAACAACCTCAGCACCATCGCAGTTGCGGGTCATCGTATTGACGCCGCCCAGCGTGATATTCTGGGTTGAACCAAGCGGAGTCATCGGGCTGATACCAAAGAACAGGGTCGCCATCAATCCAGAGCCTGACGGAAGTTCTGAACCCTCAAAAAGGGCTTCATAACTGATGGTCACGCTGCCGGAATCCGGCTGGATCATCTTGAACATGTTCTCAGGGAGACGCGAACCGACAAAGGAGACTGAATCCAGATCCAAGTACTGGTCCGAATAGAGCAGTTGGAACGAACCCTGATACACGTCGCAGATATTGGCGAGATACACTTCAACTGTCGACTTGCCGCCCGGAGTACCGGTGGAGGTCGCCACCATGACAGAATCCTCGAGCGAGTTCTGATCACGAGTGACGTTCAAGTGGATAGTGAAGGTCTTCGCACGCGGAGTGCACACGCTCTCGTCAGGAGAGGTGATAATGCAGGTTGCGTTGTAACCGCCTGGAGCAAGACCGGTGGAGCGAGTGACCATTGTTACGGTCAACGGTGTCGTACCGGAGACGGTGGACACAGTATCACCGACTTCATCAATCAGATCGGTCCAGTCGGCATCCATCGGACGCGACACGATAACCGGTACATTGCTTGAATCAGAGGTAAAGATAGTGATAGTCCGCGAGGCCGGTGTCGGCGGCTCACCCTCCAGCGCATTGAACTGGAAGAGCGTATCGCTCGTCAACAGCTGGGCGCACTGCGGCCCGACGACAGTCAATTGCACACAGACAGAGACCGCGGTCGAGCAGATCAGGTGACCCTGAGTCTCGCCTTCGGGGACCGAAATGCCACTGATGACAGTAAAGCAGTCGGTATAGGTGCCGGGCTCGCTCTTGGTCGCCATGTAACTGAAGACAAATTGATCCGGAGTCGCGCCAAGCATCGGTACGATTGTAAACGCGCTCGACGGATTGGCGATCATCCACACCATATCCTGACCACTGCTGGTCAAGGAGATCGTGTCGGATAGCATCACCATCTGGTCGACCTCGCCATTGACCTGATAGAACGTATCAGAGATCACGAGAGTCGGGCAGTTGAATGGCGCGAGTTCCAGCTTTACATACACAAATTGAGGTGAATTCGACGCTTCGTTCGCATCCACTCTTATTGAATCGAGATAGACGCCGGCCGGCATATCGGCAATACTCGCCAATACTACCAGGCTGTCCGGAGTCGTGCCTGCGTTCTTCGAGAGGAAGATCCAGGGAGCTTCGCTGGAGGCAAGATACGACAGCGCACCACCACCAACCTGATGGATGGTCATGATCTCTGGATCCGGAGCATTGCCATTCTCAGTCGAGAAGAAGAACAGCGTGTCCGGATGCAGGTCGAGCAATTTCTGTTCGGCCGGCGATACAGTCAAATTGATCGCGACCTTGATCGGGCTGTTGGTCACGCCCGCGGCAGCGACCAGAATAGTGTCACTGAAAGTCCCCTCACCAATACCCGTGATGTCGACATTGACGTCAAACCCACCTGGAGTATTCAGGTCGGTGTTGGTCAGCGATATCCATCCGGCGGTTTCAGTCGCGGTGAAGGCGATCGGGAAGCCGCCAATTTCAGTTACGGCTACCGACTGCGGGGCCGGATTGGCGCCGCCATCTATAGCGTTAAAATTGAGAACTGTCGGTACCACGGACAGCGTTTTGGGCGCCGCGGTGACGGTAAGCTTCACCGTTTTGTTCAGCGGCGAGTTAGTCGCGCCAGCCGAGGTAAAGGTTACGGTGCCGAAATAGTCACCGGGCGCAAGAGCCGATGACGAAATATCAACACGCACGTTCGCCGGAGTATTGCCGGCGGCATTCGTCAGAGTAAACCAGTCGGTCACTTCTGACGCGGTGAACGGGATCACGGCCGCGCCGATCTCGGAGACCGCAAAGTTCTGGAAGGTCGGGAGCGATCCCTGTTCCTGCACGGTGAAGAACAGCGTGTCAGGGGCAACGACCAGAGTCTTCGGGCGAGCGGCGACGTTCAGTGTCACTACTACAAACGGAGAGTTGGTGGAGTTGACACCGGTCACGACGATGGTATCGGTATAGGTTCCCGGAAGCAGGCCGGCAATATTGACGCCGACTGACACAGGCTGCGGAGTGGTGCCGGAAGTCGGAGTCGGCTGAATCCACGACGCGTAACCGGAGAGAGAGACAGCCACCGCCTGGGCGGTCTGCTCGGTGATATTAAACTGCTGGGTGACGGGATTAGCGCCACCTTCTGTAGCATTAAATATCAACGTAGCGGGAGCGGCATTGAGTACGATCGGAGCCGCGCCACCCTCGAACTGGAAGCAGAAACCCTGGCCGGGAACCCCAACCTCGCCACTCATTCCACGCCATTCGGGGAAAATATCCGCAACACCGACGCCGGTATTGTACACCCATTTCCAGACACCACCTGGATCCCACCAGGAAGAGTCGATACAGATATGCTTGCCGGCGTTGGCATCATTGGAGACCCACGCGATCACCGCGAACGCGGTGTCATTGTAGCCGATGGGCAACTGCCGTGAAGCGGAGGTCGGGCTGCCTGCACCGAGGAAACCGACGGTGTCCGGCGGCTGCCCTTCAGTGCTAAAGCGAGTGAAGGCAGCGACCTGGTTGAAACGCAGGAGAAGAAGATTCTCTCCATCTACGTTGAACGGGCCGCACGAATCCATGGTCGTGCTGTCCCAGACAGCGCCATCAGGAGAAGTCAACCGCCAGCCCATGGCGACGTCGCACTTCTTCCCTGAGTCGTTATTGAGACGAATGACAAAACGGAGTGGCGTGCTGTTCGCCACGGTCGTTCCACTGACCAGACCATTGACATGGTCCAACTGGACTATGCCATTCTGGGCAAGGGCCCGATCGGCGCCGAAGCCGACCAGCAACGCACACAAAAACGCAATCAAAAGTGACGTGCGCTTCATGGTGTTTCTCCTATATGACAGGTTTCGAATCGATGTCGAAGCTGTATGAGACATGTAGTAATTTCCGCCCCAGGCTTGCAGTCGTCTCGGCGTTGGCGGAGAGACGACGCGCTCGGTTCCCTCTCAGGTAAGTGATCCGTAGTTTTGCACGGGGCACGGCCGGACAAAGAGTGCTGTCACGGTAGGCACCAATGCACACAAGTACCCGTTAGATATTCCTACGAGTCAATGCTGTTAGACCATGTGAAGGCGAAAAGGAGGTACCGTAAGGAGTACGTGGCACCCTTTTCCAATTTCAGTCGACCGTCCAAAATATACCCGCTTGAAAGCATATGTCAATAGACTATAACAAGGTTGCCCAAAAAAGATACACCGATCACGAGCGCGTTGGATGTTCAGTTCTTGCGCGCCAAACCGCTCCAACGATCAATCCACCGACGAGGTCGGCCGCAAAGTCTGCGGGTGTCGAATCCCTGCCAGGGACAAAAGATTGCAAATATTCATCCAATCCGGCGTACACAGCAACCAGCACCAAGGCAATGATGAGGATTCTGGTACGGCTAAGGCCAGATTCGATCACCGACAAAGACCGAAGTATTAGCCAAGCCAGAATACCGTACTCAACACAATGAATCAGCTTGTCCAACCCCCAATCCCCCAGTTTTGGGCCGCCAAGATACTGCATGCTCGAAAGAAGCGCGATTACCGCCGCATAGGCTAAGACCGGCAGATGATAAAAGAGCAACCGGTTGGAGAATCTGCGGGCGTCTGGTAGCTTGAGCATCCTTGCCTGATTACGCAAAAAGGTGGCCCAAAACAAGTCCTGGTATAGTTTTAATTGATTTTCGCCCGGCCACCAAATTACATGAGGACAGCATGACAGGTACAAGCGGTTGGGAGAACATGTCACAGGGCCGGATTGGTCGGTTACAATCGGCCGAACGGTCCCAGTCAGGTCGTGTCTGGCTGAGAGGCCCGGGGAGTCAGCCGGTCAAAAAGCGCTTGCGTGAACCTTCGCCGCAACCTAATGTTATGCCGATTGTAACGCCGTTAGGCAGACTGGAAATTGTAGTCTCGCTTCCCCCGGCAGCCATTGCGCCGCTCATCCCGGGAAGCTCAGGTACTCCAACCGGGAATATCTCGCGCCGCTTCAAGCGGCCCACAATCCAGTACAGTATTAACCATGGTTCGGCTTCAGACGCGGTTGGAGTCAGACTCAACGAGCCGGACCGAACAGAGTAGTGTTAAATGACAGGTAAACAGATCAACCTGATCCTGCTGGGAGTCCTCGTGGGCGTACTCCTGGGCGGGATGCTTGGCGCGGTGATCCCCGACGCCATGCTTGCGACCGCAGTCGTCGGCAAGCTTTTCGTCAACGCCCTGGCGCTAGTCGCCATTATCCTGGTTCTCGTCGGTTTCCCCCTCGCCCTGGCGCGATACGGGGACATTCGCCGGTTTGACGGCAAGGCCGCCGGCGCATTCGTCATTACAGTCAGCTCGGCCGTCGTGCTCATCGCGGTCGGAGTGGTGCCGGTCCGATTGATCGCCGCGCAGGCGATTCCCCAGCACGGTTTCACTACCGCCCTCTTCGGTGACCTCCTGCAGGTCCAGACTAGTGTTGGCGGAGATTATCTCGGCGTGTTGTTGCCGGAGACTTTGATGCGTGCGGTGCTCAACGGCACCTACCTCGGCTGGGTGCTTTTTGCCCTGATAATCGGGCTGGTCCTGCCTGAGGTTGGCACGCGGGGACGGACACTGCAAATGTGGCTGGATGACCTGACGCGGGCGATGCTTCGCATCTCGGAACTCCTGCTCGTGCTTGCCCCGATCGCCTTGATCTTCGTCGCGGGCGCGCTGGTTTCGTATGCGAACGGATCCTTCAGTGATCTCTTTTCTACCCTCTGGTACCCGATAGTCCTGGTGTTGGCCGTCGTGCTGTATTGCGGCGTAGTGCTCCCTCTGGCTATCAAATGGTGGCAGAAAGTACCGGAAAGTAGGGGTCAGAGAGATGATTCGTCCCGTCCGCGGGACCGTCAGATGATGTCCTCCCGTCCGGGCCAACGGCCGATGGGTCAGGATCGTGGAGGACGTGGGCGCGACCAACGATTTGACAGAAATCGCGACCGTGACCGATCGGACCGGGACCGCGGTGACCGTCCGCGCGGCGATCGGGATGATCGCAATCGCGGTGACCGCGACGAGCGCGGGGATCGTGACCGGGGTCGTCGGGACTTCCGTCGCGAGGGTCAGCGAGATTCTCAGCGAGAGGATTCGCCATTCGCCGTCGGCAAGGCGGCTCATGTGTTTGATCCGGAAGCGCCATCGCAGGCAGTTCAGCTTCCAGAATTGGCGGAAGAGACAACTTCTGCCGTTGTCAGTGAAGACCGTCCGACCAGTGATACTCAGGTAAGAGATCGCGGTGATCGGCCCGAACGCACTGACCGTGGCGACCGCGGAGACCGTGGGCCACGTGGTGGTCGTGACCGGGACCGTCGCGGTGGTGGACGCGACCGTCAGGGACGCAATGGTGGCCGTGACCGTGGCAGAGGGCCGCGTCGATATGACCGCCAAGATTCAAACGACACCCAGGTGGCGCCGGAATCCGCCGCTGTGGAGGCGGAGAGTAGCGACTTTGACGCCCCTTCGGATCTCTCCCGTGTTTTTGAGCCGGTGCCGGAATCAGAATCAAATGGCATCGACCGGGGCGAGGAATATCAGACGCCGAGCCGTCCTGAAAACGATATGGGGAACGGTGAGCGTGAGGCTTCCGAAGAACCCGAAGTGATGTATGGCCGTGGACGACATGCTCACCGTGCCGAACGGCACGAGTCTGATGATTCGCATGCGAGTCAGCCGGCTCCGTCGACCTCTGGCGAAGGCGAGCCAAAGCCAATCGACCATTATTCGACCGACGGGATAGAGTTCGGTCGGACCAGCCGTCGTAAGCATCGGCGGTAAAAGAAGTTAGTCGCTTACGGCGTGAGGGCGTCCGATTTTGGAAACTTTTGGATGCCCTCCCCGCTATATAGGGTACATGCCGGGCAATTATAACCCCCGGCGAGAGGAAGCGACACAAGGATAGGAATATGAACACGCTGAAGACATTCATGCTGATGGTTTTTCTGATGCTGCTTTTCATGTGGCTTGGCTACATGTTTGGCGGAAGCACCGGGATGCTTTTCGCGCTGGTCTTTGCCACACTCATGAATTTCGGCATGTATTGGTTTTCCGACAAACTGGTGCTCAAGATGTACCGTGCGAAGGAGGTCACCGAAGCTGACCATCCGCGACTCTATCGCATCGTGAAATCAGTGGTGCAGAAGGCGATGTTGCCGATGCCCAAGGTCTATATCGTCCCTTCACAGGGGCCGAACGCGTTTGCCACCGGACGCAACCCGGAGCATGCCGCAGTCGCCGCGACTGAAGGCATTTTGGCGATGTTGAACGACGACGAGCTTGAAGGTGTGATCGGCCACGAGATCGCGCACATTCAGAATCGTGACATGTTGATCGGGACCATCGCGGCCACATTCGCTGGAGCGATCGGCTATATCGCCCACATGGCCCAGTGGGGCGCTATATTTGGCGGCATGGGTGGACGTAGTTCAGACGATGAAGGCGGCAATGGCGGGATGATCGGAGTGCTGGTGGCGGCGATCGTTGCCCCGATCGCGGCAATGCTTCTGCAGACCGCCATTTCGCGACAGCGCGAATACAAGGCGGACGCCGAGGGTGGTCGTATCACCGGCAAGTATCATGGCCTGGCGTCGGCGCTCGAGAAACTGCACCGTTCGCCGGTCCAATTGAAGCTTGACGACAAGCCCGCGACCGCTAACTTGATGATCGTGAATCCGCTTTCGGGGCGTGGTTTGCTCAGCCTGTTTTCGACGCATCCCCCGATGGAAGAGCGGGTCAAGCGGTTGCGTGAACTGGCTCAGCACTCTGTATATACGGGATATGCCGGATAGTCACTTGTCTGACGGAAACTCAAATCCCCCAAGTCTAAGGATGGCTGTCTAGTATGGACGGCCATCTCTATTTTGAGCTGGGTGCCATCATCCTGCTCATCCTCGCCAACGGTTTTTTTGCGCTAGCCGAGTTTTCGGTCATTGCCAGCCGGAAGACCCGTCTCACCCAGAAGATGCAGCAGCGAAAATGGGGCGCCAATACAGCGCTCAAGCTGCACAGCAATCCTGAGACGTTTCTCGCTTCCATCCAGGTCGGGATCACATTGATCGGATCGTTGGTCGGCGTTTTCTCCGGCGCGACAGTAGTGGAGGCGCTGGAGCGATACCTCGGCGCTAGCTCATACGAGTTCCTGCATGACTTCGCCTCCCCTATAGCTGTCGGGACGGTCGTGGTGTCGATCACCATCCTCTCTGTAGTACTGGGAGAGTTAGTTCCGAAATACATCGCACTATCGTTTCCCGAGCGCTGGGCGCGCTGGGTCTCCGGACCGGTCACCCTATTCATGAAGGTGGCATTTGTCTTTACGCGCGCGCTTTCCGGCCTGGCGAAACTGATCATTCGAGCGCTCGGTATCAGGACCGATGACATGCAGGGGATCGTCTCTGAAGACGAGATCCAGCACATGATCATTGAAGGACGGAAGAAGGGATTCTTCGAAGTCTCCGAAGAGGAGTTTGTCCGTTCGGTCTTTGATTTCACGGATACGACTGTCCGCCGGGCGATGCGTCCGCGGCCGGATGTGGTCGCGATCGAGGTTGATACGGATCCGGAGAAAGTGCTGGCGGTGCTCGCCGAGACCGGCTACAGCCGGTTCCCGATATATGAAGATAGCATCGATAAGATCGTGGGCGTGGTGTATGTCAAAGATCTCATCCGCGACAAACGGGATCTCCACGCGATCAATCTTCGCTCGATCATGCGCGAGCCATATTTTGTCCCTGATTCGATGCAGGTCACGCGTCTGCTTCGAGAGTTCCAATCCGGCAAAAATCATCTGGCTATCGTGCTCGATGAGTACGGCGGCACCGCGGGAATAATCACGCTAGAGGATATCCTCGAGGAACTGGTCGGTGAGATACAGGACGAGTACGATTCAGAAGCCCAGCCGGTGATCAAGCACTCTGAGTCGGTCGTCTACGCCAATGGCGAGGTCTGGCCGGGGGATGTCAATGAGTTGATCGGAACGCATCTGCCTGAGGACCAATCCGACACTCTGGCCGGCCTGTTCATTGAGTCGGTTGGCCATGTCCCCTCCAAGAATGAGACGATCGAGATGTCGGACGCGCGGCTGACTGTGCTGGCCAAGAGGCATCATCGGGTGATCAGGCTTAAGATCGAGCGCATCCCCCCGCCTCTCGAGACCGGCGCCTGACCGGTCATTTTTCGTTTAGAGTCTCCCCCGCGATCCGTTATACTGTCCCCATGAGCGGGACGCATTCACATTCCCACCCCATCCCATCGGGGAAAAAGCTCGGCTGGACGATCCTGTTAAACATCGGGATCACGCTGGCAGAGTTCATCGGGGGGATCATGTCGGGCTATCTGGCGTTGCTGGCAGACGCGGTGCATAATCTCTCCGATGTCGCCGCACTTATCCTCGCCTGGTTGGGAGCAAAAGGGGCGGCTCTCCCCGCGACCAAACGTTCAACCTACGGTTACAAACGGCTCGAAGTAATGACCGCGCTTATCTCGGCGGTTTCGCTGGTGGTCATAGCCGTCTTTATCTTCAAAGAGGCGTATGAACGCTATCTCAATCCACAGGAGTTAACTCACCCGAGCCTGTTTCTGACGATCGCTATCGGAGGATTGGTCGGGAACGCGCTGTCCGTCTGGCTATTGGCCGGAGAACGGCATACTTCGTTGAACATGAAGACCGCGTATCTGCACATGGCGTACGACGCGATATCATCGATAGCCGTCATCGCCGGGGCGATAGTGATCATTCTGTTCGATTGGGTGATCATCGACCCGATCCTCTCCGCCCTGATCGGGCTGGCGATCCTCTGGTCGTCGTATTCGGTAATAAAAGAAGCCGTGCTGATTTTGTTCGAGGCGGTACCGGGGAGTATCGATTTTGACGAGGTCCACCGGGCGATTTCGACAGTGCCGCTGGTGCGCGATGTCCATGACCTGCATATCTGGTCGCTATCGTCACAGGAGATCGCGCTCTCCTGCCATGTTTGTGTTGATGACGCGGATTATGAGCGCGGGCCGGAACTGATTGGACGGATCAATACGCTATTGCACGATGAGTTTGGGATCGGGCATGGCACGATCCAGATAGAGAATCAGGCGTGCGCGCGTGCCGAACTCCTGTGTCAGGGACGCCATTCACATCAGGATGAATCGTGAGCGATAAACTGGTTGAACTCGAGATAAACGACCTGGCGTTCGATGGCAAATCGGTCGCCCATCTCGACGGCAAAGTAACCTTTGTCAACGGCGGTCTTCCCGGCGAGACTATCCTCGCCGAGATCATCCGTTCCAAACCCCGCTACAACGAAGCGCGATTGCGTGAGATCCTCAAGCGGTCGGATATCCGGGTACCGGCGCGCTGTGAACATTTCAGCGTCTGCGGCGGATGCACCTGGCAGGATCTGGGGTACGAACAGCAACTGGCGTTCAAGCGGAAACAGGTCGTGGATTGTATCCAGCGGCTGGGGAAATTGGAAGCGGTCGAGGTCTCGGCATGCGTTGGCTCCCGCGAGGTGTTCAACTATCGCAACAAGATGGAGTTTTCGTTTCATGTCGATCCCGGCGGTGATTTCACACTGGGTCTGCATGATCGGGGGCATTTTGACCGGATATTCGACCTGAAAGAATGTCACCAGACATCAGAAACATCGAATCGACTGGTCCATAGGATACGCCAGTATATCAAAGCGAATCGACTCCCGGTGTACGATGTTCGCGCGCACACCGGGTACATACGGTTTGTCGTTATCCGGCAAGCGAAACGGACCAATCAGACGATGCTCAATATCGTCACCAATTATGGGAGTTTCCCTGACCAGGAGCGGTTGGTAGTATCGCTGCGTGAATCCTTCCCCGAACTGACCACGCTGATACATAATCAGAATGGTTCGAAATCGAACATCGCGACCGGTGAGATAGAGACAGTTCTCTACGGGCCGGGATATATCGAAGAGGAGATCTCGGGCTCACGTTTTCGTATCCGGGCAAACTCATTCTTCCAGACCAACTCGTTGCAGGCTGAACTGCTCTATAAGACTGGGTTTGAGATGCTGCAGCCACGCGGCGATGACCGACTGCTCGACCTCTATTGCGGAACCGGAACCATCGGCATCCTGGCCGCGCCCAAGGTTCAGCGGGTGGTGGGTGTGGAGTTGGTGCCATCGGCGATTCGTTCCGCGCAGGAGAATGCCGAGTTGAACGGGGTCAGCAACATCTCGTTCTATGAAGCGAATGTGGTTGATTTCCTGAAGGGTGTGCCGGAGGACCTGCGGGAGTTCACGGCATTCATTCTGGACCCGCCCCGGGCAGGAATGCATCCGAAGGCGGTGAAAAAAATAGTAGAGTTGGCTCCCCCGCGCATTCTATATATCTCATGTAACCCGGCGACGTTTGCTCGCGACGCCAGAGAGCTGGTGGACGCGGGGTATGCGCTACCGAAGATTACGCCGGTCGATATGTTTCCGCACACCATGCATATTGAGACGGTGGCGATGTTCACCCGCGCGTGACGCGACCCTGACCCGAGGAGGATCGATGCGAAAGATCAGTCTGTTCATCATAGCCTTGAGCGCCGTGGCAATTCTTGCCCAGGCGGCTCCCAAGCAGAAGTCACGGTCGCAGACACAGGTATTCGCGGAATTGAGCGCGGAGATCCTGACCTCACTGCAGTCATTTTATCCCGTCACCGCTACGGAGATGGGGATCCACGCGTACGACCAGAAGCTGGCGGACTACTCCGCGAAATCGGTCAAGGCGATGGTCTCGCGGCTGAAGCAATTCGAGAGCCGTTTGGGAAAACTGAAGAACAATACCTTTGATGCCGACACGCGCGTTGACTACCAGTTGATAAAGTCGAATGTCGATGTCGCGCTGCTGAATCTGGACAAGATCGCGTGGCACAAGAAGTCGCCGGTTGTCTATACGGATGAAGCGATCAACGGGATCTATTATCTGACGCTTTCCGACGAAGCGATCTCCCCCGCCCGACTGAAGGCTATCCTTGGCCGCATGCAGCAAGTGCCGGCGTTGTTTGATGTCGCGCGGGCAAATATCAGTCATCCGCCCAAGGTGTACGTACAGGCGGCGAAGGAATCGCTGCAGGCGGGGATCGAGTTCTATCGTGAAGTGGTCAATGACCTGGTAGTGCAATTTCCGGATAGATCGGATTCGATGCTGGCAGTGGCCAATAAAGCGCTCATCTCCATGAACAACTTCCTGGGATTCCTGGAGTCCGTGCCGCTGGGGGATGACAAGTCATTCGCAATTGGTGAGAGCAATTTCAATTATCTGTTGCAGCATGAGCAGTTCCTGAATTTCGGCGCAGATTCACTGCTGAGGATTGGCGAAAATCTTCTGGCCGCGGCGGACAGCACGTACAAAGAGTACGAAAGTACGGTCGAAAAGGTCCACCAGACCGGGCAGGACTCTGTCTTTATCCCATCGACGTTCACGCGTGACGATATCCTCGATTACTACCAATGGGAAGTGGAGCAGGTCAGGGTATTTCTTGAAATGAATGATATCATCGGGATCCCCGAAGATATCGCGCCATGCAAAGTGGTCGAAACACCGCCGATGTTGCGGACCATGATCTCCGGTATCGCCTACCAGCCGGCGGGGCCATTTGACAACAACCAAGTCGGGTATTTTTACGTGCGACCGTTGCCGGACAGCATGGATCAGGTCCAGTTGGATGCCCGGTATCGGTTTGTGCACCGTCGCGGATTCAAAGGTTCGGTCGTGCACGAAGCATTTCCGGGACATCATCTGCAGATGCAGATAGCCGCTCGATCGGAAAGCCCGATTCGACGCTGGCAGCGCAATAACATGATGGTCGAAGGCTGGGCGCTGTTCAGCGAGGAGTTGATGTACAAATCCGGGTTGTTCGGCGCGGAGAATCCGCCGCAGTGGCTGGGCGTGCTGGGTGGTATTCGTTACCGCGCGGCCAGGATAGTAGCTGATGTCAACTTGCATACTGGTAAGTGGAGCTACGATGATTGCGTCGACTGGATGATCCGCACGCTGGATATCAATACCGAGTCGCAGGAAGAGTATATCCGGCGCGAGGTACTTCGATACACGCATACGCCGACTGTCCAGATGTCCTACCTGATGGGGAAGCGTGAGATCCAGCGGCTGATGGAAGCCGCACAGGCTCGTGATGGTTCGAATTTCACCGAGCGGACATTTTTCGATACGATGCTGGCGGAAGGCTCCATCCCTCCGGCGTTGATCTGGGGACTCATGAATTTGACTCCCGTGACAACTCCCCATCCGTAAGGGCCGAGAAATTCGGGATCGCACGGAACTTGTTATCTGAATTGAGATTCTGGGAGTCCACGACCGGCGTCGAATGAGTGGCTTAACCGCCTATCTCATAATCTTTTAGACCGTCGCGCGCCTCACCGCATGTGGACGCTTACGGATCGCTCTCGAGGACAATCCGCAAAGGCTTACCGGACAAATAGATAGCGCAAAGACTTCACGATTTCGCTTTTTTACCTACCCTCACTCCGCTATATTTCCAACACTATGACAGATGATATCCTATGGGCCCCATGGCGCTCCGCCTTTGTCCTGACCAAAAAGGAGAAAGGGTGCGTATTCTGCCGTCGACTCCGCATGAAGGATTCGGTCGAGAATCTGATCGTGCATCGGGGGAAGCGCGTCTTTGTCATACTCAACAAATTTCCGTACAACACCGGGCATACGCTGGTGATCCCCAATCGGCATGTCGGCCATGTTGAGCGCCTGACGGCTGAGGAGGCGGCCGAGTTCTTCGAATTGACCCGCCTTTCGGTGAAGGTGATAAAGAAGGTACTCAAACCGCAGTCTATGAACCTTGGCATGAATCTGGGTCGTGGTTCCGGCGCGGGAGTACCTGGACATTTGCATATGCATATCGTCCCCCGCTGGATAGGGGATACGAATTTCATGCCGGTACTCGGCAAAACCAATGTCGTCTCGGTTCCGCTTGAGCCGGTGTATGAGCGGATGCGCAAAGCGTTCGAGGCAGTATGAGCC
>JAYRFH010000061.1:0-2808 GCA_041908405.1 Candidatus Zixiibacteriota bacterium
AAAAATCCAAGCAACTCTTAGACGAAGTCCATCTGAAGATCGGTGGTACATATCCCCTCCTGTAAGCGTGCAATATAAATAGAATCCTTTCGATGGACGAAAGACACCGTGATAATGTCAAGAACAAAGGCATTTCAGAGATGAATTCGGTAATTCTCATAAGAAATCTTGGGCACTGCCACTCCGCCATCATCAACTTATTTTGCTAGCACTGGGTAATCTTCAAAAGATGAGCGCAAATTACCCCTTAAAGAATCGTCAGGCCATACCCCGCGTCGCCCGCTCCCTCTACTAATGGGCCTACAGTAAGAATCACCAATCCTTGTCAGACAATTCGCCCGCTTCTGACAAAGTATGACGCAACCAGGATTCGGACATAACAATAAACATTTATTGACAAACGATAAATTTCAACGCACAATGGATGTATGAACAACGTAAAGGACCTTTCTATGAAAAAAAACTCTACGATATTTCTGCAGGTCGTCATTGTGATCATCGGCCTCGGTGCACTTGCCCTTATGCTGATAGAGCCCCACTTTGAGGGGAGAAATGCACATGCTACGCTCTTTCAGATCTACTTCAACGACCCCTTCCTGGCATATGCGTATGTCGCCTCCATCGCGTTTTTCGTGGCGCTCTACAAGGCATTCCGGTTGTTGGGATATATAGGTCGCAATGAGGTCTTTTCGCAACCAGCCGTGAACACTCTGCGGACCATAAAATTCTGTGCGCTCTCTCTGGTTGGATTTATCCTGGGGGCAGAAGCCTACTTCTTTCTCATTCAACGCGGCAAGGAGGACGACATCGCGGGAGGTATCATGATGGGTCTGGTGATGATCTTTGTCTCTGTCGTAGTCGCCACTGCCGTGGCTGTGTTTGAACGAACATTGCAGAGTGCCGTAGATATGAAATCCGAGAACGACTTAACGGTCTGACCAGCATGCCAATCATCATTAACATCGACGTTATGCTGGCGAAGCGGAAAATGAGTGTCACCGAGCTCACCGAAAAAGTCGGCATTACCATGGCCAACATCTCCATCTTAAAAAACGGCAAGGCAAAGGCGATCCGGCTGTCGACTTTGGAAGCGATCTGCAAAGCATTGGACTGCCAGCCCGGAGATATTTTGGAATACAGAGAGTAGCCTCCTTGCCGCTCTACTCGTGGTGGGCTTCTCAAACCGGTGCAGCAAGCTTGTCGCATCGAGCGAAGACGAGATGCGAACATTTTGATATCCGCCCCTTGCCTGGCTCCCTTCAAACAGCCATATTCCGACATCACCTGTAACATGGAGCGCTGATGTCGATAACTTACCGCCGCCTGGTCGCCACGTGTGTCATTGCGCTATTTCTTCTCCCGATCGCACGGGCGCAGCAGCCGTCGACTCTCCCCGACTCCCTCGCCCCCATTCTCGAATTGGTCGAACAGAACTACTGGCGGCCGATCGACCGCGACTCGCTTATCGAGATTATCCGGGCGGGTGACTTGACCAAGCTCGACCCGTACTCCGCGATACTTGATTCGCTGGACTGGGCCGAGATGAATGTCGGCCTGGCCGGGTCGTTTGGCGGGATAGGCGCGTATTTGGATTACGACAGCGCCGCGTATCACTGGGTTTTCGGCGGCATCTTCCTCGGCTCCCCCGCGCTCAAAGCGGGACTTCGCGCCGGCGACCGGGTGCTGGCAGTCGACTCCCTTCCCGCAGACTCCATGAATCAGGAAACTCTCCTCAGCCACCTTCGCGGACCGGTCGGGACGAAAGTAACGCTCACTATCCGGCGCGACACTCTCGCCACACCATTGACTTTCGAGATCACGCGCGAGACGATCGAAGTTACCTCTATTCGCGGGTCGGGTCGGCAGTCAGACTCCGCGCCGGACTACCGGATCGACGGCGAGCCGGATTTCGCCTATCTGCGCATCAACTATTTCAGCCGGACAACCGCGCACGAGGTTGACTCGGCCTTGACGCATATCAACGCGTCGGGCGCGAAAGCGTTGATCCTCGATCTCCGCGACAACTACGGCGGGCTGATGCGGGCCGCGCGCGAGATCGCTGATATGTTTCTGGATTCCGGCGTGATCGTCTCGCTGGAGGATAGCAAAGAGGATACGTCATATATCGCGACAGCCGGGACGAAGTTCGCGTGGCCGGTCGCGATGCTTATTAATGACGGCACGGTATCATCGGGAGAGATTTTGGCCGCGGCATTGCAGGATAACGGACGGGTGATAACGATTGGAAGCAGGACATTCGGCAAAGGCTTGGCGCAGGATCTTTTTGCGCTTCCTGATTCCATTAGTGGGTTGAAGCTTTCGACCGCGGCGTATATCCGGCCAAGCCGTGCGCCAATGGAGCGGCATCTTCCGGGGAGTGACACGACTATCGGCGGTGTCTACCCCGACAGCGGGCTCGAGATGACCGCATCGCAGGCAGACTTGGCGACCGAGTATGTGCGAGTGATGGACGCCGACCAGATGTGGCAGTATGCCGGGACGACGATACCGCTGGCATCGCCGAAGTCGGATAGCTTTGTGGCGAGAGCGTGCGAAGAACTGCGGAAGCGGATGAAGTAAACGATCTGCTCAGAACATCACGCCCGCGCGGAAATAGGTCGAAGGTCCGAAGTTGATATTGTGCGATCTATTCCCTCCAAACGCCGCTCCAAACAAGCCTAGCTCCAGATATGGCGCGACTCTTCCTCGATTGAAAAAGATCGTCTCGAACGACCCTTTCCAGGTCATATACCGCGTCCGGTCTATCCGGACCGACCCGAAACCCCAGAAATAATCCATCACCCCATA
>JAYRFH010000062.1:0-8566 GCA_041908405.1 Candidatus Zixiibacteriota bacterium
AAGACGGTCCTCGCCGATAATCTCATCAACGAATCGCGCAAGGGTCACGTGATCGTCGGCGGCTCACTGGTCACCGCGGCCGCACTCCGCAAGGCCATCCAGATCGGTGTGCGCGGGATTGTTGTCGGCGGGTTCGATGACAAGGATCTTCGCGATTTCCTCGGCTATGATATTGGCGTCGCCATTACCGGCTCTGAGGACACCATTACCACACTTGTCGTGACCGAAGGTTTCGGCCAGATCAACATGGCCCAGAAGACTTTTGACCTGCTTAAACGTCACGAAGGACAGATGGGCTGTATCAATGGCGCGACTCAGATCCGCGCCGGTGTGATTCGTCCAGAAGTGGTTATTCCAGCCGCCTCGCAGGTCGACCCAAAGCAGGCCAAAACAGATATTCCGGTCGAAGGACTCAAGATCGGTTCGCCTATCCGCGTCATTCGCCATCCGTACTTCGGCCAGCTTGGCAAGGTGACAGAACTCCCCGCGCCGCTTCAGGTTCTCGAGTCGGAATCCCGCGCTCGTATCCTTGAAGTGGAATTCGATGGCGGCAAGCGGGCGATGGTCCCGCGCGCTAATGTCGAGATGATTGAAGGATAAGTACACTGCAGAAAAGACAAAGGGACCTCGTGTGAGGTCCCTTTTTTATTGTGGGTCGACTCAGTTTAGCTGCTGAATCGGTACTTTTTTTTTGGCTGCGCAGTCTGTCCGTTAGATGACGTGGTCGTATCGCCCGGTTGAGGCGCCGGATCGAGGCGTGTCGAATCCTTCAGTTCATCCGGATGTCCCGCCGGTGTGTCGAGCTCTCGCTTTTTATCGTCACCACACGCGACACACAAACTAATCACCATTAGCGCGACCAGACTCAATCGTCTCATTTCGTCTCCTGCGTACAAGTAAGCCCGGCAGTGAAAAAGCCGGGAAGTTCGGGTCTGGTCAAGTGTAAACAGTGTTATTGAAGCTCCCGAGCGGCGGTTTTAGTTGACCTGGCTATAATGTGGGCGTAGCTTCCTCCGCGAACAGGGCGGCCCGCTTGCCAAGCCCCTTAAATGCAAACTTTTACCGCGAAAGCTTGTATAACTCGATATGACTCACATATTTGGTCCGATTATTCTGCAAGGCTCGGTCTGGAAGATCGTTCAGGATTCCTCCACTTTCGGCCTTATCATTCTCGCCATTCTGTTGACCATGTCGGTGATCTCCTGGGTTGTCATACTTCACAAATGGCGCCAGTTCAAGGGGGTTGACCGCGACACCGATAAGTTCCTGCAGTTCTTCCGCCATGCCCGACGTCTCGACGAAGTCATGGCCGCGGCCAAAAACTACCATCGCTCCCCCCTCGCCGGAATATACCGCGCCGGTAGCGAAGAACTGACCTCTCTGATCGCTATCTCAAATGTCGGGAATCAGGGACAACACGCGCAAAACCTGACCGACAAAGAGTTTGATATCCTTGAAATGACCATGGAAAAGACCATGATGGACGAGATGGGAAAACTCGAACGTCTCGTCGTTTACCTAGCTACGACCTCAAGCTCCGCGCCATTCCTTGGTTTGCTCGGTACTGTCGTCGGAATTATGGACTCTTTCTGGTCAATAGGTGAGCGCGGCTCCGCCTCACTCGCGGTGGTTGCGCCTGGTATCGCCGAAGCTCTACTGGCAACTATCGTCGGCCTCGGCGCGGCCATCCCGGCTGTTATCGCTTTCAACTGGGCCAACAGCAAAACCAAGTTCCTGCATGACGCCGCTTCCGGTTTCATCCTTGAATTCCTCGCCCGCGCCAAGAAGGAAGCGCTCTGATGCGTCGCCCTCCCGTTCGCAGATACCACCAGATGGCGGATATCAATATCGCCAATTTGGTTGACGTGGTCCTGGTGTTGCTGATCATCTTCATGATCTCCGCGCCACTGCTCCAGTCCGGTATCGATGTCAATCTGCCGAAAACCAACGCCGCGCCGGTCGATCAGGACGCCGATGGCGTCGTCATTTCCATTGATCGCAAGGGTGGTATCTATATCAACGATGTCTGGTCCCGGATGGAGAATTTCGAGGAAGCTCTCAAGAAAGAAATGGCCGCCAAAGGGACCAAATCCGTATTCATCCGTGGCGATTCCTCCGTCGCTTATGGCTTCGCCATTGATGTCATAGGTCGCGTCAAATCCGCCGGAGTCGAGGATATCGGCCTCGTAACCGGCCAGTCGGAACGTCAGCGCAAAGCGTCGACCAAGAAGTAGCCATGAAACGGGACATCATCATCTCTGTCATCCTGCATGTGCTGGTGATCGCCGCCACGGTCATCTCCATGCCGTTTGGTCAGGGGAAGATCAACCCCGATGATGTCATCAAGATCTCTGTACGCGCCACTGCTCCCGGAATCCCGGCTCCGCAACCAGCGGTGACCACACCAAGTCAGGCGATCACGCAACCGCAGCCAGTCGCCAAACCAGCGGACAAAGCCAAGGCGATTCCGACTAAGAACACTAAGAAGAAAACCGAGAAGCCGAAGCCGAAAAAACGCGGTGTCCGCCCCGAAGAAGAAGCCGCCGCTCTGGCCAAAGACTATCAGGAAAAAGAGATCGAAACCGAGGCTACCGGCGCAGGCTCTCCCTTTGCCGGCGCGACTGTCGATAACACCAATTTCGATTACCCCTACTGGTTTGAGCAGGCGTTCAATAAGATCGCATCCAATTGGCGCAACCCTGTCGATGCCGAGGGAACCCTTGTCTGTGTCCTCTCATTTCAGGTCTTGCGATCAGGGCGAGTTATGGAAACATCCGTGGAGCAATCATCCGGCAGTGATTTGTTTGATGAAGCGTGTGTCACCGCGGTTGAGCGATCCAATCCGTTTCCGCCGCTCCCTCGCGAATTTGTCGAGGAGATAATCGGCATCACTGTCCCATTCAAGTATGAACCGAGGTAAGAATGTCCCGTCGTAGTTTAGCTCTGCTTGGTACTGTCCTTCTACTTCTTGTGTGCGGTGACCTGTTCGCACAGGATGTCAACCGGATCTACTTTGATACCATCACCACTGGTTATGTACAACCCCGCAAGGTCGCGGTCGAGGAGATGAAATATGTTGGCACCACCTACATCTCCGCCGCCGATTCCACTATCATGCAGTACGCAACCGGTGTGATCCAGCGGGATATCGACTTCTATGGCGAACTCGATATCGTCATGGTCGACAGTTTCTACCTCCGTACATACGAGATATCGGAACTCGACATGCTTGGCTGGGCCCGCCTTGGCGCGGACTATCTGGTCCGTTTGGAAGCTGAGTTCCTGGGCGCGAAGTTCCGCTTGATATGGCGGCTCTACGACACCTCTCCCGAACAGGAGATATCTAAAGGGACGATAGAAAACGACCGCTTTGCCTGGCGGACAGTCGCCCATATGGCGTCGAACGAGATCGTGCGCACCCTGACTGGCGATAAAGGACCATTCCTGACCCAGATCGCCTATATCCGCAAGCTCGGCAAAGCCAAAGAGATATTCGTCTCCGACTACGATGGCGCCAATGAGCGACAGGTAACCAAGACCGGTACCATTAATCTCTCCCCCACTTTCTCTCCGGATGGCTCCGAAATCTATTTCACTAGTTATCTTGATGGAGAACCCCACCTCTATCGGGTTTCCGCCGAAGGTGGGAAACCGGTCAAAGTCGCTGGTTTCCCGGGTATAGTCGCCGCACCGGCTATCTCGCCCGATGGCAACTCCATCGCGTGTGTCCTCTCAAAAGACGGCAACTCAGAGATCTACCTGCTGGATACCAGAGGAAATGTTATCCGTCGCATGACCAACCATAGGGCAATTGACACTTCCCCCACCTGGTCTCCCGATGGAAAGATGATCGCTTTTACTTCGGATAGGTCCGGCTCACCGCAGGTCTACCTGATGGATATCTTCGGGCTGAATCTTCGACGGCTAACCCCCGAGGGGGACTACAATGATTCGCCGATCTGGTCCGCCAAGGGGAATAGAGTGACTTTTGTAAGCCGAACTCCTCGTGGTCGGTTCGACCTGGCGTCAATCGATACCTCCGGAGAGGGGTATCGTATATTGACCGATCTGGGCACTAACGAGAACCCTCATTTCTCGCCTGACGGGAAGCATATCATCTTCTCCTCCACACGCCTTGGGACAGGGGATCTTTTTACCGCAGACTTGAGCGGCCGTAACCAGCGCCGCCTCACCCGGACCGGCGATTGTTCAAACCCAACCTGGGGACCCATGCGCTAGAAACTGAGTATAAGTACCGTCGGAGAGAAGTCCGGGTGTCTTTTTGAGCTCCTTGAGGCGCAGGAGCTGCGCAAGTGCATCAGTAACAATGGAATAATGATGCACTTTTCCTTCGATTTTTATTGACCACCCTATTGAGCCCGCTTACTTTCCAAGACAGAGGGATATTGGAGGCAAACATCAACTTCCGTTTTGGAGGAATAAGAGATATGAAACGTACCGCGATTCTTTTGGGCCTGTTGTCGCTCGTTCTGGTTTTGGTTATCGGAGGCTGCAAAAAGAAAGTAGAGCCGACGCCCCCTGAACAGCCGAGAGTTGAACAGCCGAAGGCTGAAGAACCTAAGATCGAACAGCCGAAGGTCGAAGAACCGATCACGATCCAGGAATCTCAATTCCAGACCGTCTACTTCGATTTCGACAAGTACAACCTTCGCTCTGACGGCAAGTCCGCTCTCGATGTCAATGCCGGGCTGCTGAAGCAGTTCCCGGATGTCATTGTCCGCATCGAAGGTCACTGCGATGAACGTGGCACCGTTGAATACAACCTGTCACTCGGCGAGAAGCGCGCCCGCGCCTGTATGGAATATCTGAACGGGCTGGGCATCGCCGCCAATCGCGTTTCGGTCATCAGCTACGGTGAAGAACGACCGGCCGTGTCGGGTTCGGATGAATCCGCCTGGTCGAAGAACCGTCGCTGCGAGTTCAAGATCATTTCGAAGTAACGACATGGAAGTATCCGGTATGACCAATACCAGACGAATTGGAGCCGCCATCCTCGTGATGGCGGTTCTCTTCATTGGGCTGATCGGCTCTGGTTGCGTCACCAAGCGTGATATCGAAGATCTCGATGTCCGCCTGGAGCGCATTGAACAGCAGACCGCCTCGACCCAGCGCTCTGTGGCACGCATGGATTCGCTCATCGCCCAGAGTACCGAAGCTGACACGCGCTTGCGCAATGAAGTCTCGACCTCCGTCGATGATCTCCGCGAGCAGTTGGCCTCTCTTTTGCAGAACTACAATGACCTGATGCGCGAGATCTCCCGTCTCCGCCAGAAACCGGTCGTCCAGGAACAGCCGTCCAGTTCGCCGGGCGCGACCACCGAACCAAATTCGGCGGCCTGCGACCAGGCGTACGATGACGCTTTCATTCTCGTCCGCAAAGGCGAGTATGAAAAGGCGATCAGCGGTTTCCGGGATTATCTGACGAAATGTCCGCGCCACCAATCAGTCGCCAATGCCCACTACTGGATCGGTGAGTGTCAATACTCACTCGAACGCTACCAGGACGCCATCACCGAGTTTGAAGGGATGCTGAAGAACTTCCCTAAATCGGTGAATGCGGGTCGGGCCATGTATAAACTCGCTCGCTCTAAGCAGGAACTGGGACAGAAGGCCGATGCCAAAAAGGTCTTCCAACAGATCATCGATCAGTTCCCCAACACGCTGGAAGCTGAGCAGTCGAAAGACCGTCTCAAGGAGATCAAATAACCGGTCTCCATGTCTGAAAGGAGCTTTTCATGCAAGCTCGGCAAAAGATGATAACCGCTGTCCTCGTGATGGCGGTTTTGCTTTCTGCGCTCACCGGATGTATCGCCACTAAGCGCGACGTTCAGGATATACGTGGCGACATTGCCTTCCTGCGCGCCCAGAACGACTCAACCCGACTGGCGCTCCAGCGTTTGGACTCACTCGCCGCACGCAACGAACAAACGACCCAAGCATTGCTCTATAGCCTGAATACATTGAACGATGAGATGCAGACCCAATTCTCATATTTGCTGGAGAACTACAATTCACTCCTGACCGAGGTCAACCGCCTCCGGTCTCAGCGTACGGAAAAGAAACTCGCGGACTCTGCATCGGCTGACCATGCATGCGGTCAGTCATTCCAGTCCGCCATCGCATTGATGCGGGACAAGAAGTATGACGACGCCATTGTCGGATTCAACTCGTACTTGGCATCCTGTTCCACTCATGTGACCGTCGGAGACGCGCGTTACTGGATAGGTGAATGCACGTACTCCCAATCGAAATTCGCGGACGCCATTCCGTTGTTTGAAAACTTCATTACAACCTTCCCTGCATCTGAGTACATCTCCCGCGCTCTGTACAAGATCGCCCGCTGCTACCAGGAACTGGACAAGAAGTCCGATGCCAAAAAGCGCTTCCAGCAGATCATCGACAAATATCCCGAATCGCCCGAGGCGAAGCAGTCCAAAGAGCGGCTGAAGGAACTCAAGTAGTATGACGGTTGACGGTATTCGCCTTCGCATCGCCGCCCCGACCGACCTTTTTCTCCAGGGCCGGGGCTTTTATCAGGTGGAGGAAGATTCACTGTACGTCCAGTTGCAGCCCTCGGAGACCAACAGCCGTGTCTTCTCCTACCTTGAGTCAGACAACCTCCGCATCGACATTGACCAGGCCGGCCGAATCCTGTTTATCGAACTCAATGACGGTCGCCATACCTGGACAATTGACGAGAGCCTGTCTGTGCCTTCCTCGCTGGGTTATGCGGATATCCGGTGCCTCGAGTTTCGTCTTCGCATACCGCCCCCGATCCTCGCGACGAACAACTCTCGTTCAGTCCTTGCGCTGACTTTTGGTTCGGCCGCAGTCGACCGCTCGTACCGCATCGCCGATTCCGTCATCCTGCAGACCTCCGCGGGCAATTTCCTCAATCGGATCATTGTCACTGACATTGTCGACGACCTCGCCGGGCGGGAGATTGCAGCCTTTCGACAGTCAATTCGCGGAGTTGGGGGCCAGGCGCTCGAGCGCACACCACCCCATGACTTGTGATTGACAACGGGCATCCCCAGCCTGTTATTTAACACATGCCGGCCAGCAAAGCAGTCATCACCGAATACGAGAGACTTAAGAAAGAGATTGAAGAGCACAATCACCGATACTACGTGCTCGATGCTCCTTCCATTTCCGATGCCGCCTTTGATAAGCTTTTTGACCGCCTAGTCGAGATCGAGAAGCAATACCCAGAACTGGTGACACTCGATTCTCCTTCACAACGAGTTGGTGCCACACCATCCAAGAAGTTCCAATCAGTCCCGCATCGTATCCAGATGCTGTCGCTTCAAAAAGTGACCTCCCCTGAAGAGTTCCGCGACTTTGACCGCCGCGTGCATGAAGGGCTCGGCACTGAATCTGACATCGAGTATGTCACCGAGCCAAAACTCGACGGTCTTGCGGTCGAGTTGGTTTACGAGAACGGCCTCTTCACGCTCGGCTCAACGCGTGGCGATGGCACGACCGGCGAGGGGATCACCCCAAACCTTCGCACTATCCGAAATATCCCGCTACGCCTATCGACATCGACAGCAAAGAAGTATCCATTGCTCGAGGTTCGCGGAGAGGTGATCATGCGTCGCTCAGCATGGGAAAAACTGAATGCGCGTCTGGAGGAGCAGGGTGTCGCTCCATTGGCCAACACTCGTAATGGCGCGGCAGGATCACTGCGACAACTCGACCCCAGAATCACAGCCTCTCGCCCGCTGATCTTCTATGCGTACGGAATCTCTGACACCAATCTCTCGGGTCTGTTCCGTCAATCAGAGGTAATGCGGCTCCTCAAGGCCGAAGGCTTCACGGTCAATGAACATATTGGCCAGGCCAGAGGTGTCGACGCGGTTGAAAAGCAGTTCGGCCGGCTCGACCAGATTCGCCCTTCGCTTGACTACGATATCGACGGCATGGTCGTTAAGGTCGACAGCTTCGCCCAGCAGGAGACTCTCGGCCAGGTGTCGCGTGCCCCTCGTTGGGCAGTCGCCTGGAAATTCACCGCGGAAATCGCCGAAACTGTGCTGGAAGGTGTGCTCTTTTCGGTCGGACGCACTGGTGTCGTAACCCCTGTCGCTCAACTAAGGTCGGTCCGGGTCTCCGGCGTGATTGTCAGCAACGCTTCACTTCATAATGAAGATGAATTGAATCGTCTTGACGCCCGTATCGGTGACACGGTCCGTATCCGTCGGGCTGGCGATGTTATTCCAGAGGTGATTGAGGTCGTTGTCGAAAAACGTCCGAAATCGACCAAAAGGATCGTTTTCCCGACCAAATGCCCATCCTGTGGTGACCCCATTGTCCGACCGGAAGGGGAAGCAGCCTGGCGTTGTCTGAACGCTGAGTGCCCCGCCCAACTCGAGGGGCATATCACCCACTTTGCCTCCAAAGGCGGCTTTGATATCGAAGGGCTCGGTGAAAAACTGGCTCGCCAGTTCATCGCCAACAATCTCGTGCAAAATCCGGCTGATATCTTCTTTCTGACCAAGGACCAGCTCCTGACACTTGATCTTTTCGGCGACAAAAAGGCTGACAA
>JAYRFH010000063.1:0-4085 GCA_041908405.1 Candidatus Zixiibacteriota bacterium
GTGGAGCGCTTGATAGAGCGGTTGCCATCGACCATGCCATTCGGCTCAAAGCGCGCGAAGAGGAACGCTTCGACAAACTCCTCGAGCGGCACACCATGCTGGAGGCCGAGGGAGATAGCAATGGCGAAGCAGTTCATCAATGACCGGAAGGCGGCACCTTCGCGATGCATATCGAGGAATATCTCGCCGAGGGTGCCGTCGTTATATTCGCCGGTGCGGAGGTAGATCTTGTGTCCGCCGACCTCAGCCTTCTGCGTATAGCCGCCGCGACGATGCGGCAGTTTGCGGCGTTTGGCGAGGTAACGGTAGACAACCTTTTCTGCCATCTTCTGCGACGCGGCAGAGACAGAAAGCGGCGTGTGAATCTCTTCATGTTCGTCGTCGAGCAGAGCAGAGTTGAGCGGCTGAGAGAGCTTGGAGCCATCGCGATAGAGCGCGACCGCCTTGTTCATGGTTTCCCAGGAGAGGCGATAGGCTTTTTTGACATCGTCAATGGTCGCTTCGGCCGGCATATTGATGGTCTTGGAGATGGCGCCGGAGATGAACGGCTGAGCCGCGGCCATCATTTTGATATGCGCTTCGTACGGAATGAAGCGGGTTCCCTTGCGACCACACTTGTTGGCGCAGTCAAAAATCGGGAGATGTTTGTCCTGCAGATGCGGCGCGCCTTCGAGTGTCATGGTGCCGCAGCAAAATTCGTTGGCGGCTTCGATCTGCTCTTTGGTGAAGCCGAGTTCACGCAGGAGGTTGAAATCCCAGCGGTCAGTCTGGTCTTCGGCAAAACCGAGATGGTGATGCACGAAGTCCTCGCCGAGGATATGCTTGTTGAAGGCGAAGGAGATATCAAAAACGTTTTCGAGTGCGGCCTCAAGGCGGGTCAGTTCATCATCGCCAAAACCTTTGGCGCGAAGCGATTCATGATTGATGAACGGAGCCTGGCGCAGAGTACGGGTGCCGGTCGCGTACGTGATGATGGCTTCGGTCTGCTCGTCGGAATATCCGAGGCGGCGGAGCGCTTCCGGAACCGAGTTGTTGATGATCTTGAAATAACCACCGCCGGCGAGCTTTTTGAATTTCACCAGCGCGAAATCTGGCTCGATGCCAGTGGTGTCGCAATCCATCAGGAGGCCGATGGTGCCGGTCGGTGCGATAACGGTCGACTGAGCATTGCGATAGCCGTAGACTTCGCCGAGCTCAACAGCGCGATCCCAGACCTGGCGCGCGGTCTTGACGATATCTTCAGAGAGATAGTTCGGGTTGATGCCGATCGGTTTGATGGTGAGGCCCTCGTATTCGGCCTTGTCGGCATTGTAGGCGGCGCGGCGATGGTTGCGCATGACGCGGAGCATTTGGTCGCGATTGCGATAGAAGGCGGGGAAGGCTCCCTGCTCTTTGGCCATTTCGGCGGACGCCATGTAGGCGCCACCGGTGAGGAGAGCGGAGATGGCGCCGCAGAACGCGTAGCCTTGTTGAGAATCGTACGGGATCCCCATGCGCATCAGCACGGTGCCAAGATTGGCGTAGCCGAGACCGAGCGTGCGGAATTCGTACGACTTCTGGGCGATAACGCGCGACGGATAGGAGGCCATCAGGACGGATATCTCAAGCACGACCGTCCAGATGCGGATGGCGTGGAGGTAGCCCTTGATATCGAAGTTACCGTCGGCATCCACGAACTTGATCAGGTTGATCGAGGCGAGGTTGCAGGCGGTATCATCGAGGAACATGTATTCGGAGCAAGGATTGGACGCGTTGATGCGGCCGTCATCAGGGCAGGTGTGCCACTCATTGATGGTGGTATCGTACTGGACGCCGGGGTCGGCGCAGGCCCACGCGGAGTAGCAGATCTTATCCCAGAGCTGCGCGGCCGGCATGGTGCTTGTGACCTTGCCATCGGTGCGGCGCTTCAACTCCCAGTCTTTGCCGTCTTTCAGACGCTCAAAGAAGCTGTTGGAGATGCGGACCGAGTTATTGGAGTTCTGACCGGAGACGGTGAGGTACGCTTCGGAATCCCAATCCGTGTCGTATTCATCGAAACGGATATCGGTGAAGCCCTGCTTGGTCAGGTCGAGCACTTTTTGGATATAGCCTGGCGGGACGGCGAGGCGTCGGGCGAGGCGGATGGCATCGCGAAGCTTCTGATTGCGAGCCGGGTCGCATTCGTAGACGGAGTTGCCGTTAGTGCCGGAGACACGGGCGGCATCGACGATAGCCTTGAGCTGCTGTTTGATGACTTTGGAGCCCGCGACGAGGGAGGCGACCTTCTGTTCTTCAACCACTTTCCAATCGATGAATTGCATGATATCCGGGTGGTCGAGATCGAGACAGACCATCTTGGCGGCGCGACGGGTGGTGCCACCGGATTTGATTGCGCCAGCGGCACGGTCACCGATCTTGAGGAAGGACATCAGGCCGGAGGATTGACCGCCGCCTGAGAGCGGTTCGGAGGAACCGCGCAGGTTGGAGAAGTTGGTGCCGGTACCGGAGCCATACTTGAACAGCCGGGCCTCGCGCACCCAGAGATCCATGATGCCGCCATCGTTAACCAGATCATCGGTAATGGACTGGATGAAGCAGGCATGGGGCTGAGGATGTTCGTACGCATTCTTCGATTCGGTCAGCGTGTGCGTGACGGGATCAACATAATAGTGGCCTTGCGGTTTGCCGGAGATGCCGTACGCCCAGTTGAGGCCGGTGTTGAACCACTGCGGCGAGTTGGGGGCGGCAATCTGCGAGGCGAGCATAAAGCAAAGCTCGTCGTAGAACGCTTTGGCGTCCTGGGCAGATTCGAAGTAGCCGTGCTTTTCGCCCCAATGGCGCCAGCAACCGGCGAGTCGATGAAAAACCTGGCGAGCATCCGTCTCTCCGCCGGTTTTCTGTTGGCCGTCGGCGTCAAGGACGGGGTTGCCTTGATCGTCGGTCAGCGGAACACCGGCTTTACGGAAGTATTTCTGGGCCAGAATATCGACAGCCACCTGGGACCACTGTTCGGGGACCTCGATGTTGTCGAGTTTGAAGACAACCGAACCGTCGGGATTGCGGATCTCCGAGACACGTTTGGCAAAGGGGATCCGGCTGTACGGTGATTCATCTTCGTGAGTAAAGTAACGATCTATTTTCACACTCCACCTCCTGTGGGGTCGACAGGGACACAAGCGGGGTTCCGTCCGTTGAATGACCGCTGGACTGTCCGACGACCAAAAACTACTATTCGTGATAAAAGGTCAGGGGATGACCATTGGCAGAGCCAGCGCGAGTATATCCATCTTATCGGCTGAGCCATATCTCCTGAGCGACCCCAATATATTGGGGTTCAAAACGGGGCGACCACTAAAAATTGTGTTTTTGTGTCACGAACTTCTATCCGATTGTCAAACAAGGGGGTAAGAAATTGGTGGGAGATTCTGTTTGGTCGGGTCTTTCGAGAACCGTGCGAATAGTTGCAAAGCGTCGTGGATAATTGATTGCACGTTATTGTCTTATCCGGGGTCAGGTTGAGCTAACGGATGATGAAAAGTCCATTATAATTCGGTTAGCGCTTACTTTGTTGAATTACAGTAAGTTATCGGATAATCACAAATTATCAACAGCCTATGCACAGTGTGCACAACACAGGAAAGGGGCGAATTGAGGGATGATATCCTTGGATTCCAATCCGTCACTATTAATGATGTGGCTGAAATCGTTGATCGAATCGCTGGAACTGATGCGCAACATGCGCTCACCACATTTTCCTTTCTCGTTGACAGGATGGCTCCATCATGCCTTTAATAGCGACGGCACGCGCGAAGTACCGGGGAACCTGTTTCGCGCGGGGCTGTTGCACAGAACGACTCACGTCCGGGTGGATTTTCGACGGTATTGCTGCGCTCTTACATGTCCTCCGGATAGAACCAAAGGAAATTCATGCTCACCAGACTCCGGCATTACATCCAACTGACCAAGCCGACCATCATGCTGCTCGTGCTGTTTACCGGCGGGACAGCCCTGGTGATGGAAGGAAGTCTGCTGGATGAGCCGGGGAAGTTCTTGCTGGTGTTGCTGGGGTTGTATCTGACCGGGGGGAGCGCGAACGCGCTCAATCA
>JAYRFH010000064.1:0-10199 GCA_041908405.1 Candidatus Zixiibacteriota bacterium
ACTACCCCATGAACACACTCCCGGAGAGCAACGAATCTATTCGGGTTGATACCATTCATAAACTTTGTGGAGCTTTTCGATGAATATCTATGTCGGTAATCTGTCGCACGATGCGACGGAACAGGAACTCAAAGACGCTTTTGCGCCATTTGGCGAAGTCGCCTATGCCAAGATCATTAAGGATCGTGAAACCGGCCTGCCGCGAGGCTTTGGCTTTGTAGAAATGCCGGATGAAGCCCAGGCACATGCCGCTATCGCGGAGATGAACGGCAAACCGATGCGCGGACGGAACCTTCGCGTCAATGTCGGACAACAGAAAGAGGGTGGCTCAGGAGGCGGTGGTAACAGAGGCGGTGGCCGCGATGGCGGCAATCGCCACGGTGGCTTCGGCTCCCCCCGCCGCGACCCACGCTAAACCGCGACTACGATCAAATCACTTATTTCATATTTGGACGGCAGGCTCACCCTGCCGTTCTTTGTTTGCTTAAGCGGCGGTTTTCTTGTAGGTCGGGTTGAATGCGCCATCTCAATTGCGAACGATCATCTCAATCACTGCTCCAAGCATGAAACCCGACGCTCTTTTCTTCCAGAACTGTATGACAAATGTCAGTTCTCCTTAATGCGTCCCCATTAATAGGGGGACCCCTGTCCGAGAGCCCTTGCTCACGCCGGAAGCAACGCAACCTTGATTATGCTTCTCACTTCTCTACACGCTTCGTCCTGTCATTCTCTGGATCCCTGGGTCATGCCTGCAACCATCATCTTCATCTCTCTCTTGGCTTTCCCATTACTCGCGCCAAGCGCAAATTCCATCCCCCTGCGATCCATGACCCACAACAACTTGATGGTTGCCGGATGTTGCCAATTTCGCTTTCACTCTCTTCTGCAATCACTTGATGGTCACACTCTGCAACCAGACCTTGACCGTCAGGCATCCCCGTCTCCCCTCATCAAGTCCGACCTGAGTCCCGGTTGCGGCGGGTCTTGCTTCGAAGCCGACTGACGCTCCCCGTGCGCTCTTTTCGCACCGATATCAGTGCCCCGCTTCGAAGTGTGACCCGCCGCTCCACCCTATAAATCCGAGCACCGTACTCCACCATTTATGGTGGGATTCTTATTCACCTCACAAAAAAACGGAGACCCTCGCGGGTCTCCGTTCATACCATCGATCGATTCGCGTCTTACTCGACCGATTCGATCTCCACGCGACGATTCGCCTGACGTCCCTCTTCGGTGTTGTTGTCACCGACGAAGTACTTCGGATCCTCGCCATAGCCGCGTGATTTCATGCGGCCCTTGTCCACACCCTTGCCGGACAGATAGTCGAGCACCGCTTTCGCGCGATTCTCGGACAACCGCTTGTTCAGCGCTTCACTGCCGCGATCATCGGTAAATCCGTTGATCGAGACTTTGATATCCTTGAACTCGTTCAAGGTCTGCGCGATCGCGTCCAGCTTCGTCTTCGACGCGTCATCCATCTCGTACGAGTTGGTGGCGAAAAGGATGTTCAGAGTGATCTTTTCACCCTTCTGGATCAATTTCGGGCAACCGTTCTCATCGACCGGAATTCCCTGCGCGGTGCCGGGGCACTTGTCTTTGTAATCCGGCACGCCGTCACCATCGGAATCCTTCGGGCAGCCGTTTTCGTCAACCGGAGCACCGGCCGGAGTATTCGGGCAACGATCCTTGTCGTCCGTCACGCCGTCACCGTCGGAATCCTTCGGGCAACCATTGGCGTCAACCGCCACGCCCGATGGAGTACCAGGGCACTTATCCATATCGTCGGTCACGCCGTCACGATCGGAGTCCATCTTCATGGGGCAGCCGTCATTGTCGACCGCGGTCCCCTTGGGCGTACCCGGGCACTTGTCGTTATCGTCGGTGACACCGTCACCGTCGGAATCTTTCGGCGCCGGGGCAGGCGTCGCGCCAAAGTACGGATACTCTTTGACGTACGGACGGTTGTCGAGATTATCCGGCACGCCATCCCAATCGGAATCGAGATCGGCCGGCTGGGCTTTCGGATCCATGCGCATCGGCGCAGTGCCGTTGTACAGCGTCATGACATACGGGCGCATATCGATCTTGTCCGCCAGTCCATCGCCATCGCTGTCGACGCCTTCAGCGGCGAGCATCGGATGCGACATCGGCTTCTGACCGACATTCGGATATTCCATCACGTACGGACGGTTGTCGAACACATCCGGTACGCCGTCATTATCCGAATCCTGACTGGATGACTGGGCGGCAGGATTCTGCCGCTCGGCCGACGTATTGTTGTAATATCCGGCGACTGTCGGGCGACGATCCAGTGCGTCCGGCAAGCCATCATTATCCATGTCCTGAGTGAATGCCATCGGCACTGCCATCACTAAAAACAGCAGAGCTATGAGCGTTGATTTCACGAGAGACCTCCTTGGTGTCTTCAATAGTTGAGAGTCCAATTATCTATATCATTCTCGTAGTCATACATATCGCCGTAGGGATATACGTAATGTGGCTATTTGCGGGGCCATTTAGCAACATTTAACCTTGGGAAAACACCCCTCACTGGTCCGCGAATTGGGTACCGCTGTCCAACATTCACTTGCTCCAAGTTGGCTTCCGGCATTTGACATGCCCCGCTAACTCATTATCTTCGAGACAATTAAGCGGAGAGGCAGGGATTCGAACCCTGGGGCCCCTTACGGAACCAACTGCTTAGCAGGCAGCTGCCTTCAGCCACTCGGCCACCTCTCCTCTATGCTCAAGTAAAATTGGAGAGGCAATATAGACCAGTTGAGGTAACCAGACAAGCGGTTTCTGGGGAAAAGACTTACCCCTTGGCAGGCGTAAGTTGCGACATGACAACCTGATGCCCTTCCAGCAACAGCTTGCACTCGCGGAGATCTTCGACGATCTCGCGGTAGATCAGCCCAAAATAGGCCTTCACCCCCGTGTAGAGATTCTCCTCCGCGACAATGCGGGCATCGCGAAGTTCCTGCAGTTTGGTCTCGACTTCCAGACGTTGCTTTTCCAGCGATTCCATGTTGGTCGGGAAATCTTTCTTGAATGCTTCGAGCTTTTGCAGCGCGGCCAATTTGTCCGGACCAAGTTTGCCGTCCATCTGCAGACGATACAAACCATACAGCGCTTCTTTGACCCGCTGGCTATCCGAACGTAGACGCGTTATCTCTTTGTTTATCTCGTAATGTTTCAACATCAGCTCGGCGTTGTACGCGACACGCAGCACCGTCAATGTCCCGGCATCCGAACCGAGCACCGCCGCCCTGATCTCTTTGACCGCGCGTGTTTCGCCGCCGACGATCTTGCCATGCTTCCCTTTGACCACCACTGATGCGCGCGCCGTGGCATTGCAATTGATCAGTTCACCACCGACAGTGAGATCACCGCCGCTGATTATGATCTGTCCCTCGGCGAATTTCAGCGTGATATTCCCGTCGGCCACCATTTTGCCCTGCCCGTTGCCGAAAAATCCCCCCTTGATCATGATATTCCCTTTGACGTTCACGACACAGTCTTCGACATTCCCATTCACTTCCAGATCGCCGTCGACCGTCACATTGAATCCCGCCTTGATATCGCCAGTCACCTTGAGTGAACCGCGGCAATCGAGATTTCCCACATTGTGGTCGACATCGCCGCTGATAAGCATCGTGTCCTTGACCGAGATCTCGCCATGACGATAGACGATCGCGCCCGGCACTGCCGCCAGCAGCGACAGACCGTCGTCAGAGATCTTGGTATTCGCGCCATTGCGGAACGGAAGATCCCGTCCCGATGCTCCACTCACTTCTTTGCCGGTCACCGTCATCCCGGGGGCACCGTCGGTCGGCAGTGAGCGTACAGCCAGGACCTGTCCAGCCTCGGCGTTCTGAATGAAGTGAATATCTTTGTAGTCGATATGCCCGCGGCCATCGACATTCGGGCTGTGATTGTTCGAGGGATTGAATTTGTAGTCGAAGTGAGTGTTCTCCCCCTTGACCGGGGGAGTGCCCTGGGCCGCTACCATGGGCGTATTGAAGGTCTTGTTGGCAAGCGCGGCTTCGATCGCCTCCGGCTTTATCCCGAACGTGACCCCCGCCTTATTCAGCTCAGCGAGTATCTCGACAAGCGTCGGCGGGGATTCACCATCGTTGGGAGGATAAATGACCATCAGGGCAGTCATCGAGTCCTTCGAAACCGTCACGCGTGTTCGTTGACGCTGGGTTGTCGAAGTTGTCTCTGCCATCGGTCATGACTCCATATCACGCGAGCGGTTCGGCGGCCCGGGCGGCGGCGGACATGATCCGCCAATAGGCCCGCTCGACCACCAGTGAGATCTCAAAGCTTTTGAATGGCTTCGTGATATATTCGTCCGCGCCCAACAGGAGCGCGTCTTTGACCGTAAACGTGTCGCCATACGCCGTCATCATGATCACCCCGATCTCGGGATGTTTCGCTTTTAATATCTTGAGCAGCTCAAACCCGTTCAGTTTGGGCATCTTGATATCGGAGAGAACGATCGCCACCTGCTCCGTCTCCATAACCCGCAACGCGGCTTCGCCATCTTCGGCCGTTCGAACCTTGTATCCGTCCCGCAGCAGGATCTTCTCCAGCAGCGTACGCATCATCGGCTCATCATCAACCGCGAGGACGGTAATCGACGTTTTCATTCTATGGCTCCCATTTTGCTCATGTTCGATGTGATGGCCGTCCAACGGACTGGCTTACACATACTCCCGCGTTGACAGCAGCGCGGATCCTATTTCATGCATGAAATCCTCAAGCATGACCGGTTTGTACAGAACGCGGCAAGCGCCCATGACGCCTGCTTCGCGGATCAGCTTGTCCGTCGCGTTACCGGTAATGATGATCACCGGAAGCTGCGGCGCGACCTTCTTGATCTCCACCAGAGCATCCAATCCGGAGAGTTCCGGCATGACCAGGTCCATCGTCACCAGATCGTACGACATCTTCTGCACCTGCTGGATCGCCTCGGTCCCGTCGAGAGCCAGGTCGATCTCAAACGCGTTGGTCAGATTGCAGTAATCGCGGAACACTTCCCGCACATACCGCTCGTCATCGACGATCAGGATCTTGAATGGACGGCCGCGCTCCGCGGCAGCGCGAGCGAGCTTGTCAATGGCTGTTTCCTGCATGCCAATTCATCCTTTACTGCAAAAAGATCATTGTCCGGCTATACCGGACAAAAGACTGCCGTTACGTCAGGTATCGACAGAACCTGAGATTCCTTGATGTATCATCGACTTGTCGGTCGACCGACCGATTCAGGCCCGAAACTCTTTGGACTCCGCCAGAGTGGTCAGGATCTCCCCGCACTGGTCGAGGATCGACCGAAGTCGTTGCTCCGTGCGGTCCTGCGGAACCTTGCCGGACGGAACGTCATATATCATCCGTTCCATGTTCCGGGCCGCGTTCAGGATCGCCGTCAGTTCCTGAACCACGCGAACCGTACCGTTCACCAGCTTGATAAAGTCCGGTTCCATCTGGTTCAGCTTTTCGGACTGAGTCTGGCTTTTCACCTTCGCGAGGTAAATAGCCAGGTTCAGTGCCAAAGTGCGAACCTCTTCGCTCAGGTTATCGACGTCCTCGACCAGGGTGAGGGAACGTTGATGTTTGCGATCGATCGTCGCTGATTTCTGCGTGGGTGTATCTTCAGTCATGCGTCTTTCTTTGCGGTTATGCCTTGGTGCGTGGGAGTGTGACTGTCTCGTGACCCTGCCCTTGTCGGGCGAGCTTCAGTAATGTCTGATTGACCGAGAGAATACGCAGCGCCGCCTCTTCCATTCTCCGGAAGCGTGACAGTTCCTTTTGCGTTCCCGCGGCCCGACTGGCGACCAGGCATTGCACATGCCCGATGATCACCGCCAGAGCCTCGTTCACCTCATGATTGAGAGTGATCATTTTCCCTGCCACCGAAGTTAGTTCGCGTCCCGCGGCGATATCGCTGGAACTGTCCGACAACGTACGATTGAGTCGCTCTATCTCGCGCGTGGCGCTCTCCAGCCGTTTGCAGAAGAGATACCTCTCCAGCGACGCGGTCAAAACGTCATTGATCGATGCGACCAGTTCCGATGACTCGGTGTCAAGTCCACCCGCGGCTTTGGCGCCGACTACCAGCACCCCCAAAGGCGCCGAGCCAATAGGGAGCGGCGTCGCCAGCATGCTCGCGAAATCTCTTTCCGGATCGAACGAGAGGTTGGTCGAACGATTCTTCAGGACCAGCGGCTTCTGCTGTAATGCGGCCCAGCCGGTCAATCCCTGACCTTGCCCAATGGCCAGAAAGCCGGTCAGTTCCACACTGCGTCCGACCGACACTAGTTCGTTCAACTGCTGGTGTCGCGAATCGAATTGATATACGGTCAGCGCGTCGGCGCCGAGTGCCTGCTGAATCTCCTGCAGGATCGCCGTCAGGGTCGACAACGAGGCAGGTTTGGTTCGCGACAGGCGCGCCAGCGTATCTACCAGTCCGACTTTGGTGCGCGATTTCCGCGGCTTGCTACTTTTTGGTTTGCGGCTGCGAGACGTACTCACGGTCGTTCCTCCCTATCGGGCCACGGACATTCTCGATCATCTGATTGACCAGTTTGTTTTCCAGGTCGTCGAAAAAACGCATCTTGTCTGGCGCGGTCAACAGCAGGTCAGGATCATTCTTGTTGTCATCCATGGTTGCCTGCCAGGCGCGTGGCCCGACCTGCTCCACTTTGAACGGCACTGCTCGAACCTGTTTGCTGCGTGTGACATCGATGAGACGAAGTTCTCCTTCGATCACGCCCCAGGTCTCAAACTTGTGGAACAGGAGCGGGATGTGGAAACTCTTCCGCTTCTCCAGGCGCTCACTCTGTACCACTACAACGACCACATACTGCGCTTGATAGGCGCGCGCCCAATCGGCTACCGCCTGGTCGTCGAGTTCGTCTGTCGGGAACGGCTCATCAAGTGCTCCGACCGGTTTCGCCTCTCGCACCTGCAGATTGGCGTCGCGGGTCAGGATGGTCGCGAGCTTCGAATAGATGCGCGAGTTGCTCCAGGCCGGGGTCGGCTGCTCGACATGGATCATCACCAGTCGATCGCCTGCCGACACCGAGGCGGCCAACAACAGTGCGCCGATGAACAGACTAAAACGCTTCATGGCCGTTGCCGGTCCCCTTCTGCTGGGTCTGCTTCACATACTTGTTCAACACGCGGCGCACGGACTCATCAAACGCCACCAATTGATTGGAGAGTTGACCCAGCTCCTCGCGAGTGAACAGATCTTTCAGATCCTCACGGGTGATGAACTCTATACCGACCAGGTATCCTTCTTCATCGTCGTCGACGCGCTTGACCAGTCCGAGCACATGCTCGACACTCTCGACGTCCTGCAGCGTAAAGCACATGGTCACCACATCCCCCTCGTTCACCGGCTGCTGCACCTCGACCAGCACGCCATTGGCGGAGATGTTGTAGATCAGGCCGTCGATGACCCGGCGTTCACCATTCGGCCAGTACTGGCCGCCGATATCGCGGATCTTGCGCAATTGCATCGGCGATGAGATCTCGAGCCGAACGTACCGTCTCCGTTCATCGCGCTCCAGCTTGAACGGGCGGGCGACTGTCATCGTCTCCGTTTCGGTTCCGACTTCCTGAATGAACTTGACGCGGTCTTGTTGACGTGACATAACGATCCTCTTCTTACAGTAGCGGGTTATTGGCCTCAGGCGTCCATGCCTGAATGACTTTATTCAAACGCTCGCGATCTATCACCGAATAGCTGAAAACCACTGGAGGCAGTTCGCGCGCGGTTGTTGGCGGAAGAATGCGGCCGGCCACTTCCTTGGTCACAAACTCGACCCCAACCCGATATTTGTTTTCCTGGGTTGGATGGCAGTGCCGCACCTGACCCAGTATCAGACTGGGAAACACGGATTCTTTGAGACTGATATTCATGAGCAGGTAGACATCCCGCTCCAGGTATCCGGGGACATCAAGCAGGACGCCGCCGGACGAGAAATTTTGTGTGGAAGTTCCGATCCAGCGAAGTCGCGCCAGGTTCTTGCGCGAGAAAGTGCTCATCGGGAATGGCGCCAGGCGAACTTCAGTGGTAAGGTCTACCCGGCGATGTCGGCGTTGAGACAACGGCACGACCTTCTCATCAATATGGAACGTGCACCGTCCGCCGGCGGTCCGCTTCAGGATCGCCTTCACCGATACATCCTGTCCCTTATAAGGGAATTGGATCACGACATGCTGATTGTTCACCAGATTCTCAAGAGCACTTTGGCGCCCGATCCCGTCGACCAGCATTTGGCGACCGGTGATCGAGACGACGCGCGTACGGATCTCTTTGCCGGGGCATTGCTCGGAAAACAGATTGATCTCTCGACCGACGAGGTAGGAGAGGTCAAGCAATTCTCCCAGGATACTGACGGTTTGGGAAGCGAGCTGGGGCATCTGATCGGCCATCTCAGAGTAATCCTTTCCGTCGCATCGACACCTGGATCTGGAAAATGTGGCTGACTAACCGGTTCTGCGCGTTTTTGTCGAACAGCGATATCTCGCGGGGCATCACCCCAAGTTCTTCCGAGTTGAATGACTTACGCAACTGCTCGGCCAACACGAACGACGCGCCGCAGCAGTACTCGCTCTTGCGCGAAAATGACCGCATCGCCACCGCGGCAACTGTCTCCGGAAGACCGATCTCCTTGAGAAGGCTGACGCGAAGAAGCAGCTTGGTTCCGCGCTCGATGAGACTGTCGGAACGGAAAAGAACGCCGCCGCCGCTGATGTCGATTGTGCTTGTGGGGATCCACCGCGTGCGATCGTCGAGAATCTGCCATTCAGCAATTGGAACGACTTTCGCCCACGTCATGCGCTTGGTTATGTCCACGCGGACAAATAGTCTGCGCTGTACGCGTTCGATATGTCGCGGCGGGTTCAATAAGTACTGCTTTCGTGAGGTCGACAATGAGCGCCGGACGGTCGAGCTGAATTCATAGACCGCGTCCTCGCGCGTAATGATCACTCTCACCGCCGCGTTCTCAGTCAACAGCGAATTGCCATGCAGGAACTCCGGTTCGGTGATCACGATGCCGCCGTTCAGGAAATCCTGGATGCGGGCGAGGTAGTGCCCCGCCTGGTCGCCGTCGCCGATGACGATCTCGACCTTTTCCCAAACCTTAAGCTGGCTGGCGGCTTGTTGCGCGGTAGTCATGGTCGTTTGCTCACGCCGGGCGGGACGCCGCCAGGTTGCTTCTTCCCTGTTCTATAGCCAGCTCCAGGATCTTCTTGGCCAGCGCGACGCGCGACTGGTCGGATCGATTCTGATAGATGAATTCCTGGCCACTTTTGATAGTGCTGGTGAAATACTGCTTTGCTTCGTCGTAGTCACCGATGCGACGGGACAACTCGGCGATCAAATAGGATGCCTGTATCTGCTGGTTCCCCGGAGCGATATCATGGCCATTGGCAAAGGCTTCTTTGTAGTAAAAGACCGCCTTTTCGATCGCTTCCCGTTCGTTGGTCACTACGCCGCTCCATTGACGCTTCACCGTCACAAGGAAATCATGGAACGACGGATACTTTCCAAAGGCTGTCGATCCCGTGGTATCACCGCCGCCAAGTACCGTTGAACGATATTCGTCTAACATCGATCGCAGTGAGTCGAGGTGCCCGTCCAGACCCTTGCCGTGGTCAGTCAACTCGCGCAGCTTTGATTCCAGCTGCTCACGATGCGCCAGCATCTGCGAGCGGAACTCGGCCGAGACCTGGGGCGCGTCGAAATGCCCGGTGATCCGTTTGTAAAGCGATGCCAGTTGCACCTGAACGGCACTGACCGCCTTTTGTGCCTGGGCATACTCGGTCTCGACCTCGTGCATCAACCCTTTGATGAGCTGGTGATTCGGGTTCTCGCCCCGTTCGAGATCGCGGAATACCCACGCTATACGAAGATAGAATCGCCCGACATCGAGTCGGCTGTAGTGATCAGCCAACTGCTCGTCGAAAATGGCGAGGTGAAGTTTCAGGATCGCGGATTCATTCGGGAATCGGTTCACATCCACCGACTCGCCGACCAGCTTGAGCGGTGAATCAGTGCTGGCCAGCAGATCGAGATGTTTCGGCTTGACGCTTTTCAGGCGATAGGTCTTGAAATTGGTGTCGCTCTTCCAGTCGCGGTACGCGTTGGAGAACTCACGAGAGTAATGGCAATTACTGCA
>JAYRFH010000065.1:0-2782 GCA_041908405.1 Candidatus Zixiibacteriota bacterium
CGGCCCTCACTGCCTCGGCAAACTCTTCTGCCGATGATGTCACCCAGACACCCTCATACTCATCGCTGACACCATTCCCCGCAGTAGCGACAATCGGCTTCCCTGCCGCCAAATATTCATAAAACTTGATGGCATCACCGCCGTGCTGCTTGTCGCCGACGCAGTACGGCACGAGGCAGGCGTCAAAACTCTTCACATACGCCGGATAGTCACGGTAATGTTTGTCCCCGAGATAGTGGAAATTTGAGACGCGACGGATCCGCTCAAACACCGCGTGATCCAGTACCTGACCTATCAGCACAAATGAAACCGATGGATTGCTCCAAACAACCTGATTGAGAAGGTCCGCGTCCAGCAAATGGGTCACCTTGAGACCCATGCCAACTATCGGCCGAGGAATTTCCATCATATCTTCCGGCAACTCACACTCTCCAGAAAACAGTTCCGGCGACACACCGTTCTTTATCACGATGCAGTCATCCAGACCGAACATGACATCGTAGTACGCCCTGTTCTCCTCGGAGTTGGTCGACCATGAACTCGCCGTCTGCGCGTATGTTTCGTAAGCGGACTTGAGATCCACCTGCATTTTCTGGCTTGAGGGGAATCGTAGGAAATTGTCCCATCCGTCAAAATGCTTCCGTTCGCACTCTAATCTCTCGAAAAGCGCCGCGGCATAGATGTTAAAACTGATACAGGCAAACTCACTCATCCCCAACACCAGCCGATGCCAATTGACCGAGGCCAACAACGAATCGTTTTTGTACGCATCAAAGAAGTGTCGCTTCCCGTTTATCAACGGAGCGACAATGGACTTGTCGAGGGTATCGAGCACATACGTTTTGGGCGCGACGTGTACCAGGTGACCGCGCGAGTCAGCCGATACTACCTCTCCTTCAGACTTCCACCAGGTCCGACGATACAGCATTTCGGCACAACTGATAGGCCGATTGACCACCAAAACTGAGTCGACCCGCTCCGAATTCGCCAGTTCCCGGATCATATGCGCATCACGGGTGCGCCCTCCCTCGCGCTGCACTTTGCGCCAGTCATGGAACGGAATCACGACCAGATTCACCTCCGCCCCCCAACCGCGTCATTTCTTTCCAAGGTTCGCAAATAGCCTATGTAACAGCCTGAGAATGTCCAGAATATCAGATTGACTGGATATGCCGAGAGCGTCGAACCCGTCATTCCGGTTATCAGCACCATTACGAGCGCCCCACATGCCGCCATGGCCATCGGAGTATCCCCGATCCGAATCAACTTGCGAATCGCTACTCCGATAGATATCAATATGCCCAGGAATAACAGCAGCCCCACTGCACCAGTTTCTATCCCGACCCACAGCAGTAGATTGTGACTCGTCAAATGTTGCTTGTTCGCGGATGTGAACTGACTGCCCATCGCATCCGATGCGCTCCCCATCCCCGCCCCCAACGGATACTCGGTAAACATGCGAGTGGCATGTCGGTAATCTTCGAATCGACCTTGCAGCCGCCCGTCTTCCTGAATCGATTCCAGAACAGAATACCCCTCGACAATCGAGGCAAACGAGTCAGAGCTACTTTTCAGTAAATAGAATGTTCCCAGAAGCGCCATTACCGAGGTCAACGTGATCGCGACAACTCGCCCACGTACTCCTCGCATGACGAGGAACAGGACAATTGGCACTGAGCCTGCAAGTGCGATCACACTCGACCTGGTAAGCGACGCAATTGCCGCGGTCACGGCCAGTGTTGCCAAAGCGGAATAATACCATTTCCCTGTCTGCGATCGCAGCGCCAGAGCGATCCAAAACACGACCCCGGCGAACAACCCCAGATGGAATGGTCCGGAGAATAGTCCAAATGAGCGAATCTTACCGAACAACTGCCAGGTATCCATATCAGCGGCCGTACTCTCAATCATCGCCCTGTCAAAATCCGATATCACAAAAAACTGCTTTATCGCATAGAGCAATATCGGCACGGAGCAAACCGCCAGAACTTTCCAGAGGAACAGAATATCGCGACGATCCCGCACCGCCAGCAGCCCGACTATCAACCCCAGCATTTGGAAGACCAATCGACGGTAACTTTCAAGTCCGACGGCCATGGATGGCACATTTGGATGAAACAATTCAATAGCACCCATCAGGCCAAACGCCAGAACCAGCATTTCAACTGCGCCGGTCCGGTTACGCCCGGACAACCAATGCAGGCAGGCGACTGCGCAGATTCCCGCCACCGCCAGATCGGTCGTGAACAGGAAGAGCTTGGTCCCGGCCACAACCTTTGTGACATTAACATACAACCCCACCGCGAACAAGAGACCGATCGCCCGGACCAATCCGCTCGGAGCTTCTACTCTGCCTGCTATCGCGAAATTCACGCCGCCTCCCCGTACGTGATCTCCGCGCACCGCTTCCAGGTGAATCTCTTGGCGAATTCTTTCGCCTTCTCACCCGCTACTATCAATCGATTGCGATTGCCCAGCAATTCGATTAGCTTCGCGGCAAGTGCCTCTGGCTTAGATGGCTCCACCAGCCATCCTGTCTGCTCATTCAAGACAACCTCAGGCACCGCTCCTACAGAACTGGCCAGCGATGGCAACCCCTGCGCCGCGGCTTCAAGATAAACTAATCCAAATCCTTCGACCTTCTGTCGGTCGGGTTCACCCGACATACAGAAGAGCGAAGCCCGCGCGTAAAGCCATCGTACCCGCTCATCGCTAAGATTGCCTAAGAATCGTACATCGCACCCTGATTGCGCTGCGAGTCTCTGTAATTCCTGTTGGTACG
>JAYRFH010000066.1:0-6052 GCA_041908405.1 Candidatus Zixiibacteriota bacterium
GAGTCTTCCTGCGGTCATAAGCTCCCTGACTTTCTTGTCGTTGTGACAATAAAATCGCCTCCGCCGGAGAAAATCAATCGTTTAACTTGGAGTGACCGGGCCTACGATCTCAGGCGCGGTGAATAGTGCCAGTTCACACGGCCCTGCTCCAAAGTCTTTGCGTTTCATTTTCGACGCGCTGAGCAGAGTCGAAGCGCGCTTCTCTTTCACCACAGGGCCGCAGGAACTGGCACAACACTATTTAGGAGAGAAAAGTGTTATGACCCGTTCCGATGACCTCTATTCACTTCCAAAAAACCTCCCGGTCCCAATCGATGACGGCGCGTGCGATCATCTGCCGGGGATGGCCTTGCCCTCGATCATACTCTCGGCCACCAATGGTTCCCACGTTGATCTCTCTAAGCTTGCAGGGAGAACAGTCGTCTTTATCTATCCGCGGACCGGTCTCCCCGATATTGACCCGTCTGCTGGCTGGGATGAGATCGCCGGAATGCGCGGCTGTACGCCACAAGCATGCGGATATCGGGATAGCTACAACGCGTTCTGCGAACTAAGAGTCACACTTTACGGATTGAGCACTCAGTCGACCGAGTATCAGCGGGAGATGGCCAAACGTCTGCATCTGCCATTTCCGATTCTCAGCGATGATTCACGGCGGTTCGCTACGGCCCTTCGATTACCAACAGTGACCATAGCAGGAATGACGGTGATCAAGCGAATAACGCTGGTGATAGATTCCGGAGTAATACGGAAAGTCTTCTATCCGGTCTTTCCGCCGGACAAAAACGCTGAGAAAGTGCTGAACTGGTTGAGAGCGAATTAGCCGCGACGCTCACGCCAAACCACTGGTCGGAGGTACTATCGGCGGCGGAGTCACCGGCGGCGGATTATTCGGAAGTTCGGGTGCGGCATCCGCTATAAGAGGGCGTCGGCAATGCTTGATACCAAGGATGATCGCCCCCGCGCCGATCACCGAAAGCAGGATATAGAGAACCAATCCAATATACGGTATCGCGAACATGGCGTAGACCAGGATAAGTCCGAGGAACAGCGCCGATTTACTCAGCGGCTGAGACAACTGGCGTACTCGCCCGATGATGAGATAGCCGATCACCAGCGCTACCACGATCTTCCCCGAATAAAACACGATCGCCCCTGTCACCGCGAGGAATCCGGAGATTGGGATCATCAAAAGCGAGAATATCAGGATCAACGCGCCGAACGGCGCCGCTTCGGTCGAGATAACGACCAGCCCGGCTACCATGGTCGCCAGCGCGATAACCAGTACGATGATACAGAGCACGAGCAGGACCACGCCGAGCATTCCGGCGGCGATAGCGACCGAGAAACGGGTGCGCAGTTGGGCGAATGATTCTTCGGCATACGGGCGGAACAGCCGCATCACGATTAGACCAAAAAGAAACGCCGCGAAGATCGACGAGATGCGGATCACCAGCGACGTGTAGCGGTCCTCTTCTTCGTCCTTCTTTACTTCGTCAGTTGAGGGGAGCAACCAGGTCGTGCCGCCGGAGATGGTGACGCCGTTGGTCGAATCGATGGTCGCCTGATTTTTGGAGGTATAGGTCAGCTTGCCGACAATGACGGCGGGTGGAAGGATCGTGATCTCGTCGGCTTTCAGCGTGACATCGCCGGCGACCACGCCGGTGAGAGTGATACGCCCGGCATCGGCTTTGAGATTCCCCTTCACCGCGCCTTCGACCATTACATCGGCACCGAAAAGATTCAGATCCCGCTCGATCACCGCTCCTTGCGCGACAGTGATATCACTTCCGAACAGCAGCGCCGAACGTCCGACATAACCGCTGATATCTATCTCCTGGGCGAACACACGCAGCGCGCCGCCAATCTTACCGGAATGCGTGATCTTGCGGCCGAACATATTTGCCGACTGAGTGATCTCCCCCTGGTTGGATGCGCTGTAGGCAAAACAAGAGACGTCGCCATTCACCACGCCGAGCATCTGGAAGCGGTTCGCCCAGACATACAGGTCATCATCGATCGCCTCGAGATTGGTGACCGAGTAGTTGTTTGATTTTTTGAAGGTGGATCCGACTGCCAGATTGGCGCAGAGCAATAGCACGGCCATGGCCAGCGTGAGGAGCCAGAGCGGGGAGAATTGGCGATTATGTCGGTTCAATGGTTTCATATGCTCCGTTAGTTCTCTGTACGGGAGGAGCCATGACAAGTTGCTAGGGCCCGGGGAAAAAGGCAACTAAAAGGTTGTCCGGAAACTGAGTCGGGATATATTGTTACAGTCGATAAGATACCGCGAAAGGGAACATGGATCAGCCGCTGGTCATTGGAATTGTCATGCTTCTGTCATTTGGCCTCGTCGGGACAATCCTCGGCCTGGTCTGGCGACAGCCCCCCTTTCGTGTGCCAGGATGGTTACTGGCGCTATCGCTGTTAATAGCCGTCCTTGGAATCTGGCTGGTCTATTCCCAGATGAGTCTGATGGAGCAATACGTCAGCCTTCGCGGCTGGAACTCGGTCCAGGGAGTTATCACTGATTCGCGCGTGGTAGGTGAACGAGCCTATCGGCCGGAGATAGTCTACCAGTACGCGGTTGATTCGGTCATCTATCGGGACAGCACCAATCTCGATCCACCGGGTTTTGGGGGACGGAACGCCAAGCGCGACGCCGCAGAAGGCGTCGCCTCGGAATATCCTATCGGGAAGCAGGTAGTGATACACTACGATCCGGCCAACCCACCAGATTCACGACTCAAGATCACGCCGCCGTGGTCAGTTTACGGGAAGACCGGATTCGGCGGATTTCTCTTCGGCGCGGGCCTCTTCCTGACCGCGCTGTTTGTCGGTCAGAAGAAACGGGCGACACGGCGCCCTTAGCCTTTCGCGCGCGCCGATTCCGGCGCGGCAAATCCAGTTTCGTCTCTCTCCCCCTTCTTCGCTTCCAGAATCCCTTTTATCACCAGATAAACCGCCAGTAGCATGAGCGAGAGTGACGCTACGCCATTGATGATCATCACGGTGGTGACAGTGTCCGATGTAAAGTTAGTCCAGGTCAATTTCCCCAGTGCCCAGAGCGTGATGGTCAAGACAAAGAGCATGGGGATAAGCGTGAAAGCGATCCGTCGCCGCGCCTTATACAACCAGACAGATATCGCCAGCAATGTGAGCGCGGCGAGCAGTTGATTCGACGCTCCAAACAGTGTCCAGAACCCACGCCATCCGGCATCCAGCGAGGTCGCCACGAAATAAACCGGCACCGCGACCGTGATAAGAGTCGCCGCGATAGCGCCCAACTTCCCCGGCCAATGGAAGATCTCCTGAATGATATAGCGCCCCAAACGGGTGCAAACATCAAGCGTATCGAATACAAAAGTTGAGAAAGCCATCGCGCCAAAGGTTATCGCGAACGGCAGATTCTGCTCACCAATTATCAGCGTCAGGAAATGTCCGATGCCGTTGCCATAGACGGTCGCGGGGCTAAGTCCTTTGATATCACCCGAGGCGACTATCATGATCGTGACCAGCGAGATAAACGCGACGAATCCCTCCGCCAGCATCGCGCCATAGCCGACCGGCTTGATATGCGATTCCTTGTCTATCTGCTTGCAGGTAGTTCCTGAGCAGACGAGCCCGTGAAAACCGGAACATGCCCCACACGCGATGGTAACAAAGAGAAACGGAAAGAGTGTCCCGGTCGCGCCGCCAATATCAAACGATTTGAATGCTTCCTGCTTGATCTCATATCCGCCGAAGAAAATGCCGACGATACCAAGCCCCAGGGCGAGAAAAAGAATAAATCCTCCAAGATAGCCTCGCGGCTGCAAGAGTGCCCAGACAGGGACCACCGAGGCTACCGCGCAATAGGCGAGAATCAACAAACCCCAGGTCTGCAGATCAAAAGTCCAGAGGTGCGAAAGCGAAGTCCCCAGCCAAACCACTCCAAGTGTCGCCGGAACGAAAATGATCGTCAACAGCCAGAGCGGCGGCTTGAGGAATCGTTGTACCACCCCCATCACCATCGCAAGCAACAGATACATGATGCTGGCCGACGCAACCGCGCCGCCCGGATTGAAATCAACCTTTACTCCCTGCAGTTCTTCCGGTGTCGTCACGAAGCTCGCCGAAGTCATCGCGGTGAACGCGACTGTCACGTAAATGAGCGTTATCCAGATGAAAACCATGATGGCAATGCCGGCGCGCGGCCCCATCAGATTGCGGACAATATCAGCGATTGATGTGCCGCCATGGCGCACCGAGGCCGCCAGCGATGAGAAGTCATGCACCGCGCCTATCAGCACTACGCCGAGACCGATCCAAAGCAGGCAGGGGAGCCAGCCGAATGATTGGCAGGCCAGGATCGGGCCCGCGATCGGTCCAGCGGCCGCAATAGCGGAGAAATGCTGGGGAAAAAGATAGAGCATTTTGGTCGGAACGTAATCGACACCGTCATTGACCTTGTGGGCGGGGGTAACGCGGCGGTCATCCAGACTGACCTGCCGGGAGACCCATCCTCCGTACAGGCGATACGCGACCATTAAGAGGGCCAAAAAGGCGATGGCAAGGAGCGCCAGAGACATATCTGCTCCCGTAGATGAATTCGGAAATTTTGCCTAACAATAACCAGCACAGAGGATTGAGGCAAGCCTGGTTTTGCCGATACATCTATGGATGAGTTATCTGGGACTGCTCCGTAAACCGCTCGCCAAACAGGCCGATATTGTTACGGTAGCGCAGGATACAGCTAGATGAAGCTATTTCTCGACCGGAATAAAACGCTCCTTCCTCGCCTGGATTCGTTCTATCTGGCCACCCGAGTGGTGACGCTGGCTGGACTGATCTGGTGCATGCTTTTCATGCGAGGGAGTACCCCGTTTTGGGTAGCGGTGGGAGTACCGGTTATTTACCTGACCCACTTGCTGGTTTTTGCCGCGGCAGTACGTGGGAAATTCGACCTCAAGCTTGCCCACCTCTCCTCCATTCTCTTCGACCTCTTTTTCATTCCACTCTATATCCAGATAACCGGCGGATACGACTCATCGTTTTATCTGCTCTATTACCTGACCGTTTCCGTGGCGGCGTATCTATTGACCTTCTGGCTGGCCTTCGCGGCGACCATGGTCGCGTCGCTCAGCTATCTTGTTCTGGTCCTGCCGCTGCAAAATTTGCACGATATCAATGATCTGACCCTTCGCCTTGGCATGCTCTGGGCGCTCTTCCTCGGAATCTCGTACGTCGCGGAGTTTCTCCGTCGCTCTGAAGGCCGCTTGATGAAGCTGTTTGATACGCTGAATCTTCGAACCGCGGAATTGGAGCGTTCGCAAGCGCAAGTCGAGATGATCTACGAGAACACCCGCATTCTCGCCGCTATCCTCGACACCGATGGGGTTGTCAAGGAAGTGATGCGGTTGATGACCCAGACCTTGCAGTTCTCCACCTGCGCAGTGGTCTTCCGTGACCGTCGCGGGCAATTCTATTATCGCGCGCGCTCAGTGGATGGCCAGCAGAGCCACAATATGAAAGCGATGGAGGTCGCGGACAACGACCTGATCCGCCGCGTGGCGGATATGCACGAGACGGTCCGCGTGAAGGATTTCCGCGAGCGCAAGGATTACACGCCCTTGTCGGATGCCTCGCGGGCGGTGATGATCGTCCCCTTGACCACGCACGGCCAGACCAATGGCCTGCTGATCGCCGAGGCCTCGGAGAGCAAACGGTTCAGCGACCGGGAAGAGCAGTTCCTGTCGATCCTGGCGCGCTCAACCGCTCTGGCGCTCGAAAACTCCGAACTGCACAAACGAACCGAAGAGCTGACGATCATCGATGAACTGACCGAGACCTTTAACTACCGCTATTTCATCCAGAAACTTCAGGAAGAAAAGAAACGTGCCCAGCGTTACGACCTCCCGGTCTCGCTGAGTATGGTTGATATTGACTGGTTCAAGAAGTTAAATGACACCTACGGTCATGAGATCGGGAATATCGTCCTCAAGGAACTGTCGCGGATCATCAAACGGTGTATTCGTGATGTCGACATCTTCGCTCGCTACGGCGGCGAAGA
>JAYRFH010000067.1:0-4527 GCA_041908405.1 Candidatus Zixiibacteriota bacterium
GATGGCGATGGCGAGCATGATCGGCGCGGCAAGTATGATCCCGATGATCGCCCCGATCCGGTCGATCAGCCCTTTGCACATGAGTGATATCTTGCTCTCCGGCGTTGTCCGGTAGACCAGAGTAGAGAAGCCGTTGAGATTGGCAAGTCCCGGTCGGGCAAGCGTCGGTTGATAGATATCCGGCAGCAGATAAATCTCGACCCCGGTCCTTTCAGCGGCACGGAAGAGTTCGGATGAACGTGGAATATCTTCCGGTTCGAGCGCGATAAAGAGCGCGTCAACCTGGCCCTCGATGATCATCTTCTCAAGGCAATCAGGATGGCCGATAAGGGGGGCATCATGGTAACGCCAGAATCCGGACTTGTGGTAGTCGAGAAAACCCAGCAGATGCGTCCCGAGCTCCGGCGCGTGCATGATGGCATCGGCCACCTTGAATGCCCTGGGACCGGTCCCCGCGATCACCGCGTGTCGCGCGTGCCGTCCAGGTCTGTCTGATCTTCGATGTTTCGTTATCCAGCGAGAGACTGTTCGTGTACTTAGGTAAAGGGCGCACTGTCCGGACATGTTGAGGAGGATGAACAGCAGCGCTGACGGACGGCTGATATCCCAGGCCATAGCGAAACAGGCCGCCACAAAGGCGACAGAGATCGCTGTCTCTTCAATGAAAAGGCTGCGGAGATGTGTTCTCAGCAAGCGTGTCTGCAGGACCGAGCGGTGTTGCTTTCGAAATGCGAGGATGAAACGAATGCCGATCAGCGTGACCATCGCTTCGAACAACCACGGCCCGGCGGTTGCCGTCAGGTTTGCGGCTAGAGCAAGTGAAACGAGCGATAAAACTATCCCGCCAGTCTCTCCGCAGAGGAGAAGCCAGAGTTCCTGGAACTCTCTTTTCAGTGAGGTCGGGCGCGGAGAGATGTGATCCTCTCCCTTGAAGTCAATACTTTCTGGGAGTATGGAAATCGCGGCAGATCGGTCAGGCAGATGATCTCTGCTCGGTCTGCCCGGTGGTGCCGGTGATGTGACTGGCTGATTTTGTTCAGTCTGGTTCGGCCGCGACAGCACGTTGGCGCTATTCGTCATAAACGATTCCCGCTTGCAATGGTCGTTGAACGGCTGGCGCCGCGTTATCGGGTTGTCTGTTTCTGTCGATTCGTGCGAGTTCGCACTGAGACCTGTCGCGTCTCAGCCGCTTCTCGGACGAGCTGGCGCGACGGTGTCGGATCCTCCACTACTATTTCGCCCGGACGTTTCAGCGTGGTGCGGCGGACATCCACTCCGGCGACCCGGTAACTGTCGAGCGGCATACGTGAAAACGCGTTGATGAGATTTTCATTGTTCATTTCGGACTGCACCTGGTAGCGGAGATACCCTTTCAGTTGCGGGTAGCCATCCAGGTTGTCAAACGGCACGCGCGCTTTCGCGAGTGAGTTGCCGGTTGCGACAATATCAGCCACGCGAATGAGCAGGAAATCCGCCGCCGTGATGCGGTTCTGTATCCCCATGCGGGTAAGAACGGTCGAGACGCGCAGCATCTCATCGTGCAACCCGCGCAACCGGTTGGCGAGTACCTCGGCGGTGTTGACCGCGGTCGCCAGCAGCTTGAATTTGGTGGTGCTGACGCTGTTGGTGGGGATACGCTCCGTCAGGTGTTCCACGATGGTCGGCGAACCGACAAGGAAGCCGGAATCGGACGAACCGACGCCGAACGACGATGTGAACGAGCGAAGCACGATCACATTGGCATGATTCTGCAGCAGCGGGATGGCGGAGATGCCATAGTAGTCATAGTAATATTCGTCGACGATGAGAATCCCTTCCGGGATCTTTTCGACCAGTTGTTTGAGGTCGCTCAGGCCGACATTGGCGCCGGTGACCCGGTTCGGATTGGCGATATAGACGACATCCTTCGGCGATGTTATCGCCGCGGCGATACTGTCGCAGTCGATAGCAAAAGGGGACACGCTCAGGGTCTCGTGCATCGCCTGATTGGCGCGATCCGCCGCGATAAGAATATCCGGCGAGAGATGTCCGCCGCCGACTATACGGCTGGTGCCGTGCGTGACGAGGGAGAGCAATTCGGGAAGGAAACTGTCGAAATCCATGAAGGGATAGATCGATTCAGGGGTCACCAACAGTCGGTGGCCAAGGGTGTGAGTCAGTTCTGCAACCTGGCTCTGTGAGACGGTTGGGATAGTACGCATCTGTCAGATCCTTCTTTCAACATCCATGTTGGGTTTTCTCTCTCTGGATGTATCTCAAGTGCCATGCCAAGTTGCCGGGGTATTCGCACTGGATGTCTAACCCCTTGTATTTCAGACTGAAACAGTGGTGAAACGGGGCCGCCCGGCGTGTGAATCGCATACCGTACGGGCGAGTGTGCGAAGTTTTTTCTGGGTGAACGGGAAGTTTCTTCGCCGCGCCAAGTGTGCCCAAAAAACCATCGGAGCGACGTTTCCGTCACTCCGATGGCGGTAGGAAGGTGAGAGTGTAGAGAGAGAATACTGCTAAGAGAAAAACATCTTCCTTATAACTTGTCTATTACCAGGACGGTGGTCAGCACACTCGAGGTGGCGGCCAGCGCGGTGGTGGCTGTTCTCAGCCAATTTGAGTCTTTTTCGATCTTGGCCGGGACGACAATGACATCCCCTTCTTCCACGCGTTTCCCCAGAACATCGCCGCCGGAGTACACCGCGCCATTGGCCTTGATGAGACGCGTCCCTTTTTTGTCGGCACGCGGTGTGAAATTTCCGGCCTGGCGCACGTAATGCCGTACATCGTGACCGCCGGCAAACTTGATCGTGCCGGTCGCGCCTACCGCGCCGACGACCGTGATGCCGGACGGACGCGGTGGAATATGGATCTGATCACCCGGCTGAAGGATCAGATCTCCCTGCTTGCCGTTTGACGCGAGCACTTTTTCGAGATCAATGATGATGCGGTTGACCTGCGTTGAATCGTAATTGACGATCAACTCCGTGTGCAACCGACCCAGTGAATCTTCGATGATCGGCGCGCTGTTCTCCAGAACTTTGGCGACCTGCATCTGATCAAGCTTGCGATTGATGGAGCGTCTTTCGAAGATCGCTCCCTTCGGGAATGCGTTGCGTGTGAAGCCACCGACTCGCGTCAGGAGACTAGACAGCGTTTCATCGCGCGAGGACATGACATACTCGCCGGGGAACATCACTTCGCCGTCGATCTTTACCGTCCGATGAAGGCGCCATTCCGGAATGGTCCGGACGTACACACGGTCATCGTCGTCGAGAACGGTCGCGAGGCTGGCGCTATCGTTCAGGTTGATGTACTCAAGGTCAACATTGCCGAGCGAGTCAATACGGGCGACCTCTCCCTGAAGGCGTGAAGCGGCGCGCGTATAGGAACCGGCGAGGAAGATCAGATCTCCGACGGTCATCTTGTCGTACAACGGATAGATGCCGGGGCGGTCAACTTCGCCGCCGATAAAGACCGATTTTTCGCGTTCGATATCCTGAATGCGATAAATGTGAAGCGAGTCGCGGTCGGTTAACATGATATTTTGCGTTGAATCGCCGGCAAGGATCGCGCTCAAACTGATCGGGATGACCTCGACGCGATAGTCCGTGAATCGACGGAAGAGATCCGCGCGATCGAAATAGACGTCGTAATCCTGAAGTTCACCGCGAAGGACCAGGTCGAGAACGCGCGTTGACGCGCCTCGCTCGTATACTCCGGGATGCTTCACCTGACCGGCCACAGAAACCATGTTCTTTTTGAAATCGAAGATAGAATAGACGGTCATGCGGTCGCCATCGGTCAGCTCGATATCGGTCACCTGTGCTTCAGAGCCTTTGTTGAGATTGAGGTCGCGGACTTCCCATTCACCTTTGGGCGAGATGCGCTCCAAAAGCACTCGATCGAGATGGGCCTGGGGAAGGGCATTGCCCGCCAGTCCGACCAGCTCAAGCGAGGTCTCGTTGTGCGTCAGTTCATAAATGGCCGGGCGGCGTATCTGCCCACGGATAGCCACACGCGGTCCCGCAACCGGGACAAAGATAGCGTCGCCTGATTCGAGGCGAAGGTCCGAGCGGTTGTCTCCTTCCAGGAGGAACTTGTAAAGATCCATCGAGGCGATCTGTTTGCCGCCGCGCATGAGGCGGATATCACGCATGGTGCCGTTTTCATTCGGCCCACCCGCGAGGTACAAAGCGTTGAAGAGCGAGGTAAGGGATGAAACAGTGTACGCGCCAGGATGGTTGACCTCACCGGTCAGATAAATGCGAATAGAACGGATCTTCCCCAGCGAAACATTCAACTGAAACTCTGAATAGACCTGGCTGAAACGGTTATGCGCGTAGGCGCGGAAATCATCAAGCTTTTTACCCCAGACAGCCAGTTCGCCGACCTTGGGAATGAAGACCTTCCCTTCACGGTCTACCGTCAGGTTGTATTCCCCTTCGACTCGTCCCCAGAGACTGATGACAATATTATCTCCCGGCCCGAGGATATAGTCACCCGCGGACGCGATATCATCCGGTGGTGCATCCTCAC
>JAYRFH010000068.1:0-3838 GCA_041908405.1 Candidatus Zixiibacteriota bacterium
CTCTTCTCTTTCACACAATAAAGGAATACTGGTATGAAGTCCCTGATTCTCTTTGTCGCGATGACCCTGGCGTTGATGCTGGTCATCGGCTGCTCTTCGACTCCAGAAACAGACGCCGAACGACAGGCGCGCTGGACCGCCGGCAATCTTACGAGTTGGGAAAACGAACATGGTATTGGGCCGGTCACGGAGGCCACCCCTATCGCCTCTATTGATCCCTCCCGGGCCGCCTCTGGTCACGACCTCTTTGTGAAAAAGTGCGCGACCTGCCACTATCTGGATCACAAGAAGACCGGCCCGATGCTTCGCGATGTCACCAAACGCCGCTCGGCTGAGTATGTGCTTAATCAGATACTCAATCCCGAGCAGATGGGAAAACTCCATCCCGATGGCAAAAAACTCGTCGCGCAGTACGCTCAGTTCATGACCATTCAGGGGATCACGCGCGAGAACGCGGAGGACCTGCTCGCTTTCCTTCGCTCGGAAGCAGACAAACCGGCGCTTCCTCAGGAGCAGCAACCTGGATTTGGCACTCCGCCCCCACCGCCCGGCAATTGAACGGACAACATGAGACAAGCTAAAGGTAATATGAGGAGGATGAAATGAACTCTTATCGATCAATTCTGATCACATCCGGCGCGCTCCTGCTACTGCTGCTGGCCGCCTTCGTGGGTTGCTCCAAAAAGCAGGAAGTAGGTGGCGTCGGTGACGCACCCGCCAAGGTCTATGTCGCCCCGGGAACTTACGACGAGTTTTACGCCTTCATGTCGGGCGGATTCAGCGGCCAAGTCTCGGTCTATGGTCTGCCATCCGGCCGACTGTTCCGTGTGATCCCGGTCTTCAGCCAGGATCCGGAGAAGGCGTATGGATATTCAGAGGAGACTAAACCGTTACTGAATACGACCCACGGATTCATCCCGTGGGATGACGCGCATCATCCGCAGCTATCGGTGACCGATGGTCAGACCGATGGACGTTGGTTGTTCATCAATGGGAACAACACGCCGCGAATCGCGCGCATCGATCTGACGACCTTTGAGACGGTAGAAACAATTGAGATTCCGAACTCGGGTGGCAACCACGGTTCACCCTATCTGACTCCAAACACCGAATATGTAGTCGCCTCGACCCGTTTCTCGATACCGATCCCGCAGAAGGATGTCCCGATCAGTTCCTATAAAGAGAACTTCAAGGGGACGATCTCGTACATCAAAGTGGATTCCGCTTCCGGCCGGATGAGCCTCGCGTTCCAGATCCTGGTCCCCGGAATCAACTATGACCTCTCGCGCGCAGGTAAGGGACCATCCTACGGTTGGTCGTTCTTCAGTTCATACAACACCGAGCAGGCCAATACCCAGCTTGAAGTCAACGCGTCGCAGAACGACAAAGATTTCATTGCGGCGGTTAACTGGAAGCTGGCCGAGGAACTGGTCGCGCAGGGGAAAGGCGAGCAGTGGCCCTCCTCCTACAATCACAACTACATGGACGCGGCGGACGTTGGGAAAAGCGAAGTGATGAAGGGCGTCACGGTGCTCAACGCCAAAGAGCATCCCGGACTCGTCTATTACCTGCCAACGCCGAAATCACCGCATGGCTGCGATGTTGACCCATCGGGCGAGTATATCGTCGCCAGCGGAAAGCTTGCCGCGCTCATTCCGGTTCATTCGTTCAGCAAAATGCAGCAGGCGATCGCGAACAAGGAATTCGAAGGCGAGTTCGACGGTATTCCCATTCTCAAATATGAATCGGTTCTCGCCGGAGAAGTAAAAGAGCCGGGTCTCGGGCCGCTCCACACCGAATTCGATGGATTGGGATACGGCTACACATCTATGTTCTTGTCGTCCGAGATCGTGAAGTGGAAGATCGGGACCTGGGAAGTGGTTGATCGCATTCCGACCTACTACTCTATCGGTCACCTGATGATCCCCGGCGGCGATACCAAGCAGCCGTACGGCAAATATGTCGTCGCGCTGAACAAGATCACCAAGGATCGCTATCTTCCGACGGGGCCGGAGCTGACGCAGTCGGCGCAGTTGATCGATATCACGGGCGACAAGATGAAATTGCTGCTCGATTTCCCGACGATCGGCGAACCGCACTACGCGCAGGCCTGTCCGGCGACGCTGATCAAGGATAAGTCGAAGCGGTGGTATCCGATCGAGGAAAACCACAACCCGTACGCCATCAAATCCGAGGGCGAGGCGCGAGTGGAACGCGACGGCAAAAACGTGCATGTCTACATGAGCACGATCCGTACGCACTTTGCGCCCGACAATATTGAGGGGATCAAAGTCGGTGACAAAGTCTACTTCCACGTCACGAACCTGGAACAGGATTGGGATGTGCCGCACGGGTTCAGTGTCCTTGGTTCCAACAACTCCGAGTTGCTGATCCTGCCCGGCCAGACCCGGACGATCCTTTGGGAGCCGAAACAGGCCGGTGTGATACCGTTCTATTGTACCGATTTCTGTTCGGCATTGCACCAGGAGATGCAGGGCTGGATCCGCGTCTCAAGCTGAGGTGATATGACTTTTCCGAACAGGAAGCATACATCCGATGATCCGGTAACTCCGACCGGATCATCGAACCACGCACATGAGGCGGCGAAGCCGGCGCGACGCGGGCTGCTTACCCTTTCGTCCCGCGTTGCTATCGCTCTCGCCGCCCTCATGCTTTCTTTTACCTACTTCTTCCCGCTGTGGGAGATCACGCTTGATGCTCCGCAGTATCCTGAGGGACTCGGGCTGGAGATCTGGATCAACCAGATGCAGGGGCAACATCCGGGCGATCTCAACAAGGTGAACAACCTGAATCACTACATCGGGATGAAGCAGATCAAGCCGGAGTCGATCCCGGAGTTGAAGATCATGCCCTGGGTGATGCGTGGTGTGATGTTGATCGGCCTTGTGGTGGCGGCAACCGGACGACGCTCGTGGCTGACTATCTGGCTACTCATTTTCATCGCGGTTGCCGGCGCTGGTCTGGTCGACTTCTACCTTTGGGGATACGACTACGGCCACAATCTTGATACCGAGCATGCCATCATCAAGGTACCGGGGATGAGTTATCAGCCGCCGCTCATCGGGGCGAAGAAGCTTCTGAATTTCAGGGCAATATCACTGCCCGGAATTGGCGGGTGGGTCGCTATCGGGTCATTCCTCGTCGGTCTCCTCGTTTGGCTGTGGGAGACGCGACGTCATAGAAAGCCGGCAATTCATGCAGCGTAGTATTCTGTTAACTCTTTTGACGGTGTTCATTTTGGCAGGCTGTGGGGCGCGCGGCCCCGCACCCATAAATTACGGGACGGATCTCTGCGACTACTGCGACATGACCATCGCCGACAAGGCATTCGGCACTGAGATGGTTACCACCAAGGGTAAGATACTCAAGTACGATTCTATCGAGTGCCTGGCCGCCGCGGAATTCGAACGTGGCAGTAGTTCGGATATCCACTCGCGCTGGGCCACCGATTTCAATCATCCTGGCCAATTCCTCAATACAGATCAGGCCATTATCGTGGCGACCGACCGTCAGAAAAGCCCGATGGGAATCGGTCTGGTCGCGGTCAACGATCGCGCGGCAGCGGATGACCTCATCGCGGCCACAGGAGGGCAGGTCATCACCTGGAACGAGACTATTCGATTGGTCGCAGAGTCGTGGAAACTTGCGGAGGCGAAGTGAAGCGCATAGCCTTTATATTCATCGCCGCTCTTCTTGCCGTGACCTTAAACGCCGCATTGGTGCACGGCGCGGTCCTCCGCGTCCACCCAACCGGCAAACTTCAGACACTTCAATCGGCTCTATTAGCCGCCAATGAACATGACACAATTCTCGTGGC
>JAYRFH010000069.1:0-5767 GCA_041908405.1 Candidatus Zixiibacteriota bacterium
ATGATGCCGAAGGTAACCGGTTGAATGGTCACAAGTCGATGGCGGAGGTAACCAAGTGAAGATACTTATTCTCAATTGCGGTTCATCCTCGGTCAAATATCAGCTGATCGACACCGATACCCAGATCGCGCTGGCCAAGGGTTTGGTCTCTCGGATCGGTATGTCCGAATCGGTCCTGACCCACAAGCCGTGGGATCGTCCGGAGATCAAAGTCTCCGCGGAGATCCTTGACCATATCGTTGCCGTCGAGTATGTGGTTTCGATGCTCCTCTCTCCCAATCACGGGGTGATCAAGGACAAAAACGAGATAGACGCGATCGGCCATCGTGTAGTGCATGGCGGCGAGGAATTCACGGATTCTGTGCTCATCACGCCTGACCTGATGTCTACCCTCCGTTCGCTCATCGAACTGGCGCCACTGCATAATCCGCACAATATCCGCGGAATCAATGCCTGCCTCAAGACGATGCCCAAAGTCCCGCAGGTCGCGGTCTTTGATACGGCGTTTCACTGGCGGATGCCCCCGCACGCGTATATTTACGGGATTCCCTACGTTTTCTATAAGCGGTATTCAATTCGTCGCTATGGTTTCCACGGTACCTCGCATAAGTATGTTTGCACGCGCGCGGCGCATATGTTGGGCAAGCCGTTGGAAGAGCTTAAACTGATCACAGCGCATCTCGGGAACGGGGCATCGATGGCGGCGGTCAATGGCGGCGTATCGATTGATACTTCCATGGGGTTCACGCCGCTCGAAGGCCTGCTGATGGGGACTCGCTCCGGCGATCTGGACCCGGCGATCATCCTGCATATCATGGCGCGCGAAGAGCTTTCGCTGCATGAAGGGAACACGATGCTGAACAAGCACTCTGGCTTGGTCGGCATTTCGGGTGTGTCTTCGGACATGCGTGAGATCATCACCGCGGCCGATGGCGGCAACACCAACGCCAAGCTCGCGTTGGATATCTTCTGTTATCGCATCAAGAAGTATGTCGGCTCGTACTGGGCGGCCCTGGGCGATCTCGATGCGCTCATCTTTACCGCTGGTGTCGGTGAGAACTCTTCAGTTGTCCGCGCTCTTTCCTGTGCCGGGATGGAGAAGATGGGGATCAAGATCGACGAAGCGAAAAACAAAGCCGCGGTCAGCAAAGAGATGGACATTTCTACCCCTGACTCCAAAGTCCGGGTGCTGGTGATCCCGACCAACGAAGAGCTAGTGATCGCGCAGGACACGCAGCGGATAGTCGAAGAGAAGATGAAGAAGTGATCTCATTTCCCACCATGAATGGTGGGGTACGAATTGAAACAGAAAGGGCCTCAAGTGAGGCCCTTTACTTGTATATGAGCTACTGATTGTCTCCGCGGAAGCCTCATCCCAGCGAACGCTGGGATCCAGACCGCGTTTTCTCTACCGCTTTATCAGTCTCCCCTCGTCATCGCGGTCGGCTATCCCCCACTTGCTCAAATCCCCTTCCGTGCGAAGGACCGGCAGTGCGTTCAGCTTCTCGGCTATCCTCTTCGTCACTTCATCAAATCGCTCGATGTCTGGACGAATGCGGACTTTCTGCGTTGGACCGTGGAGGAAGAGCATTCGCTTCCGTTCTTTGGCATCAAGCACTTCGGTGAATAATAGTTTCCCACCACGAATGAGGGATTTCTGCTCGACCTGCTGTTCGGTAACTATTACGCGATAGGCGAGCAACTGCAAAGTGCCGAAGATCGCCAACGCGATCAGCGCGCCACCGGTCAACATGGAGGGCGTATGATCCAGATTGATCCCGTCGGCCAGCCGAAGCCCGCCATAAACAACGACCGCCACGAATAGAAGCAGATTAAACCATCTGCGCCCGGGGGTGTAAGTGACGGAGAGTTCCGTTGGGTAATTCATCATTTACTCCATGTTCTTACGTTTGTCGCCTTGCGGGACGCCCTACAATTAACGAATCGAATTCATAGTAGGTGCCGTTCAAATCTGCAAATCGACTGAGGTCAACTCGTAATTCCGATATAGATTTGATGTCAACTCCTTTTAATGAGTACGTCAAGTAGTATTCCCTCGACTTCCCTTCAATTGACCTGATTCCATACGGGCCGTTCTTCCAATCTTCTCTCTCAAGCCGCCGTAACGAAAACGTCAAGTGATGAGAGGTCACCACTATATCCTTTGGATAAAATCTCAACTCTACCGGCCACTCTTCGGATTGGACAATTACGCTAAGATCGATAATAGCAATGTCAGTATCTCCAAGAGTTCGCGCGTTGAGCCATACTTTTATGGCCCCGTCGGTTGAGTTGACCAACAAAAGCTTAGTTCCAGAAGTGTCTGCACTGGAAGAGAATGTCATTTCTGGCACCCGCCCGGGCCACCAATGCTCGCCGCCAGTTATCAATGGCATGCAGGCCGATACACTAAGTAAGACCGTGATGAGAAGTAGAATTGCCCATCTGCGCCCGGGGGTGTAGGTGACGCAACGTTTGACCCCATAATGCATCTGAATGTCTCCCGTAAAGGCTACTGCAACAATGGTCTGGTCTCGGTTGACACTATCATCAAATAGATCCTTCGTTTCGCTCCTTGTTCACTCTCTCTGCGCCGGCATCATTTGGCCGGTAATACCTCCATTGTCGTAACAGTGACTGTATTGGCCCCTCGAGGCTGACACGGTCGTACAATTGAATGGCGTGCTGGAGATAGACAGTGGCCCCTGAGTCTTCTCCCCTCGAGAGTTTCTCTATCCCTAGCACACCGAGATAGTGGGCGTACGAAGAGAAGAAGTAGTCCAGTCTGCTCGTGATAGGAGAGATATTTCCACACCATTCACTCCATATGGAAGCAGTGTCAAGAAACGACAGGCCGGACAGATACTCCTCCATCTGCTCCGAATTCACTCTGCCAAGAGCTGTGGAATCGGAGGTCACGCGAAAATAACTTCCATGCAACTCCAACCGTGCGAAGTAACGATCCTGCACATAATTACTCGCCCCATCCTGGAGACACACCACGCGACCATCCGCGATCGAAGCTGCAACAATATTCTCCAATACTTTCTCGCTTGGATTTGACGGTTGATCAGGTTCTCCCGGCACGCCAAGTGTCGGGTGTTCCAGCTCAAAACGGGTCAAGGTTAACGGAAAGTGGAACCATTCTCGTAGATTCAAGACGAAGTCAGCGTACCCAACCATGGACGCGGGAACAATGCTGACATCCGGCCTCACCGAATCAACAAGCTGCAGACAGATCGTGGCAAGAAAATCAACATCGCCGCCTACAACGAGTACGGCATTCATCTCCAGTGAGTTGAGCAGTTGGCGCTGACAGGCAAGGATCAGCGGAGGGTAATAATTCCTCTCCCTCAAAGCGCGCAGATTGTTTATCAATCGATCTTTCTGGCCGGTGGCCACCGCGGCAATGCACATACTCATATTCGCGTGCGCTCCCATCGGACGTTTATCACTCGCCGCTCTCTCAAGATAGGCGAAACTGGCGGCAAGCCGCTCTTCATCTGAGTCGACTTCACCCAGTTCGGCTCTACGCCACGGCCACAATAGCTCACCCATATTCCAATTTGCTGCGACCGCAAGAGAGTCGAGACGAAGCGCCCGCCGACACGCCCGATATGATTTGGTTTCGTCTCCGAGATAGCGATATGCTAGACTCAAGCCTTCAAAAGCCTCGACGGACGTGCTGTCGCTTTCTATAGCACGTTGGTACTGTCTTAGTGCGGCTAAAAAATTTCCTCCATACAGCAGAGATCTGGCATCGAGAAGTAGCGCTGAGACGAGTGCCTCTGGCGCAAACTCCTGGAAGCATGCTTTGTTAAGTCCGGATTGAGTAAGTGGCTCCGCTGTAAACACGGTAGCCGGTCCCGCAAGAACAATCGTTACTAAGGCGAGATAGAGGACTGTTACTCGGGATGATCGATTCCAGAAAATTCTCATGAAATCCTCCCGTATTCGACCTGCCGCGCTGGTTATGAGCACGGCAGGTGTGATTGTGATGTCTACAGATTCTTTATGATCGCGCTGGCGAAGCCCGAGGTCGGGACTTTCGTCGCGCCGGTCATCTGGCGTTCCAGATCGTACGTTACGGTCTTCTGACCGATCGTCTTCTCCAGCGCCTTCTCGATCGCGTCCGCCGACTCGCCCCAGCCCATATATCTGAGCATCAGCACCGCCGACAGCAACAACGAACCGGGATTCGCCATATCTTTGTCGGTGTACTTGGGAGCGGAACCGTGGGTCGCTTCGAACAGCCCGATGAAATCACCGATATTGGCGCCCGGCGCCATGCCAAGTCCGCCTACCTGCGCGGCGCAGGCATCTGAAAGATAGTCACCGTTCAGGTTCGGCGTAGCGAGGACATCGTACTCTTCCGGACGCAGCAACGCCTGCTGGAACATGGAATCGGCGATGCGATCCTTGATGACGATCTTGCCAGCCGGCACTTTGCCTCCGAATTTGTCGAAAACGTCATTTTCGGTCACAAACTTGTCACCGAATTCCTTCTTCGCCACTTCGTATCCCCAGTCACGAAACGCGCCTTCGGTGTACTTCATGATATTCCCCTTGTGAACAAGGGTTACCGAGGCGCGCTTGTTGTCGATCGCATAGTTGAGCGCTTTGCGCACGAGACGTTTCGAACCGGTCACTGAGATCGGCTTGATACCGATACCGGAATCCGGGCGAATCGATGTCTTCATCGTTTTGTTCAACCAGCCGATCACCTTGGCAACTTCCTTGGAGCCCTTCTTCCACTCGATACCGGCATATACGTCCTCGGTATTTTCGCGGAATATGACCACATTCATCTTCTCGGGGTGAACGACCGGCGAACCGACTCCGTTGAAATAACGGACCGGACGCACACAAGCATACAGGTTCATCACCTGGCGCAGGGTCACGTTGATTGAACGAAAACCGCCGCCTATCGGCGTGGTGAGCGGTCCCTTGAGCGCGACAACATATTTCTTGATCGCGTCGATCGTCTCTTTCGGGAGCACTTCGCCGTACAGTTCGATCGCTTTTTCGCCGGCGTAGACATCCATCCAGTTGATAGAGCGTTTGCCGTTATAGGTCTTTTGAACCGCGGCGTCGACCACCCGACGAGTCGCCTTCATGATATCGCGGCCGATGCCGTCACCCTCGATCACCGGGATGATCGGGTCGTTCGGCACCACCATCTTCTTATTTTTGACCGTGATTGCCGAGCCCTGCGGCACGACGATATGTTTGTATTTTGAAGCCATCTCTTCCTCTCTTAGTACTTCAACACCTGGAGGTGTTCTTTGTATGTGGCGGCAGATTTCTGCAACGCTTCAAGTTCGTTCTTGTCGAGCTTCAGTTCAAGGATCTTTTCGATACCGTTGGCGCCGAGCACTACCGGCACGCCGATGTAGATATCCTTGATGCCGTACTGTCCGGTGAGCATTGCCGACGCGGCCAGCACCCGCTTCTCATCTGAGAAGACAGATTTGACCATGTCAACCGATGCGGCCGCCGGAGCGTAAAACGCGGAACCGGTCTTGAGGAGACGGACGATCTCGCCACCGCCATCAGCCGTGCGAGCGCAAATCGCATCGATCTTCTCTTTCGGGAGCAGTTCGGAGATCGGCACTCCGCCGACCGTAGTGTAGCGCGGAAGCGGAACCATCGTGTCACCATGGCCGCCCAGCACCATCGCCTGAACATCCGTGACCGCACAACCGAGTTCCATGGCAATGAAAGTACGGAAGCGGATGGAATCCAGTACGCCGGCCTGACCAAATAC
>JAYRFH010000070.1:0-12655 GCA_041908405.1 Candidatus Zixiibacteriota bacterium
AATGGGTAAACTCACTTCTATCCTCGAGGGACGCGTCACCGCGGCCAATCGGTATAATGAACTTCTCGCTGAAACCTACTATCTGAAACCTCAATCAGTCCACTCCAGTTATCGGCATGCGTATCAGTCCTATGTCTGCGTCTTTGCGCCATCGGGATTGGATGAACTCAAGCGCGCTATCCGCAATGGCAAATGGAATCAGATCGATGAGTGGAATCGGATGAGGAATAGGTTGATGGCCAATCTGGAGAGCGACGGTATCTCAGTCCGCCAGGGGACCCACGCGGTCCATACGCTCGGATACTACCGACGCAAATACGCGCTAAGAGCCACAGATTACCCCAATGCCTTTGTAGCCGACAGGCTGACCCTTACTCTACCGCTATATGCGGACATGACTGAAACCGAACAGGTCCGGGTTATCGAGACCGTGCAGTCTTTGCTTCACTATGAGTGGTGGCTACGCGCTGCCAAAAGTCCTTAGGGGTGGGTAACCTCTTATTTGCTAACAGTTTCTTGGCCACTTCGGGGCAAAAAATCTATTGACAGAGCTGGGGGCGGGCTATATTTTACGGTCTGTCCTGAATTCGTGAATTCCGGATAAGTTAATAGACGATGGGCGATTAGCTCAGATGGTTAGAGTACTTGCTTGACATGCAAGGGGTCACTGGTTCAATTCCAGTATCGCCCACCATTTGATTCTGCGGGGATGCCGCTGAGAGCAGACTCTCCCTGGTACCCCGCGTTTATCTATTAGAGGAAAATGTCCGCCGTTCAGATCACATTTCCCGATGGCTCCGTGAAGGGGTATGAGGCCGGCACTACCGGGCTCAAGATCGCCGAGGCGATATCGCCGCGTTTGGCCAAAGAGGCTATTGCCGTCAAGGTCAATGGATTGGTGCGCGACCTTTCCTACCCGATCCCGTCCGATGCCAAGATCGAGATCCTGACCTTTGAGCAGCCCGAAGGAAAACAGGTTTTCTGGCATTCTTCGTCACACATCATGGCGCAGGCGGTGCTATCTCTTTTCCCGAACGCAAAACTCGCCATTGGACCGCCCATTGACGACGGCTGGTACTATGACTTTGAAGTCGAAAAGCCATTCTCAACTGATGATCTGGCGAAGATCGAAGAGCAGATGGCGAAAATCGTCGCCGAAGATTCGACCTTCCGTTGTGAAGTCAAGAATCGCAAAGAGGCGATCGATTACTTCAAGAATCGCGAAGCTGTCTATAAAGTCGAGTTACTCGAGGGAATCGCCGATGACACGGTAACTTTCTATTACCAGTCGTCATTCGAAGACCTCTGCCGTGGGCCGCATATTCCACGGACCGGCATAGTCAAAGCCTTCAAGTTGACCGCGACTTCGGGAGCGTATTGGCGTGGAGATGAGAAGAACAAGATGCTTCAGCGGATCTATGGCATCTCCTTCCCGAAAAAACAGCTCCTGGATGAATATCTGCAACGTCTGGAAGAAGCCAAAAAGCGCGACCATCGTCTGCTTGGTAAACAGCTTGAGCTGTATGCGACCACCGATGAGGTCGGCCCGGGGTTGATTCTCTGGCTCCCCAAGGGTGCTCGTGTTCGAAACGAGATAGAAAACTTCTGGCGGTCAGAGCACTTGAATAACGGCTACGAATTGGTCTTTTCGCCGCATATCGCGAATCTGGATCTCTGGAATCGCTCCGGGCATACCGGGTTCTATTCCGAGTCGATGTTTAGCCCGCTAGAGGCCGAAGAGCGGCTCTTCCAGTTGAAGCCGATGAACTGCCCGTTCCATATTCAGATGTACAAGAACCGGCTTTGGTCGTATCGCGACTTGCCGCTTCGCTGGGCAGAACTCGGTACGGTGTATAGGTTTGAGCGAGCCGGGACGTTGCACGGACTGATGCGCGTACGCGGCTTTACACAGGATGATGCCCACCATTTCGTGTCCCATGAAGGAATGGAAGCCGAACTGGATTGGCTCCTCGATTTCTGCTTGCATATCCTGAAATCGTTTGGCTTTAGCGACTTCGAAGTGTATCTTTCGACCCGCCCGGAAAAGGCGGTCGGTGACCCCGCGGATTGGGTGCGGGCCCAGGAAGGGTTACGCAAAACTCTCGATAGTGCGGGCCTGAAGTATCAGGTCGACGAGGGCGGGGGAGCGTTTTACGGTCCCAAGATCGATATCAAGATCAAAGACGCGCTCGGCCGAAGCTGGCAGTGTTCGACTATCCAGTTCGACTTCAATCTGCCGGAGCGGTTTGACCTGACCTATGTTGGGCCGGATGGGCAGCATAAGCGTCCGTTCATGATCCACCGCGCGCTGCTTGGGTCGATCGAGCGGTTCTTCGGCGTGTTGATAGAACATCACGCCGGCAATTTCCCGCTCTGGCTGGCGCCGATGCAGGTGAAAGTATTGCCCATCACGGATGCCCATAATGACTATGGGAAATCGGTAGTGGAACGATTGAAAAATGCCGGGATCAGAGCTTCGCTGGATGACCGCTCCGAAAAGATCGGAGCCAAGATTCGCGACGCCGAAATGTTTAAGATTCCGTACATGTTCGTCATCGGCGGCCGCGAAGCTGAGGCCGGCCAGGTGGCGATACGCAAACATGGCTCCGGCGACCAGGGTTCGCAACCGGTCGATGCCGCGATCGCCATGTTGACGCATGAAGTTGCGACCAAAGGACTGGAGCGATCCGGTAAACTGTAACCGAGGAGGATTCTATCGCCAGTAAGGACGTACGGGTCAATGACCGTATCCGTGTTTCTCCCATCCGCCTGATCGGCGCCAATGGGGAACAAGTTGGGATCATCCCAACCCGCGAGGCACTTGATCGCGCCCGCGAACTCGGTCTTGATCTGGTTGAGGTTGCGCCGATGAGTCGGCCGCCGGTCTGCCGTATCATGGATTTTGGAAAGTACAAGTACGAACTTTCCAAGAAGGAAAAGGTCGCCAAGAAAAAGCAGCACTCTTTCCAATTGAAAGAGATGCGCTATCGGCCGAAGATCGATGACCATGATTACGACTTCAAGACCAAACATGTCCGTGAATTTCTGGAAACCGGAAACAAGGTGAAGGTGTTTGTCCAGTTCCGTGGGCGCGAAATGGCCCACCAGGAATTCGGCCATGTCATCATCCAGAAGATCATTCAGGAGCTGGCTGATGTTTCACTGCTCGATGTTCCTCCGAAAATGGAAGGGAATACGCTGAGCATGGTGATGAGTCCCAAGCCGGAAGTGTTGAAGAAGATGCAGGCCCAGCGTGTCGGGCAACCGAAAGAAAAGGGCGAACAACGGCAGGGGACCAAACCTAGAACTTCGGCGGTCGCCGCGAGCGACGTCGATGAGAGCGACGATAACGATGAAGGCGACAGCGAAGAATAGTCGCCGGGTTGGTGTGAAGTTAGAGAAATTGAGATAGAGGAAGACGATGCCGAAGATCAAAACCAACAAGGGCGCCGCGAAGCGATTCAAAAAGACCGCCTCCGGCAAGATCAAACACAAAAGGGCGTATCGGTCGCACATTCAGACCAAGATGAGCCCGAAACGTGTCCGCCAGTTGCGCAAGCATGGGATGGTCCACAAGACCGATATGCAGCGCGTCGAGCGGATGTTGCCGAACGACTAAGCAGGACTAGTGAAGAAGGAGAATAGAGATGCCTCGCGCAAAAAATAACGTCGCCGCCCATCGGCGACACAAAAAGGTCCTGCAGAAGGCCAAAGGTAATTTCAGCGGACGCTCGCGTTTGTACCGTACCGCTATCGAAACGGTGCATCGCGGCATGCGCTACGCCTATCGCGACCGCCGTGCGCGTAAGCGTGAATTCCGCGCCCTCTGGATCACCCGCATCGGTGCGGCTGCCCAGCTCTGCGGCACCAATTACTCGAAATTCATCGATGGCCTGAAAAAGGCTGGAGTTACTCTCGACCGGAAAGCACTGGCCGATATCGCCGCCCGCGATATGGCGACCTTTGCCAATCTCGTCAATATCGCCACCGGCAAGTAACCGAACAGGGTCCTCGCTATGTCTATCCTTGACGAGGTCTCTCATATCGAACGTGATGCGATCGAGCGAATCGGGAATGCCGATTCGCTCGATCTGTTACGGGACCTGCAGGTTCAATTCCTCGGACGCAAGGGGAGTCTGACCGCTGTTCTCAAGTCCCTCGGCGCTCTCTCAGTCGACGAGAAGAAATCAGTCGGCGCGGCGGCCAATCAGGCGCGCCAGCGTATCGACCAAGCGATCGAAGAAGCGACTGCTCGACTTTCTGCCTCACGACGATCTTCCGGTTTCGACCCGACGCTCCCCGGCACCGGCCAGTATCAGGGGACCGTTCACATCATCAATCAGACCATGAACGATATCTGCGGCATATTCGAGCGCATGGGCTTCCAGATAGCTCGTGGGCCGCATGTCGAGACCGATCACTACAACTTTGAAGCGCTCAACTTCGCGCCGGATCATCCTGCCCGCGATGAGCACGACACCTTCTTCGTGGAAGGTGGCCGGCTGTTGCGCACCCACACGACGCCGGTACAAGCACGCGAACTTGAAAAGCGCAAGAACGATCTCCCAATTAAGCTGATCATGCCGGGCCGGACGTTCCGTCATGAAGACATCTCGACCCGTGCGCATATATCTTTCCACCAGGTTGATGGCTTCCTGGTCGATGAAGGTATCTCTATCGCGGACCTCAAGGGGTGCATAAACGCCTTCGCCCATGCCTATTTTGGCGAAGGACTCAAGCTTCGTTTCCGTCCGTCGTATTTCCCGTTCACTGAACCATCCGCCGAGGTGGACGTCGCCTGTTATCTCTGTCGCGGTAAGGGCTGTCAATTATGCAAGCAGACCGGCTGGCTCGAGATTCTTGGCTGTGGAATGATTCATCCCAACGTCCTTGAGATCGCCGGAATAGATTCTGAGAAATACACGGGCTTTGCCTTTGGCACTGGCGTAGAGCGGCCCGCAATGCTCAAGTATGGTATCAACGATATTCGGCTCTTTTTCAACAGCAACCTTCGATTTCTGAGACAGTTCAGTTAGACCATGCAGATATCCTATCTTTGGCTCAAGGAACTAACCGGCTTGAATTGGTCAGCCGAAGAAATGGCCGACCGCCTCACGCTGTGCGGTATTGCCAACGAAGAGATAACGCCGACCGCGCAATATCTCGATAAGGTCGTGGTGGGCGAAGTTCTGGAGGTACATCCAGTCGAAGGAGCCTCCAAGATACGGCGCACACTCGTCAATGTCGGCCAAGAGAAACTACAGATCATCTGCGGCGCGCCAAATGTCGCGGTTGGGCAAAAAGTCCCGGTCGCGTTGGTGGGCGCAAAGGTCAATAGCGGGCTTGAGATCAAGCACGCCAAGATCCGCGGAGTCGAGTCGTTCGGAATGATCTGCGCCGAAGATGAATTGGGTATCTCCAATGACCATGCCGGCATCATGGTTCTCGATCCAGACGCGCCTGTCGGTACTTCGCTCAAGGAGTACCTCGATTACGATGATTACATTCTCGGTTTTGAATTGACGCCTAATCGAGGCGACGCCTGGTCCGCGTTCGGCATTGCGCGGGACTTGGCCGCGCTTGGCGGGGTAAAACTCCGCAGACCAGAGATCAAGCTCAAAGAGATCTCAGAGAAGACGTCGTCGGTCATCAAGGTCACCAGCGAGGATCTGGTCGGTTGCCCTCGCTACGCCGCGCGAGTGATTCGGAACGTCAAAGTTGGACCATCCCCCTGGTGGATCAAGAAGAAACTTCTGACCGCCGGGATTCGACCGATATCCAATGTTGTCGATATCACCAATCTGGTGATGTTGGAATGCGGCAATCCGCTTCATGCGTTCGACCTCGATCAGTTCGGTTCGCACGAAGTAGTCGTGCGCCGCGCCAAAGACAAAGAGAAGTTTGTGACGCTTGATGGGCAGGAGCGCACCCTTTCGTCGCAGGTACTGATGATCACCAACGGGAAGGATCCTGTGGCGGTGGCCGGCGTTATGGGTGGCCTGCACTCTGAAGTGACTGAAAAAACGACCACACTCCTGCTGGAAGCAGCCCACTTCAACGCGGTTATAACGCGCCGCGGTCGGAAAGAACTGGGCATGGTGACCGATGCGTCCGCGCGATTCGAGCGCGGCGTCGATCCAAACATCGTGCCGTACGCGATTGACCGCGCGTCCGCGCTCTTCCAGGAAGTATGCGGCGGCGAAGTGTTGTCCGGAATAGTTGACTGCTATCCGTTAAAGATCGAGCCGAAAAAGATCAGCCTGCGGCCATCCCGCTGCTGCGCCGTCATGGGAAAAGAGATGTCGGCTTCCCGCATGAAAGAGATCCTGACCGGACTTGAATTCGGTGCGACAGGTGAAAACCCAATAGAAGTTTCCGTGCCGACCTTCCGTTCCGATATCGACCGCGAGATCGACCTGATTGAAGAGGTTGCCCGAATCGAAGGGTGGGGGAATATACCTGATGCCATTGAGAACAAAGGGCCGCTGTACAGTCCGTCAAATCGCGAAGACGTCTACGAAAATGAAATTCGTCGACTTCTTACAGGCATCGGTTTCGACGAGATACTCGGACATGGATTGGCGGACGGACGCTTGTGTGAGCAACTTCTGCCCGGCACGCCGCAAGTGAAAATATCAAACCCGGTCTCGGATGACCTGTCGATAATGCGGAACACCCTTCTACCGAGCGTGCTCGGCATTGCGTCGCATAACATTTCGCATCGCCTCACCGACCTTCGGCTGTTTGAGCTCGGCCGCGCCTATTTCCCGCCCTCGGAAAGTTCCGACTGGCGAGAGGAAGAACGGCTGTCGCTTGCGGTCTCCGGCAACTCACCGGCAAATTGGCGGGACAAAGCCCGCCCGGTCGATTTCTACGATTTAAAAGCGGCTATTGAGCGATTGGCGGCACATTTCCATTTCCCTTCTATCAGCTTTTCGCCGGTATCTACGCCTTATTATGAGGCGGACATCTCTTTCGAAGTTCTGGCCAATGGCCAGACTATCGGGACATGCGGAAAATTGACAGATGCGCTGGCGAAAAGATTCGACATTCGCCAGGATCTATTTGTGGGTGAGTTTTCTTTGTCTGCTATGATGGCATTCAGCCGGGCACTGGGCAAATTCTCGCCGTTGCCGATTTATCCCGCCGCTCCGCGTGACCTGGCCATCGTTGTAGAACAGGCAGTACTGGTCGGAGATATGGTTGACAGGATCAAAGCGATTGCTGGTGGCATTGCCGAGTCAGTCACTGTCTTCGATGTCTACGCCGGGAAACAGATAGAATCGGGCAAGAAGTCGGTTGGTATTTCAATCGTCTATCGTTCACTCGAAGGATCTTTGTCGAGTGAAGAAGTTGATAAGGTACAGCAGGCTATCATCAGCGCCTTGAAGGACGAGTTTAGGGCCGATATTCGGGAGAAGTAACATGGCGGACAAACTTGAACAACTGACAACCAAGTTTGAGAAGCTACTTGAACTGGTTGAGAAACTGAAAACCGACAACCATGAGCAGAGCCGGGAGAACACTCGGTTGCGGGCCGAATTGACCCGTCTTCAGACCGAGGTCTCACGGCTCAGGGCGCAACAGAACGACCAGTCCGACCAGATCAAGAACCGGTTGACGGCGGTTTTAGCCCATGTGGAAGAGCTGGAAGGGCTTACACGCTAACTTTTTTATTGACATTCCTGGTCCTGTTTGGTATAACAATCTGCAGGATAGTCGGATAGGACAGGAAATACAACCATCGCAAATGCGTACACTGCATGTCTGACGCTACAGCTGAAAATAAGGTTACAGTCAAAATATTTGGCGAAGAATATCCTATTACGGGTAGCGGCGATCCAGCTCACATTACGCGGGTCGCCGAATTCGTTGATACGATGATGAAGGAAGTAGCGCGAGTGAGCCGTTCCAAGGCTAAGGACAAGGTCGCGATTTTGACCGCCCTGACACTCGCGTCTGAACTTCTGGAAATGCGTGATCAATTGAAGGACCTGAAGGATGACCAGACCAGCTACGTCGACACCCTGATGAACCGGTTGGATATGGCTCTCGATGAGAGCGGCAAACCCACCCGGTGATCGGCTGCGCATTTTCTTTCAGACATTCCCCGTCCTACTCCTTTTCTATTAGACATAGAGTTCATCCGTCGTGACGGCGGGTGGGAGGTTCACGTGAACATTTCAGTCGTAACTATCGTGGTCGCCCTGGTGGTCGGCGCGGTGGCATTTGTGGTGGCCTGGTTCCTGGCCCACCGCATCGGCGAGAAAAGCGTTAGCTCGTCTCGCACGCAGGCTGCCCGGATAATCGCCGAGGCCGAAAAAGAAGCTCAGATAAAGAAAAAAGAAGCCACTCTGGAGGCGCGCGAAGAGTGGTTAAAGGTCAAAGGGACCTATGAAAAAGAGATCGAGGAACGCCGCCGAGAGGTCGAAAAACAGGAAAAACGGCTTGATGACCGGGATTTCCAACTGCAGAAAAAAGTCGAATCGGCCGAAGCTCGCGACCGTGACCTGGCCAACCGCGACAAGAACCTGCAGGGCCGTGAACGGGGTATCACACTGCGCGAATCGGAACTCGAGCAGATCATCACACAGCAGAATGAACGTCTCCAGAAGATCGCCCAGATGTCGCCCGAAGAAGCCAAACGGCAACTCATGGACAACATGATCGGCGAGGCAAAACTGGAAGCCGCCGCGATGATAAAAGAGATTCGCGAACAGGCCGAGCAGAACGCCGAGAAAGACGCCAAAGAGATCATCCTCTCGTCCATCTACCGCTGCGCGGCCGACCATACGGTCGAGTCGACTGTTTCGGTGGTCAATCTTCCGACCGATGAAATGAAGGGGCGCATCATCGGGCGTGAAGGTCGCAATATCCGTGCATTTGAAACCTGCACAGGTGTGGACGTCATCGTGGATGACACCCCCGAAGCAGTCATCCTCTCAGGCTACGACCCCGTTCGACGCGAGATCGCCCGCATGTCACTGGAAAAATTGGTGACCGACGGCCGTATCCACCCGACCCGAATCGAAGAGGTCGTGGAAAAGACCAAGAAAGAGATGGAAGTGATCGTCCGCGAGGCCGGCGAGCAGGCCTGTTTCGAGTTGGGCGTCCACGGGCTTCATCCTGATATCATCCGCCAGCTAGGTAAATTGAATTACCGTACGTCGTATGGACAAAACGTCCTGGCGCACTCCAAAGAAGTCGCCATGATCTGCGGCCTGATGGCGGCGGAGCTCGAATTGGACGCGCCATTGGCGAAACGCTGTGGCCTACTGCACGACGTCGGCAAGGCGATCGACCGCGAGACCGAAGGCACGCATACCCAGATAGGCGCTGATTTCGTCCGACGGTATAAGGAAAATGAGGCGGTGATCAACGCGATTGAATCGCATCACGGCGATGTGCCGATGCTCGGACCGTATCCGGTCCTGGTACAGGCCGCTGACGCCATCTCCGGCGCCCGTCCGGGAGCGCGGCGCGAACCGCTCGAGGCTTACGTCAAGCGCTTGCAGCAGCTTGAAGCTCTGGCCGACAGCTTCCGCGGCGTACAGAAAGCGTACGCGATCCAGGCAGGTCGTGAGATCCGCGTGATCGTGGAACATGGTCAGATTGATGATCTGGCGAGCCAGGTGCTGGCGTCGGATATCGCGTCAAAGATCGAATCAGAGATGCAGTATCCCGGTCAGATCAAGGTGACGGTCATACGCGAAACGCGTTCGACCGAGTACGCGAAATAACGCGGCGCACTCTAATTCAGGCTCGAAATTGTCACATTCAAAGCCCTGCTCGCGAGAGTGGGGCTTTGTTGCTTCAACGCTACCGGTGAAACCAATTGTGTTTTCCACTGTTGTCGATGGTATGAACATGCCGAACAAGAATATCGACGCCGGCACGACCATCGGCCATGTCCACCTCAAAGTGGCCGATCTGGATAGGGCTATCAAGTTTTACACTGACACGCTCGGTTTTGAGGTAGTCGCCCGCATGGGGAACTCCGCCGCGTTCCTCTCCGCCGGCGGATACCATCACCATATCGGGCTCAATGTGTGGGAATCAAAGAGCGGCTCACCGCCTCCCCGCGGCGCAACCGGGCTCTACCATTTCGCGATCTTGCTCCCGTCAAGAAAGGCGCTGGCGAGAACTCTTTTGCGGATCCTGGAATCGGGCTGGGCTATTGATGGCGCCGCGGACCATGGCGTCAGTGAAGCTATATATTTCCATGACCCGGACCACAACGGCATCGAAATCTACCACGACCGTCCACGCGACCAATGGCCGACCAACCCCGACGGAAGTTACGCGCTAGTCACTGATCCTCTCGATCTCGATGACCTGCTTAAAGAAGCCGAATGAAGAGCAATCACTTCATCCGTTTATTGCAGAGAATGCTCTCGTACTCGTTAAATATCAGTCCCTGCGGCTGAGACTGGAACGGCCCCAGTTTGTAGTCCGTCTGCTGACCGGCGATCGCTTTGCGCGCGAATATAGATCCTTCGGGGACGATGATCTTGAATAGCACTGGGAATGCCGCATCAGGCGGCACACCGGCTGTTTCAACCTTCAGTTTAATGTAATGACCATCCGGTTCGGACGCGATAGTGTACGCGCTGGTGAAGACCGGGAATCCCCGCCCATAAAGCCACTGATTGAAAAACCAATCCAGTTTGATACCAGCGTGCGATTCGGCCAGCGCGCAGAAATCGTAATTGCTGAATTTCCGGTGGTTCACTTGCATAATTATATCGCGGAGGAACCCCAGGAACAAGTCATCGCTTCCGTGCTCCAGATCGCGCATTAGGATGCGCAACATATGTAGCATCCAGACGCCTTTTCCGACTGCGCGCCCCGCGTCACCGCGTATGCCGGATGCCAATGGAATATCCTCGTCCCGTTCGATGGCTTCCTCGATCTCCACTTTCCACTGCTTCAGATTCGTATACATCGCATTCGCGCCGGTATTCTTCTCTACATACATCAGGCCAAGATAGACCGAGATTGCTGTCGGCATCCAGTATTCCCGATATGAGGCAGGCTGCACCGTCGGACCGATCCATTGACTGGCCACACGCTCGCTGGCGATTCGCTGAAATCCGCCCATTTCTAGGTTACCCTTGACCGGAGGAATATTCAGCAGGCCCGGGTCAGATGCATCCCCTCCCGGGAATATGTACACTTCCGTCAAGTCGGATGGATTTCCGAACATATCCATAAAGAAGCGGAAGCAGTTCGTCACCTCATCCTGATACGGCTTCTCTTTGACAATATCCCCGTAGTCGTTGGAGATGAACTTCAACAGCATTAAAGAATCGATATCAATCACAGTCGTATCGTAGTTGGCCACCATCGGGCGAAATCCCAGATCGCTCCCGTAAAACCTTCCGGCTGTACACTGATGTCGCCCATCTCCGCAATCCTCGATTGCTCCGGCCATCGGCAGCGCGTAGTTGTAGCCCGGAGGGAAAACAAGGCGAAGGGAACGGTCCAGCGGTTCGTCGCCTTCCAGCCAGGGAAGGAGCGAATAGTAGTCTGATCCACCATTGGAGTACCAGATCTCGACATTGAGCGTGTCACCTTTGTGGACATAATCCGGGGGGAGCAGAAGGAGATGGTAGAAGTCCTTTCGGCGAAACCATTCTGTCCTGACGCCATTGACAAAGATCGAATCCGGGTCAAACCGACGATCCATAAACAGTCCGGGGAAACGGACCGAATCGCGATTTATTTTCAGTGTTGTCGATATCTCAGCTCTGTCTATTCGCCAGCCATCGGCACCGGACAACTCTAGCGTGGCATCTACGCGGCTCATCTGGAGAGGGAAATCGATCTGCGATATTTGACGCAATCCATATCTGTTGCGCTCCTTGCGCTGAAAAGACACCAGTGCGTCGGTCATCGCGATATCCGGGTTGCGGGCATGCCCGATCGATATCTCCTCCGGACGGTTCGGATCGAACGCGAAGAATGTGTGGTCGAAGCTGGCCCAGAAATACCCGTCGGCGTTGCGCTCGTATGCCGAGGTCAGCAATTGGACCAGATTATCCCACGCATGATAGCGGGTCGGCTTGAAATAGTACTCCGCCTTCACATTTCTGACTTTCTCGAAATCAGCCACCGCCATCTGACCCTTAGTCGGCTTGAAGCGCTCTTTGAGGCGAAGGTCCAGATCATCAGCCATGCGGATAAAGCAGACGGTGACATCCTTATCGATCACGGTGTCTCGATACATGGCGTAGAGGTTGTGCCGCTCTGGAGCAACAGGGATATCGATATGGACATGTGCAGTCCCGACGAAGATCGCGACTGTTGGCCGGTCGTTGACAGGGCGTTGCAGGAGAAATCTGCCGGGGCCAAAACGAAACGTCGCGACATCCTTGGTATAGGTGAAGCTGTCGACCTCGATAAGGTCGCCCGAGCGGTCATTAACCAGTTTGGTCAGCGAAGCATAATCCTCGCGAAATTGTTTGCTCGTGAGGGGGGCGGCCGAAGTTGCGGAGACGAGGCAGAAAATGCCGAGCACGCAGAACAGTGAACGAAGCATCGATTCCTTCTCCTGTCTGGCGGAGGGAGACTCCGCGATGTTGGTTCCGTTATCGACCCGGTGGTGAATCGGGGATAATGGGCAAAGTTGTCCTCTACCAGAAGGATAGGAGGG
>JAYRFH010000071.1:0-8997 GCA_041908405.1 Candidatus Zixiibacteriota bacterium
GGCAATGAGACTTTCGACGTTACCTCCAACTCCTGGGGACTTGGCGGCGGCGTGGAAACCTCGTTCCCCGTCAGTCCGCGCGTTTCCATGATGTTCTCCGTCGGCGCTGACTATTTCTTTCGTTCGCTTCTCTCGGGGCATGATACCTATTATCGCCCCAATGGCGACGACCTGCATGCCAAAGAAGACTTCACCTATGATGACGCCGACGAGGCTATCAAGCAGCCCGATATGGAACTGCGTGTCATGTTTGGTGTCACGTACGACTTTTGACCCCTCATCCAAAATGAGTCTGGCTGCGTCCTCGGCCAGTCTCTCTCTTGCTAGTTCGTGTTAACCTGAATCGAGAGGGTGCCGCGCTACCGGCCCCTCTCATTCGAATGGATGGGAATATGAAGCGCACGCAACCAAAATACCGCAATACAACCACACTCTGTCTGTCAGTACTGGCGGGCACTGTCTTTATCAACGGATGCGCCGCCACCAGCGGTCAGCTCTGCACCAAACCGCCGATCGCGGCTGAAGAACTGCAGCTTGATAAGCAGGTCAGCAAAGATATGATCGATGATCACATTTACTTTTCCAAAGAAGCCTCCTCCGGTGGACGTTCCTTTGGTGGTGGCGGGTGCGGGTGTAACTAATGCGTATCAAACCGATCCGTCATGCGCTCGCTTCGGTCACCGCGATCGTGCTCGGCACTACCGCGATGACTACACATGCGCAAAATCGTTCGGAAAGCTCCGTCCTTTTCTACAATGAGAAGGATCGTATCAAGGCGACCGAGGCGATGTTCAACCTCACTCGTCAGCTTAAGAATCAGTTCACGCTGAATCTCAATCTGACCTACGATGGTTTGACCGGCGCCTCACCGACTGGCGCATCACCCTCCAAGTACCCGACCACTATCACACGTGCGTCGGGCGGTGGACGGGTTGTGACCGCGGCCGGCGAAATCCCGATCGACAAGAGCTTCAATGAGACGAGGTTCTCTGCTGATGCTGTCGTTTCGCGCAAATTCTGGGGGCGAACCACCTTCGCCACCGGGTTGCGGCTCTCCAGCGAACATGATTATCGTTCGTTGGGAATAACGGGCGCGATCTCTCAAGACTATGATGACGGCAGAACCACGCTTTCACTCTCCGGTTCTGTCGCAAAGGACAATGTCTCCATGCTCGGCGGCATGCCTGTGCCACTTGCCGACATCACGGCAGAGAATGAAGACGATGGCCGCATGGGACGAGACAGTCGCCGCAAAACGACTTATGATCTGGTTGCGGGAATCACACGACTGGTCGATCAAAAAACCATGGTGCGATTCAACTACTCACTCTCCCGCGCCAATGGTTGGCTCACCGACCCATACAAGATCATCAGCGTCGTGCAGCCGATAGACTCCGCCGACCCCGGCGAGCCGGTACGGAACCTGCATGAAAAACGGCCGGATAGTCGCAACGGCAATGCACTGTATGGACAGATACGTCGTTCCACCCGGCTGGGTCTCCTTGACGGCTCCTATCGATATTTCTGGGATGACTGGGGGGTGGTCTCGCACACGGCTACGACCGGCCTGATGTTTGCGATCAGCCGAAAGGGGACGCTGAAACCGTCGATACGATGGTATCGTCAGTCGCGCGCCGATTTCTCCCGACCATTCCTGGTTCAGGGAGAGCCGCTACCGGACTATGCGTCAGCAGACAGTCGACTGGCGACTTTCTCCGCGATCACCTACGGATTCGGATACGACCACCGGATGTCGCTCTCGTCGACCCTGCAACTCTCATTTGAATGGTATCGCCAGCATGGTGACCCAAGCCCGCCGGAAGCGTTTGGCCCGTTGCGCGAGTTTGATCTCTTTCCGGATCTGAAAGCGTTCATGCTGCGCATAGGATGGGCGCATGACTTCTAGTCGTTTCATGACAACGGCCCGATCAGTCTCGGGCCGTTTCATTTTTCATTGTCAGCCATGACCGGCTAGACGTTTTCTGAAGGTGATTATCCCGTCCCCCTCTTCGTGGCGATACCCCAACTGGTCAGCGAACTTCCGAACCAGATGCAGCCCCATTCCGCCGTGTCGACGTTTCTCTATTGGAATATCCAGATCAGGTAGCGAAGCTGTCGTAATGTCAAAGCGGTCGGCGTTCGAGTCGACCAATTCCAGTTCCAGCCAGTCGGCTGTCTTCTCCAGTGTGACTTTGACCGGTTGTCGACTCCTTGTGCTATACTTCACAAGGTTGGTAAACAGCTCTTCCGCGGCCACCGTCACTTGGAATGCCGTATCCTCGTCAATTTCAGCGCGCTTCACGAAATCCCCGACAAAGGCAAACAGGTCGTCGACCGACCCGGCCTCTTTGCGTAGTACACAAACCATCTTCATGCGGCTACCCCAATGCAGGACCGTTCCATTCCATGATTATACTAGATGCCTTTCGTTCCCGCCAGAACTTGTCTCTCCTCCCACTCGACCGCTTGACAGCCGCAACCCGATACTGTACCTTCGCGCGACACCGAAACAGAGTCATTCATCCGCCCGCACACACGCGAAAGGAAGCTGATTCCGCAGATGCTGCGTGAGTCCTACAACGCCAAGCTGGTTCTCGAGGACGGCCGGGTATTTCCCGGCAACCGCTTTGGCGCCCGCGAAGACGCGATTGGTGAAGTGGTCTTCAATACGGCCATGTGCGGCTACCAGGAGATATTGACCGACCCTTCTTATGCCGGACAGATGGTCGTGATGACCACCTCACAGATCGGCAATTACGGTATCGCGCAGGATGATGTCGAGTCACGCAAACTCTTCCTCAACGCGTTCATCGTCAAGGAACTGAGTCGTGTCACCAGTAACTGGCGGGCGGTGCGGTCACTCGATGACTACCTGGCCGCAAACAATGTCCCCGGCCTGGAAGGTTTGGATACGCGCGCCCTGGTTCGCCACTTGCGAACCTTCGGCGCTATGCGCGGCGTGATCGCGGATATTGCCTGCGACGATAGTGATCTGATTGTCCGAACCCGCTTACACCCGTCGATGTCTGGGATCGACCTCGCTTCCACCGTCACTCTTGGACGACTGTATCATTGGGATCAGGAAGAGATTGCACTTAACGGCCACTGGCATCAACAGGATCTCTTCAGCGCGTCCGCGCACACCGCGCTGCACGTTGTGGTTTATGACTACGGCGTGAAGTACAACATCCTTCGCTGTCTCACTCGTTTGGGATGCAAGGTCACGGTTGTTCACGCGACCACTTCATCGACAGATATTCTGGATCTCCGCCCTGACGGTGTACTTCTTTCCAATGGCCCCGGCGACCCGGATCCACTCACGTACGCGACCGATAATATCAAGCAATTGCTCGGTACCGTCCCAGTCGCGGGCATCTGTCTGGGTCATCAACTGCTTGCCCTCGCCGCCGGCGGCAGAACCTACAAATTGAAATTCGGTCACCGCGGAAGCAACCATCCTGTGATCGATCACCGCACCGGCAAAGTGCAGATCACCGCGCATAACCATGGTTTCTCGGTCGACGCTGATTCTTTGAACGACCGACAGGTCGAGATCACGCATATCAATTTGAATGACAATACAGTAGAAGGCCTCGCGTTGCGCGAGGTTCCCGCGATCGCCGTGCAATATCATCCCGAGTCCTCGCCCGGGCCGCATGACGCGCATCCATTTTTTGAGCAATTCATCAGCCTGATGAAACAGTGGCAGGAGAGCCACAGCCATGCCTAAACGGACTGACCTGCGCAAGATACTGGTCATCGGCTCCGGCCCGATCGTTATCGGCCAGGCGTGCGAATTCGACTATTCCGGCACTCAGGCGATCAAGGCTCTTCGCTCCGAGGGGATCGAGGTGATGCTGGTCAATTCCAACCCCGCGACAATCATGACTGACCCCGAGTTGGCCGACCGCACCTATATCGAGCCGCTCACCGTCCCGTTTGTCGAGAAGATCATCCAACGCGACCAGCCGGATGCCATTCTCCCTTCGGTGGGGGGGCAGACCGCCCTCAATCTCGCGCTGGCGCTTCAGAAAGCCGGGGTTCTTGAGAAGTACAACGTCAAGTTGATCGGCGCATCAGCAGAAGCGATCCGTCTCGCCGAAGACCGTGAACTTTTCAAGCAGGCGATGATCGAGATCGGCCTCGATGTCCCCCGTTCCTCTCTCGTCTCCAGCTATTCCCAGGCAAAGCAGTTCGCGAAACAGAATGGATTTCCGATCATTATCCGTCCAAGCTTTACGCTTGGCGGCTCCGGCGGCGGTATCGCGTACAATCTCGAAGAGTTGGAATCGATTGTTAATCGCGGTTTTGCTCTCTCTCCCGTAGGACAGGTGTTGGTCGAAGAGTCTCTCCTCGGCTGGAAGGAGTACGAACTCGAAGTTATGCGCGACTGCCGGGACAATTTTGTGGTCATCTGCTCTATCGAGAATTTCGATTCAATGGGGGTGCATACCGGCGATTCACTGACCGTCGCTCCCGCACAGACACTCACCGACAAGGAATTCCAGCGGATGCGCGACGCCGCCGCGGCGATACTCCGTCGAGTAGCGGTTGAAACCGGCGGCTCAAATGTGCAATTCGCTGTCAATCCGCGTACCGGACGCTTGGTGGTGATCGAAATGAATCCACGCGTGTCGCGGTCGTCGGCCCTTGCGTCAAAAGCGACCGGCTTCCCTATCGCCAAGATAGCCGCGAAATTGGCAATCGGCTACACGCTCGATGAGATTGCCAACGATATCACGCGTAAGACTCCTGCGGCTTTTGAACCGGCTATCGATTACGTTGTCACCAAAATCCCGAAATTCGCTTTCGAAAAATTTCCCGGCGCGGATTCCTCGCTCGGGATACAGATGAAATCCGTCGGCGAAGTGATGGCCATCGGTCGCACCTTCAAAGAATCTCTCTTCAAGGCGCTCCGTTCACTTGAGGCGATCAAGCCGTTCCGTCCCGGTGATATGACCCGCGAGCAGTCCACTGCCGCGTTAGCTACGCCCAACGAAAATCGCCTACATTACATAGTGCATGCGCTCGATGTCGGCTGGTCCATTGATGAGGTCAACCGCCTCACCCAGATCGATCCATGGTTTCTTGACCAAATTGCGCAATTCGCGGAACTACAGAGGCAGATTCGAGGCCGTGCGCTTAACGCTATTGAGGACACGGAACTGAGCCTTGCCAAGAAGTATGGATTCTCTGACCGACGGCTCGCTTACCTTACCGGCAGCGAGGAAGAAGACATACGTAAGCGACGCCACGAGACGGGTCTTCGCCCGGTATTCAAGCGCGTTGATACCTGTGCCGGTGAGTTTGAATCGTTTACGCCCTATCTCTACTCAACGTATGAGCAGGAAGATGAGTCAGATCCATCGGACCGTCGGAAAGTGATGATCCTCGGTAGCGGCCCGAATCGTATAGGCCAGGGGATAGAGTTCGACTACTGCTGTTGTCATGCCTCATTCGCCCTGCGCGAAGCGGGGATCGAAAGCATCATGGTGAACTGCAACCCCGAGACGGTCTCTACTGACTACGACACCAGCGACCGACTTTATTTCGAGCCGCTCACGCTCGAAGATGTGCTCGAGATCTACGACAAGGAACGTCCAGATGGCGTCATCGTGCAGTTCGGCGGACAGACTCCTCTCCGCCTCACTATGCCGCTGGCCAACGCCGGCATTCCAATTCTCGGCACACCTCCTGACTCGATCGATCTAGCGGAAGACCGCGAGCGCTTCGCCGATTTCCTGAATCGACTCAATATCCGCCACCCTGAGCATGCCATTGCACGGACCATGGCCGAGGGTGACACTGCCGCCAAACAGCTTGGATTCCCATTATTGGTCCGCCCTTCCTACGTACTCGGTGGTCGCGGCATGGCGATCATTTATGGCATGCAGCAGTTCCACGCGTATCTTGCTTCGGCCTTCGATGCCGCGCCCGGCCAGCCGATCCTCATTGATAAGTTCCTGGAGGATGCGTACGAGTTCGATGTTGATGCGTTATCCGATGGCAAGGATTGCATCATTGCCGGGATCATGCAGCATATCGAAGAAGCGGGTGTACACAGCGGCGATTCTACTTCTGTTCTACCGGCCTATATTAATGATAAGAATCGTATGGACGAGATACGCGAAGTGACTCGCGTCCTGGCGCGTGAACTAAAAGTTGTCGGCCTGATGAATATCCAGTATGCGGTCGCTGAAGGTCAATTGTACGTGCTTGAGGTCAATCCGCGGGCATCGCGTACTGTGCCGTTCGTGGCAAAATCAACCGGCGTGCCGTTGGCCAAGGTTGCGACCCGGTTGATGCTCGGCCATTCGCTGGCCGATCTGGGCTTCACCCTGGATCTCACAGTAGATAGATACTTCGTCAAATCGCCGGTCTTCCCCTTCATCAAGTTTCCCGGCGTTGACCCGAAGCTTTCACCCGAAATGCGCTCCACGGGCGAGGTGCTCGGAATCGGCGACAATTTTGGCACCGCGTTCTACAAAGCTCAACTCGCGGCCGGAATCAAACTTCCGCATGCAGGCAAGCTGCTTATCAGCGTCAATGACCGCGACAAGAAGGGGATTGTGGCGATAGCGCGACGTTTCGCCGCTCTCGGTTTTGTCATTCATGCGACTGGTGGGACAGCCGCTTTCCTGCGCGATATGGGAGTCGCGGTGGAGTCGGTCCTCAAAGTCTCCGAAGGCCGCCCCAACTGCGTGGATATCATCAAATCCGGCGATATCGGCCTGGTCATAAACACCCCTCTGGGAGCGACTTCGGCTCAGGATGGCTGGGCGATCCGAACCGCCGCTATACAGCATGGCATCCCTTGTATCACTACCCTCTCCGGCGCCACTGCCGCGGTCGAGGCAATTGCCGCTTTCCAAGCCGCTAAAATATCCGTAGCTTCCCTGCAGGAAATACACTCGGCCGAGACTGCCGAAGTCGCCCAGTGATAGACTTCGCCCCCTCCCGGCGAAAGGACATTGTGACACAATCAAATCAATTCGGCTTTCACGGTTTGGGGATCGCCCCCGGCCTGTTAAACGCCATCTCAAAACTGAAATTCACCGAACCTACCCCGATCCAGCGGAAATCGATCCCGATCGCCTTGGAAGGCAAGGACCTTATCGCCGTTGCGCAGACCGGCACCGGCAAGACCCTCGGGTTCGGTATCCCCATGATCCAGCGGCTCGCCCGTTTGAAAGGGCGCGGACTGATACTCGTTCCAACTCGCGAACTGGCGATACAGGTCGATGAATCACTCCTGGCAGTAGGCCGGGAGCTGGGCCTCAAGACTGCCGTCCTGATAGGCGGTGTCTCCGAGCATCTGCAGAAAAAGGCGCTGGAGAAGTCGCCGCGCATTATCGTCGCGACCCCGGGGAGATTGGTCGACCTGATGGAACAGCGCATTGTCAATCTCAGTAATATCGAGATCCTGGTCCTCGACGAAGCCGACCGGATGCTTGACATGGGATTCGCTCCTCAACTGAACAAGATCATCCGCTTCGTCCCAAAAGCACGCCAGACCATGTTGTTCTCGGCAACAATGCCGCGCGAGATAGTCGCGCTGGCCCAGCAGATCATGAAGATCCCGATCCAGATCGAGATCGCGCCTGCGGGGACCACTGCCGACAACGTGGAACAGGAAGTGTTCTTCATTGAGAAGGCGGCCAAACGATATCTGCTCGAAGAGTTGTTAAAGCAATATCAGGGTTCGGTGCTGGTCTTTTCCCGCACCAAACATGGCGCCAAAAAATTGACCCGCGACATTCGCGTCGCCGGTTTCTCCGCCGCGGAGATCCATGCTAACCGTTCGCTGGCCCAACGACGCGAAGCGCTCGAAGGTTTCAAGTCAGGCAAATACCGCGTGCTGATCGCCACCGATATTGCCGCGCGCGGTATTGATGTTGTGGGGATCGAACTAGTCGTCAACTTCGACCTGCCGACCAATACACAGGACTATGTGCATCGTATCGGTCGAACAGCGCGAGCGGGCAAAGCTGGTCGCGCCATTTCATTTGCCACTTTCGACCAACGGGAAGATGTCAGAGAGATCGAACGTCTGATCCATACCGCTCTGCATGTAAAGCAAGTTCCGGCGCTTCCGTTCGACCGCGCACCCCGCACCCAGGTAAAGTACGAATCGGAACTAAAGCAGAAGCCAAAAACGCCGGCACCGGCATTCGGGCGAGGTGCCCGAAAGCCGACTGATCGGGAGAAACGAAGAAGACTGCGCTAGTCGAAACGGCGCTACTTGAGAGCCGCATTCCAGTTCAACGTGACCAATGTCGCGCTGGTAGTCTGATCTGCTAATGGGATATTCAACAGGAACCGCTGACCATCCGCGCTGACCGCGTACCTGCTTTGAACCAGGCCGGCGAAGTTTATGCGCTGGGTGAAGAGCTTTTTGGGAATACCGGCCTCAAATGATCCTTGGTCGGTGGCGACTGGTACCGCAAAGAAGTCGTTATTGGTGTCATAGTAGTAGAGCTCTTTCCCGTCAGCGCTCCACATAGGCGTAAGACCGCTATTGGCGGTTATCTGCCACTTGCCGCCGGACGGTGACGTTTCCCTGACATATATCTCGAACGATCCTGATTCATTGCTTTGATAGGCGATATACCGGCCATTCGGAGAGATGCGCGGCCGCCGTTCCTGATGCGGCGAATTGGTGAACTCCGTGTACTTGCCACTGTCATTGGCATCGAGTAACCAGATATCCCAGTCTCCTAATTGGTGTCCCAGGGCGATAGTACGGCCGTCACGAGACCAGTCACCGGGTCCCACATTTCCTTTGGTTGCGAATACGAATTTCGGCTCACCGATCCCGTTCGCCTGTCGCTCCATGACTCGGAAGGTCGCGCCTTCATTGTTGGTATATCGAATCCTGCTGCCATCCGGTGACCATTTCGGCCACGCGTCCATATCTTCCGAAAAGGTCAGCCGCGTGGGGACCTCGCGAACCAGATCATACACCCAAACATCCTCAGCCTGACTTTGCACATCGAA
>JAYRFH010000072.1:0-16769 GCA_041908405.1 Candidatus Zixiibacteriota bacterium
AAATTGACCTTGCCGAGGAGATATTTGGCCTGGCGAGCGGTGGCGCCGCCGGCTTCATCGGCGATCTGGGTGAGAGACATGATAGCGACCTGGGTATTGCCGCTGCGGTAATCCATCTGGGCGGTGGCCAGTTTTTCGGCGACCTCGATATTGGCCGACGACCGGTTGCTGAAATAATAAACGATCGCGGCCACTACCAGAATAACGGCGGCGACGCCGATAGCGGCATACTGCCAGTTCTCCGTGAGCTGATCTTTGGCGGTCAGCATGAAGGTGGCGAATTTATCTTCTTTGATCTCTCGCTTAGTCAGTTTGACTTTGCCGTGCATGTCCTCTCCAGGTCGAAAAATGAACTACTTGATATATCGAATAACGCCGCCCGTGACTTAACCCGGGCGGCGGGTGTTTCTCACGAAACAGGCTTGGTCGGCTTAAAAGTAGCCGGTAAAGGTCAGGTTGAGGCGGTGGGAGCGATTGTTGATGGTCCCGGCCTCAAGAATATCATTAAAGATCGTCTCTGACTCCTGGTCGTAGGTGCTGTAGACGTACGACAGGTCGAGCCAGATCTGGCTCCAGCGGACGCCGGTACCGGCGGTCAACTGCAGCATCGTGGTCTGGGAACGAGCACCATCGACCGTAACTTCGGGAGTCGGAAGCGGCACATAGGCCACACCGGCGCGAAGCGGGACGATCGGGAAGATCGTATTGTTGGTCGACCAGAGATATTCGGTACCGGTGCGAACGACGAAACAGTCGTAGAACTGCGGGTCGACCTCACTGAAGATCTCTTCGTTGTTTCCGCCGGAGCCGATCTTGATGGAGGTGCGGACTTTCGCCTTCGTGGCGGCATAGCCGCGATACTCGGCATCCAACGCGAGCAACCAGTTCGGTTTCAGTTTGTAGCCAATGCCGGCGCCGAAGATCCAGGGGATATTGTATTTGGTCAACTGATCATCGAAATAGACAGTGTTTCCGGTCTTCAGCTGGTTATTGTACCAGACTGAGTCGGAGGCCTTGCGATCGGTCATCGCCTTGAGGGAGAAACCGGTGCGGACGATCGCGCCGATCGTCAGTTTCTCTCTCTCATACTTGCCACCGAGAGTGAAATTGATGCCGGAGAACTTGGTGGAATCGAGAAGCGCCTGCGACGAGTCGCGAGTGACTTCCTGCAGAAGGCGGTCGATCGCTTCATAATTGGTGCTGCGCTGGTCGACACGATTCCTACTGACCGACTTGCCGGTGTAGACATTGATCGAGGCGCCCATGTCGATGCGCTCGCTGACCGGCGTGCCGAAACCGAAGTTCAGCACATACGGGTTCGCGTGGTATGAGCTGTAGGCGATAGCGCGATAGTCGTAGGTCGCGTTGGGGACCAATTCATGCGGGCGATTCGGGATCGACTGATCGAAGTTGCCATAGAGGAAATCTTCGGCCAATTGCGAGTACGACGCCGCGAGGACGAACTGGTGGCCGCGAATGCGGACCGGCGACACAAAGGCGAGATAGGTCAGGTTATTGAAATTATCGGAAACTTTGAATTCGGTACCGCTGACATCCTGGAACGAGCCACGGGGTTTGGCCATGGCGTAAGAGAGGCCGAGGATCGGCTTGTCGTGGGAGACAAGACCGGCCGGATTCCAGGTTATCGATGAAGCATCATCGGCAACTCCCAAGTAGGCTTTGCCCATTCCTTCGGCTCGTGCGCCGGCACCGGTGAAATCGAACGAGATTTGCGCCGTCGCCAGACTGGTCATTGCGACCACCAACAAACACGAGTACAGCCACAACCGTTTCATTCACAGAACTCCTTATCCCAACAGAATCATTCGTTTCCCAGAGAAGACGCAAAGCCCTCTGGAAATAATCAAAGAATATATGCCGGTGCGGGAGGGCTGTCAAACGATTTCGTGGCGATTTTGCAGGGCTATCTTGTTCAGGGGAAATATGTTGGGGAGGTACCGGTGGGCGGCGAACGGACCGGGGGGAAATCAAAATACCCCCGGCAGGAGTTGAACCTGCGACCGTTGGCTTAGGACGCCACTGCTCTATCCAACTGAGCTACGGGGGCATCTGACAGGAAGCACAAACGGACTCGTTCGCCTCACTGTCTTCGCTTAAGGTACTGCGCCAGTTGAACCGGCGCAAGCAGACTATTCCGAGTCGTACGAGATGAGGAAATTGAGGTCGTAACCGGACAATTTCTCTCTGTACGGAAGGAAAGTCAGACCAATAACGGATGAAATACCGGTGACAGTTCCGCCCAGTCGTTCGACCAGTTTGCAGGCGGCCAGAAGGGTTCCGCCGGTAGCGATGAGGTCATCGACCAGGACGACACGGTCGCCAGAGGCGACAGCATCGGCATGAATCTGAATCTTATCCGTCCCGTATTCGAGGGCGTATTCTTCGGTGATGGTTTTGTACGGCAGTTTGCCCGCTTTGCGGCAAGGAACGAGCGACAACTTGAGACGATCCGCCAGTGCCGCGCCGAAGACAAATCCACGCGCTTCGATGGCGACAATCTTGTTGGGGTTCCGGGAGCGGATATACTGCTCCATCCCGTCCAGCGCCAGATCGAACCCGACCGGATCCTGGAAGAGTGTGGTGATGTCGTAGAAGTTGATGCCGGGTTTGGGGAAGTCCGGGACTTCGCGAATGTACTTTTTGATCTGTTCCATAGTTGTTAACGCGTTATCTCAAAGGAGTGGTATTTTCCAGTGTAATTCAGCCATTGTATTGAGACCTGATCAACCTCGGCGGAGGATGGGCCGGTACGGAGTATCGGGATCAGACCTTCAATCGACGTCTTTTCGCCCTCGACGTGCAACTGGACGGAACCATCGGAAAGGTTCTTGACCCATCCGGTGAGATTGAGCGCGGTTGCCTGACGGTGACAGAACCATCGAAATCCGACACCTTGCACCAGGCCAGTCACGGTTATCTCGGCGGCAATCATGCGTTACGTTTGGCGGCTAATTCGAGGGCGAGTTCGACCGCCTCGAGGGGATTTTCCACCTGGTGGACATCGGCGCCCAGCACCCAAGATGATACGGAAACGACCGGAATACCGGCCATAAGAGCGAAGGCTATCTCGGACAGCGTGCCGTATTTTCCGGGGAGCGCAATGACGGCATCGGCGGCGCGAGCGACAAGGATATTGCGGACATCGCCGAGACCGGTCGGAATGACCAGGTCGATGTATGGGTTGGCGTCTCCCTTATTCATGGAAGGGAGAATACCGACGGTAACGCCGCCGGCTTCCTTGGCGCCGCGAGCGGCAGCTTCCATCACTCCACCCAGTCCACCGCAAATAAGGACAGCTTTCTTTTCAGCCAAGGTTTTGCCGACGAGGGCGGCGAGCTGGGCGGTTTCCGCGGAACATTCGTTTTGGCCGATGACAGCGACAGTTATTTTACGAGGCATAGCAGATCCGATGTTTGTTCATCCTTGAACATGGTTAAGTTATCGGGAGAGCGCAGAGCGGAGGGTTTCATTTCGCTGGATCAAATCGGGGCGACTGGATTTGAACCAGCGACCTCTTAGTCCCGAACCAAGCGCGCTACCAACTGCGCTACGCCCCGTTTATCATCGAAATGAGGCCTCAGTATAGGGATTCAGCCCGACTTGTCAACTGTTTATTGAGCCTTCCCTTTGGCCGCCTTTTTCATTGAGGCACAGAGCCTTTCCAGCGTCGGCCGGTCGGTAAAATCGAGCTTCATCGGGGTGACGGAAACGACCCCGCGATGGATCGCTTCGAAATCCGAGCCGGGGATCATTTTCCAGCGCGGCTTCCCCCCTATCCAATAGTAAGGCTTCCCGCGCGGGTCGGTTTTATGAACCACGATATCGCGATAGGTGCGGAATCCCTGTTGGGTGAATTCATACGACTTGTACGGCCGACCGTTGTCTCTCGGGAAATTGATATTGAGAAAGGTCGACGGGTCGATATTGAGCTTCTCGTACTCTTTAAGAAAGCGACCGACAAAGTTGGCGGCGCGGCGCATCGGCGTTCCGGGGGTCCAATCGAACATCGAAACAGCGATGGACGGGATGCGCAGAATCGCGCCCTCGATAGCGGCCGCGGCGGTGCCGGAGTAGGTGATGTCATCCCCCATATTGCCGCCGTGGTTGATGCCGGAAATGATCATATGCGGCCGCGTTTTCTTAAAGAGCAGATGAACGGCGAGCATAACGCAATCGGTAGGGGTACCATCAGTGGCGAAGCGGCGCGAGTCAATTCTCACCACACGGAGCGGGCGGTTCAAAGTCAGTGAGTGCGAGCTGGCGGACTGTTCGCGATCCGGCGCGACGAGATAGAGATCGTACTGCCGCGAAAGTACCGAGTAGAGCGCGTTGATACCATCGGAGGAAAAGCCGTCATCGTTGGTCAGGAGGATACGTTTTTTTTCAGGCATGGCGGCAGTTTAGGGGAGCGCCGAATGAAAAGCAAGCCGGAATCAAGCCCAGATACGCTTCCAGATCTGGCGGATGAATCGCATCGTATCTTTGAATGGATTGATGAAGGAATGCGAGCCTTCGTAGATCGTCGAAATCGTTACCTCGGCGATCTCGCACCCCATAGCGCCGGCCTTAAAAAGCATTTCGGATTCCAGGTCATATTTGATCGTGGCGAGCGGCATCGCGGAAAGAACTGAGACCGGGATAAGACGGAATCCTGACTGTGAATCCCGCACGCGTTGCGTGGAGAAGACAGAGATTATCATGGAGGTCAGATTATTGGTGAGCCATCGGTCAAAGGGCATGATGGAGCGGTCGATAGTACGGGTCCCCATGATGAGGCGCTGGCCGTTGTCGAGCGCGAAGAACTGCGGGATCTCTTCGGGAAGATGCTGCAGGTCGGCATCAATCGTCAGGACGGAGCGATAGTTGTGTTTGACGGCGTGGTCGAAGCCTGCTTTAAGCGCGGCACCTTTCCCTTGATTCTGCGGGAAAGAGATGTAATTGACTCCGGTATCCTTAAGAACAGAGAGGGTGTTGTCGGAGGAGCCATCGTTCACAACGAGAAAGTTTTCATCGCAGACGAACTGGCGGCACCGTCGGATGAGATCCGGCAGATACTTGGCGGCATTATAGGCCGGGACGAGGACAAGGGTGGCGTTGGAGCGATCAGAGGTCATGTCGGAAGTTATACGGGTGGGTCAGGTGGAAGGAAGGAAAAAAATGGTCGGAGCGAGCCGATTCGAACGGCCGACCTCTCGCACCCCAAGCGAGTGCGCTAACCAACTGCGCTACGCTCCGACGTTGTTTTCCTATAGCCCGTTAGGGGTGTTCAAGGTAGCCAAAAGGGGGGAAAACTCAAGGGAAAAATTTGAGGAGTTCTTCCAACTCCTTGCGAATCTTTCCGATGAGCGAGCGGGTCCGGGCGCGTTGTTCGATATCGGTCCGTTCTTCGTGGCCGCGTTTGAGCAGGAGCTTATTGCGCGCACCCGCGATGGTCAGCTTCTCTTTGGTGCGGAGATAGCGGATCTGGTTGATGATTTCGATATCCTTGGCGGTATAGAGGCGGCTCCCTCCCCTGTTTTTGCGGGGATGAAGCTGAGGGAACTCCTTTTCCCAGTAGCGAAGCACGTAGGCTTCGAGGCCGGTCATTTTGGAGACTTCACTAATGGTGTAATAGAGTTTTTCGGTGGTGTCGGTTTTCTGCATCGTGCCATCGCCTCACGTTATTCGCCGGGTCTCCAGACCTCGGCTTTGAGTGATCGTCCCATCAATTGTTCGATGGCCTCGAGAGGGGATTTGCCATCGAAGAGCACCCGAAAGACTTCGGAAGTGATCGGCATTTCGACGCCACAGTGTCGGGCGAGACTGTAAGCGGAACGGGTCGTTTCCACACCTTCGGCGACCATGCTCATAGTCAGCAGGATCTCATGCAGTTTTTTGCCGGTACCGATCTGTTCGCCGACCCAGCGATTGCGGCTGTGCCGCGAACAGCAGGTCGTGACCAGATCACCGAGCCCGGAGAGACCGGCAAAGGTCTCCGGCTTCGCGCCGAGTGTCATGCCGAGGCGAGTCATTTCAGCGAGGCCGCGCGTGATGAGCGCCCCCTTGGTGTTGTCGCCGAAGCCGAGGCCATCGACAATTCCCGCGGCAATAGCGATGACGTTTTTGAGCGACCCACCGAGTTCAACGCCCGTCAGGTCAGAAGATCGGTAGACACGGAAAACGAGATTGCTGAAGATCTCCTGCACACGTGAGGTAACGAGGTCGGAGGTTCCGGCGACGACCACCGTGGTCGGCATGTCGAGCGCGACCTCTTCGGCATGCGAAGGGCCGGAGAGAGTACAGATGCGGTCGATGGGGAGATGGGTCTCTTCATGCGCCACCTCGGACATGCGCTTGAGCGAGCCGGTTTCTATCCCTTTGGCGAGATTAACGACGCCCATACGGGGGCGAAGACGAGTGCCAAGCTCGCGAAGTACCGAGCGAAGGTGCTGTGCGGGGACCGCAAGAACAACCAGATCACAATCATCGATAGCGTTCTTGAGGTCATTGGTCACTTCAATTGTCGGCGCGAGTTGGAGGCGCGGCAACTTGGTGGGGTCACCGCGTTCCTGCAGAAGTCGATAGTATTCGCGGGGGTCATAGGCCCAGAGAGTGATGTCGCGGCCATTCATATCGAGCAGACGGGCGATGGCCATGCCCCATGAACCGGCGCCGAGAATGGTGATGCGCTCCGACATCTCAGCTTCTCCCCTTCGACGACAGGCTGAATTTGCTTTCCGTGCCATTGAGCAAGCGCGCGATATTAGCGCGATGGGTGATGATGATGGCGAGTGCCAGGATGATGGTCAGGCCCAAAAAGACCGCGCTGGCCTCTTTAATGTAAGCGAGCCGCTCAATGAACGAGACAGCGACCAACGCAAGGACCGCGATGATGGAGCCGAGAGAGATGTACCGCGTCAAAGCGACAACCACGATAAAAACTCCGAGACTGATGAGTATTTCGATCGGCATAAGGACAAGCATCACGCCGAGCCCGGTATTGACCCCCTTCCCTCCTTTGAAATGGAGGTACGGGGAAAAGATATGTCCGAAGACCGCGGCGAGAGCGGTCAGCACGAGAAACCAGTCGCGCGGTAATGCGTCCTGTGTGACATAGCGCGCGATGAGCACGGCGAGGACGCCTTTGCCGATATCGAGCAGGTACACCCAGATAGCGGCTTTGGCGCCGGCGACGCGCCAGACATTGGTGGCGCCGATATTTCCGGAGCCCTGGGAGCGGAGGTCGCGAATGCCGAAGGCTTTCGCGACCAGCAATCCAAAGGGGATCCCGCCGATAAAAAACGCCAGGATGATGACAGCGAGCGGAGTGAGCATCAGTGATGCCGTTGTGGCATTCCGGTCGCTATTCTACCGTTCCACTGTCGGGTGATTCTCCTTCGAGCGGCCCGCCGGTATCATCCGGCAGGATATTCATATCGCCCGGAGGGGTCATCTTCAGCGACTCCAGAGCCGGGAAGAGTGTCACCATGGCATCCGAAAGTTTATAGACATCGTCAGTGTCGATCTTTTTGTCCGCGATGACCTGCTGGAAGACCGGGCCAAGTTTGGCGAATTGTTCATCGGATATCTGGGCGGTCTCCAGTTGCTGCATGAAGCCGTTGGCCAGGGCGTTGAACTTGACTGTGTCGATGCCGACAGGATTTTTGGAGAGTTCCTCCTGCGCATAGGCGACGCCGGTGCGGACCGACCACTTCATGAACTTGTCCTTGTTGAAATAACAGACTCCCACAAGCGCGGCCATCAGCACGATGAGAATACCGGCGATGATGAGAGCGATAAGGCAGCCGCGAGGCATTCCGGATTTTTGAACCGGCTGTTCCATAGAGACCTCAGGTGCATGCGCAGAACCGGCAAGGCGAATCCATTCCCCAGCATAAGAGCTTTGTTGCCTTGTGGTTCATGCGACAGGTTGATGTTTCGCTGTAAGATTATATAACGAATGAGGAGTTGTCCCGCAAGTCGGGGGAGCACAAAAAAAGCCCCGCCGGAGCGGGGCTTGAAAAGAGCTGATGGACGCGAAGTTACTTCGCTTTGGACGCAGCCTTCTTCGCGGGCTTCTTGGCGGTCTTTTTGGCCGCGGAAGCCTTTTTGGTCTTACTGCCGGCTTTGGCGCGGGCGCGCGAGAGCGCTCCCTTGAGGCCGCCGCCTTTTTTCTCAGCAGCCTTGTCCTTCTCATCGGTCTCAAACGCCGGCTTGGGGGTCAGCAACTCAACGACGGACATCGGGGCGCCATCGCCACGGCGGACGCCGAGCTTGATGATCCGGGTGTAGCCGGAGTTACGGTCGGCGAGCTGCGGCAGAATCTCGGTGAAGAGCTTGGTATAGACCTCTTTCACACGGACAGTGTCAGCCACCAGACGTTTGGACGCGAGATTATTGCGCTTGGCGATGGTGATGAGACGATCAACCACCGGGCTGAGGGCCTTGGCCCGAGCCGTAGTGGTCTTGATCATGCGATGCTGAAACAGCGACATCGCCATATTAGCCAGCATCGCCTCCCGGTGGGATTTGGTGCGGTTGAGTTTCGCGACTTTATCCTGATGTCCCATTACTTCTTCACCTGTTTACTTCTTGGCCGGTTCCATGTACCGGGAGATGTCCATGCCGAACGACAGGTTCATCTGCTCCAGTAAGGCGCCGATCTCGTTGAGCGATTTACGGCCGAAGTTGCGGTATTTCAGCATCTCGGCTTCTGACTTCGTGACCAGGTCGGACATGGTCTGAATATTGGCGGCCCGCAGACAGTTGGACGAACGGACGGAGAGTTCCAGTTCGTCGACGCGAGTCTTGAGCAGGTTGCGCACGCGCAGGATCTCTTCGTCCTCCTGCGGCATCTCTTCCACCATGACCTGTTCGTCAAGGTGAATGAAGAGCTGCAGGTGGTCCTTGAGAAGCTTGGCGCCATAGGAGAGCGCATCCTCCGGCGTGATGGCGCCGTTGGTATGGATCTCGAGGATCAAGCGGTCATAATCGGTCTTCTGTCCGACGCGAGTATTCTCGACGAAATAGGAGACCTTGGTGACCGGTGAAAAGAGCGAATCGATGAAGACGGAATTGACCGGCGCATCGGGACGCTTGTTCATGTCGGCGATATGGTACCCGCGGCCGGGTTCGATATCGAGTTCCATTTCGAAATCGATCGGTTCGGTCAGTTCGCAAATATGCTGGTCGGGATTGAGGATCTCGACATCGCCATCAGCCTCGATCATGCCGGCGGTCAGTTTACCGACGGATTTGGCTTTGAGGCGGACGGTCTTCATCTCCTCAGCATGGAAGCGAACGATGATAGACTTGACGTTGAGCACGATGTGCGTGACATCTTCGTAGACGCCGGGAATGGTGGCAAACTCGTGCAGCGCCCCCTTGACGCGAATAGCCGTGACGGCGGCTCCCTGAATGGATGACAGGAGCACGCGGCGCAGGCTGTTGCCCAGGGTCACGCCATAGCCGCGTTCGAGCGGCTCGACGATAAAGCGCGACATGTTCTCGGTCGTCGACGACTGATCGTTAACGACCTCTTTGGGCATGGTCAGCGGTTTCCACTTCATACTACTCTGCTACCTCCTCCGCGGGGATTACTTGGAATACAACTCGACGACGAGCTGTTCGTTGGCGGTCAACGGCACATCCGAGCGCTGCGGGACAGCCAACAGTTCACCTTCCAACGCAGCCTTGTTGAGTCTGAGCCAGGCGAATTCGGCGCCGTGCCCGAGCTTCAGGGATGCGTGAATCTGCTCGAGATTCTTGGATTTATCCTTAACGCGGATAACTTCCTGAGGTTTCACCTGGTAGGACGGGATATCGACTAACTTCCCGTTGACCAGGATATGCCGATGCCGGACGAGCTGGCGGGCCTGCTTGCGCGAGGCCGCGAACCCGAGGCGATAGACGATATTGTCCAGTCTGCATTCAAGGAACTGGACCAGGTTTTCGCCGGTGATACCGGTTTTGGCGTCGGCCTTTTCGAAGTAGTTGTGGAATTGCGTTTCGAGCACGCCGTAGAGACGGCGGATCTTCTGCTTTTCTCTCAACTGCAAACCATACGCAGAGACTTTCCGACGGGTGTTCTGACCGTGCTGACCCGGGGCGAACTGACGCCGTTCGATCGCGCATTTATCGGTCAGACAGCGCGCGCCTTTGAGAAAGAGTTTTTCTCCTTCGCGGCGGCACAGCCTGCATACAGCTTCATGATAACGAGCCATCTACTCTCCTCTATACTCCAACACTCACACGTTGCGAATCAGACGCGGCGACGTTTCGGGGCGCGGCAGCCGTTGTGCGGGATCGGGGTGACGTCTTTGATGAGCGTCACTTCGAGACCGGCGGCGGAAAGCGAGCGGATAGCCGCTTCGCGACCGGCGCCCGGGCCCTTCACGTGCACTTCGACTCGGCGCAAGCCGAGGTCCATCGCTTCTTTGGCCGCGGTCGAGGCCGCCATCTGGGCGGCGAACGGCGTGGACTTTTTAGAGCCCTTGAAGCCAACTTTGCCGGCGGTTCCCCAGGAGATCGTACGACCCTGGGAATCAGCGACGGTCACGATGGTGTTATTAAAGGTCGCCTTGATAAACGCGACACCGTTCGACTCGGTGGTACGAACTTTCTTTTTGACGCGCTTTTTGCCTTTTGGTTCAGCCACGGTATATCCTCAGAAACAAGTTAATCATCAAGTCTTGCCCGGGGCCTTCTTCTTGAGGCCGCCGACGGATTTGCGCGGACCCTTGCGGGTACGGGCATTGGTTTTGGTGCGCTGGCCGCGGACCGGGAGGCCGCGACGATGACGCAGACCGCGATAGCAGCCGATATCGATCAGCCGCTTGATGCTCATGTTGGTTTCGCCGCGCAGGTTACCCTCGACCGAGTATTCGTTTTCGATCACTCGGCGCAGTTTGGCGACGTCATCATCCGAGAGCTTATTCACGCGCACTTCGGGTTTGACGCCGGTCTTCTTGAGGATCTCAGCGGCGGTGTATCGGCCGATCCCATAGATATAGGTCAACCCGATTTCGATCCGTTTGTCTTTCGGTAGATCAACACCGGCAATACGAGCCAATTGACTACTCCTCTATGCCTGACAGCATTGTTATCTTCCTGCTCAACCCTGGCGCTGTTTATGGCTGGGGTTCTTGGTGCAGATCACGCGCAACACACCGTGACGTCGTATGACCTTGCAGTGTTCGCACCGTTTTTTGATCGCCGATCTGACTTTCATCTATTCGATCCTTCTATCGTGTCTCACTTGTAGCGGTAGGTGATCCGACCGCGGGTGAGATCATACGGTGACAGTTCAAGCGTGACCTTGTCACCCGGTAATATCTTGATAAAGTGCATCCGCATCTTGCCGGAGATATGCGCCAGAACGATGTGACCGTTGTCCAATTGTACGCGGAACATGGCGTTGGGCAAGGGCTCTACAACCTTGCCTTCAACGGTGATCGTTTCTTCTTTGGGCATAGTCTCCTTTACGCCTTAGTTAAAATCTCGGGGCCATTATCCGTAATGGCGACCGTGTGCTCGAAATGGGCCGATGGCGCGCCATCGGCGGTCACGATGGTCCAACCATCGGGCATCGTTTTCACGTCGTACGTCCCGGCATTCACCATCGGTTCAATTGCAAGGACCATACCGACTTGCAGAACAGGACCCTCGTTGGGAGAACCGAAGTTAGGGACTTGGGGTTCCTCGTGCATTTTGCGGCCGATGCCATGGCCGACCAGTTGGCGAACGACGCCAAAGCCGGCCGCTTCCGCAATCTGCTGAACGGTCGACGAAACTTGCCCTAATCTATTGCCTTTTCTGGCTTTGTCAATAGCGGCCGAAAGTGCTTCTTGAGTCACTTGCATGAGCCGCTTTTTCTCTTCCGAGACCTCGCCGATAGCAAATGTACGGGCGGAGTCGCCATAATAGTTGTTCACAATGGCACCGATATCGACCGACACGATCTGGCCATCCTTGATGACCCGCTTCCCCGGGATGCCGTGCACGACCTCGGAGTCGATGGAGATGCAGGCGGAGGCCGGGTAGCCGTGGTAGTTCTTGAAGGCCGGGATAGCGCCGTGTGAACGGATGAAATCCTCGACCAGCATATCGAGCTGTCCGGTGGTGAGGCCTGCTTCGATGTTCTCTTCGACCATGTCGAGCGTCATAGCCGTTATCCGGCCCGCTTCGCGCATGATCTCGAGTTCTTCTGTGGTCTTCAGCACTATCACCGGGTTCTCTGACCACGTGTCGCGTCCAGAAGCGCCTCAAAAACGCTGTCCGGGGCGATGTCAGCCTTAATTGTGACCAGCAGTCCCTCACGCCGATAGTAATCCTCGATCGGCTGGGTCTGCTTTTTATAGACATCCAGCCGATTGCGCACGACCGACTCTTCATCGTCGGGGCGCCGCATCAACTGGGCATTATCCTTGTCGCATTTCCCGTGCACTTTCGGGATCTGCATCGGGTAGTTGTACCCGGCATTGCAGGTCGGGCAATACCAGCGACCGGAGAGACGGCGGACGATCTCTTCGTCCGGGACATCAAACAGGATAGCGTGGTCGAGTCCGATCTGGTGCGAGGCGAGCATCTGCTTGAGGGCATCCGCCTGCGGAATGGTCCGCGGGAAGCCGTCAAGAATGAACCCCTTGTTCAACTCGCCTTTATTGATCTTGTCTTCGATAAGCCCGACGATAAGGGCATCCGGCACCAGTTCTCCGCGCTTCATGTACCCTTCGGCCTGCTGGCCGAGCGGGGTGCCGTTCTTGACGGCTTCGCGCAGGAGGTCACCGGTCGACAGATGGACCAAGCCCAGACGCGCGGAAAGGCGCGCAGCCTGCGTGCCTTTGCCGGAACCGGGAGGGCCAAGGAAGACCAGATTCATAGTTACATCGATCTCCCGCGGATACGACCCTTCTTCATGAAGCCGTCGTAATGGCGCATCAGCAGGTGCGATTCGATCTGCTGGAGCGTATCAAGCGCCACACCAACCACGATAAGGAGGCCGGTGCCACCGAAGAAATAGTTCACGTTAAACTGACCGACCAGCACCCACGGCAGGACCGCGATAGCGGCGAAGAACAGCGCGCCGGGGAGCGTGATGCGGGTCAAAATTCTCTCGATATAGTCAGCGGTATTCTTGCCGGGGCGAATACCCGGGATATAGCCGCCGTTCTTGCGCATATTGTCCGCGATCTCGATCGGGTTAAACACGATCGCCGTGTAGAAATACGCGAAGAAGATAATGATCAACGAATAGATGATGGAATACCACCAGCCGCCCGGCGCAAGTGAGACCGCGACGAGATTCTGCAGCCACTCAACGTTCGGGAAAATCTGCGCGACGGTCGACGGAAGGAACATGATCGACTGGGCGAAGATGATCGGGATAACACCGGCGGAGTTGACTGACAGCGGCAGGTGCGTGGTGGCGCCGCCATAAACGCGACGGCCCACGACCTTACGCGGATACTGCACCGGGATACGGCGCTGGGCGCGGGTCATCAGAATGACCGCGGCAATGACGCCGATCATCAGGACCACAACCAGAGCTTCCACCAGAATCGAACGAGTACCGGCGAAGACAAACTGAGCTTCCTGGAAGATCGCATCCGGAAAGCGAGCGATGATACCGATGAAGATGATCAATGAGATACCGTTACCGATACCGCGTTCGGTGATCTGCTCACCGAGCCACATGATGAAGATAGTACCGCAGGTGAATGTCAATATGGTCAACGGGATGAAACCGGAGGTCGCCATATGGACCGCGGGCACGCCGTTGTAATTGATGCTGGTGATGAAAATGGCAGTACCGTAGGCCTGAAGGGCCGCGATGAGCACGGTCAGGTAACGAGTGTACTGCGTGATCTTGCGCCGACCTTCCTCTCCCTCACGCTGCAGGCGCTGGAGGTACGGCACAACCGCACCAAGGAGCTGCAACATAATGGAGGCGGAGATGTAGGGCATGATGCCCATGGCGAAGATGGTCGCCTTGGCGAACGCGCCACCGGCGAATAGATCGAGCAGACCAAAAATCGAACCCTGCTGTCCCATGAAGGCGGCGAGAACGGAGCCGTCCACGCCCGGAGTCGGGATGTGTCCACCGATACGGTAGACAACCAGAAGCGCCAGCGTAAAGAAAATGCGCCGGCGCAGCTCTTCGATGCGGAATATCGATTTAAATGTCTCTAGCACTACTTGGTTACCTCGGTTTTGCCGCCCGCGGCTTCGATCTTGGTAATGGCTGATTTAGAGAACGCCGCCGCCTTGACAGTGAGCGGACGATCGATGGTGCCGTTGCCCAGGATCTTGATCGGAGTATTGACCGTGCGAATGACGCCGGCTTCTTTGAGCGTCTTCACCGTGATCTCGGTGCCGGTGCAGCGAGCGAGGTCAGCCAGGTTGACGACCTGGAATTCGTCTTTGAACACGTTGGTAAAGCCGAATTTTGGCAGACGACGATGCAAGGGCATCTGGCCGCCCTCGAAGTAGCGTTTATCTTTGTAGCCGGCTCGCGCTCTGGCACCTTTGTGTCCGCGAGCAGAGGTTTTGCCCATGCCACTGCCGGGGCCGCGTCCGACCCGCTTGCGGGCCTTCTTCGCGCCCGCCGGGGGTCGTAAGGTGTGAAGTTCCATGTGTGGCTTCTCCTTTACTCTATCTCTTCGACCGTCACGAGATGGGTGACGGCGCGGATCATGCCGCGGATCTGCGGAGTGTCATTATGGATCGCCGTACTGTGCGGGCGTCCCAGGCCGAGCGCTTTGATGGTGCGCTTCTGCGGCTCTTTCTTATCGATCGTGCTTTTAGTCTGCGTGACTTTCAGTCTGGCCATGGCTGTTCTCTTTCTTTCCGCCTTACGCCTGTTCCCGGAAGGCGACTTCCTGGTCACGGGTACGGAGGAGTTTCAGGCCGTTCATGGTCGCTTTCACGACGTTATTCGGGTTGCGGCTTCCGAGCACCTTGGCCAGGATATCCTGGATGCCGACGGATTCGAGGATCGCGCGGGCGGCGCCGCCGGCGATCACGCCGGTACCGGCGGAGGCGGGGCGCATGACGACGGTGGTTGCTCCGAAGCGGCCATCGATCCGATGCGGGATGGTCCCTTCAACCAGATTGACTTTGACCATGGCGCGGCGGGCGGCGTCGGTTCCTTTGCGAATGGCTTCGGAGACTTCCGAGGCCTTGCCCAGTCCGATACCGACCTTGCCGTTGCGGTCACCGACGGCGACGAGCGCCGTAAAGCTGAAGCGACGTCCGCCCTTGACTACCTTAGCCACGCGGTTGACGCTGACAACTTTCTCCTCGAGTTCGGAGTTTTCCATTTCAAATCTCGCCAAAACTCACCTCATCTATTGCAGGCGACACATTGCCACGGTTAAAATTTCAGTCCGCCTTCGCGGGCGCCATCGGCGACCGCTTTGATGCGTCCATGGTAGCGGAAGCGGTTGCGATCGAAGACGACGGCTTCGATCCCTTTGGCTTTCGCCAGTTCAGCCAGTTTCAAACCGACCTTTTTGGCCGCGGCGGTTTTGTTGTCTTTGTCGGAGATGATCTTTTCCATCTCTTTCGAGTCGGACGAGAGGCCGATCAGGGTGGCCATTTTTTCGTCGTCGATGATCTGAGCAAAGACGTTGCGCAGCGATTTCCGCACGGTCAGGCGCGGTCGTTCGGAAGTCCCAAGGACTTTCTTACGGACGCGGCTTTTGCGGCGGTCGGCCTGTTTGTTCTTAACGATATTTTTGTCAGCCATTAGCGTGATCCCACATTACTTGGCCGCGGCCTTGCCGGCTTTTTGCTGGACATGCTCGTCGACATAGCGTACGCCTTTGCCTTTGTAAGGCTCCGGCGGACGGAACGAGCGGATCTTGGCAGCCGTCTGACCAACCAATTCTTTATTAATACCTTCAACAGTGATTCTGTTTTCTTTCGCTTCGACCGTCAGATTGACGCCCTGGGGCGGGTTAAAGACGATCGGGTGCGAATAGCCGAGATACATGACGAGGGTGCGGCCCTTCAATTCCGCGCGGAAACCAACGCCAATGATCTGCAACTGGCGCGTGAACCCTTTGGACACACCCGTGACCATATTACTGATCAGGGCGCGGGTCAGGCCGTGCAGGGCGCGATGCTTCTTCAGATCGGAGGGACGGGTCACCACGAGTTCGCTACCCTGGAGGGCGACGGTGATATCGGGGTGCACGGTCATCGAGATCGACCCTTTCGGGCCGGTGACGGTGACGTTGCCATTGGCCACATCGATCTTCGTCTTGTCGACTATCGGAACCGGCTTTCTGCCAATACGAGACATTAGTATATCCTTCCTTACCAGCACCGGATCATGATCTCGCCGCCGACGCCTTTTTGGGCGGCTTCGAAGTTGGTCATGACACCGCTGGAGGTGGAAATGATGGAGATACCCTGGGCAAAGCGGGTTGACAGGCGAACATCCTGGGCATCCCAGTATTTACGCAGGCCGGGGCTGGAGACGCGACGAATGCCTTTGATAACGGGCATATCACCGCGGCTATAGCGCAGGTAGACACGGATGATCCCCTGCTTGGAATCCTGCAGTTCAAGGTAATCGCGAACGAAACTGTTGTCCTTGAGAATCCGAACAATCTCACGCTTGAGATTGGACGCCGGAATGTCCACAGCAGGCTTGCGCGCTTTGGAGGCGTTCCGGATTCGGGTCAACAGGTCGGCGACCGGGTCGGTCATGCTCATAACGTCGTTACTCCCAATCTCTTGACAACTACCAACTAGCCTTGACC
>JAYRFH010000073.1:0-3858 GCA_041908405.1 Candidatus Zixiibacteriota bacterium
AATGGTAGGTCTCCCAACGCCAGATGAGGCCAGCCAGATCGCGAGTGATATAGAGGGTCGCGCCATCCTGCTTCTTGAGAAGAGCGGGCGGAAGTTGCGGGTCATTCAGGTCAACAACTAACGCGCCGCGTGATATCGAGGTGAGGCCATCCTTTTCTAGGCGATTGATTACCGCTTCCATCTTGTCATTCAGAAATGACTCACCATACACCAGGTCGAATTCCACACCAAGAAGGGCGTATGACTGGTTCCATTCGTCGAAGGAGACTTCTTTCATCCGCTCCCAGAGAGCGGTGGCGTCGGGGTCGCCATCCTCGAGTTTCTTGAATTCGATTCGGGCCTCTTCGTCGAGAGTCGGATCCTTCTCGGCCTCCGCGTGAAACTTCACATAGAGGTCGAGCAGATGTTTAACCGCCTCGCCCGAGAAAGTCTCCTCGTTTCCCCACCGACGAAACGCGACGATCATCTTGCCGAATTGCGTTCCCCAATCGCCGGGGTAATTGATTCCGATGACCGTGTATCCGAGTTTCTTATAGATGCGCCGGAGCGAGTTGCCAATAATGGTCGTCCTGAGGTGTCCCACGCCAATTGGCTTGGCGATATTCGGGGAGGAGTATTCGACCAGATTGAGCTTGCCGGAGCCGACGGTAGAACTGCCAAAGCCATTCTGCAACTGGAGGACTTGCGTTATCGTCTCACGGGCTACAGCAGTCAGTTCAATGGACGCGTTGATATAGCCTGACGCGCCCTCAAACTGAAGGGCCGAGTCTGAAGCTCGTGTGCCAACGAGCTCATTTGCTTTGGCGGCAACCAGCGCAGTGACCTCGTGCGGCTTGGCTTTCAGCAGAGAAAGGTGCTTGAATATAGGGAATGCCAGGCTCCCCATTTTGGGGTCTTTGGGGCGCTCCAGATTTTTGAGGATATCGCCCATCGAGAACGGTCCCTGGTCACCTGACGCGGCAAACTGATCAGGGTAACATTCCCGAAACGCCGTAGCGATGGTTAACGCAAACTGCTCTTTGAATTTATCCAGTATCATAGTCCTCGATTTTCCGGCGGCAATATGGTCTGGGCGACGTCGCGGCGCAATGATAAAGCTATCTTATCCGTTCAGGCTATCCCGCACGGACTTAAGGAGTTTTCCGACCGCCACCACACCGTCTTCATGGCGCCCTCTAGACTCAATTTCCTTTATAAGCGCCGAACCGATCACGACACCGTCAGCATGCCTGCAGAGCCGCACGGCCGATTCCCCCGACGACACCCCAAACCCCGCGACAAATGGCTTACGGATCTGCTTGCGCAGTCTCGCCAGATAGTCGTCAGTTTGTGCGTCAAAACTGCGCCCGGCTCCGGTCACTCCGGTGACGGTCACAGCGTACACAAAATCGGAGCAACTTTTCTCCACGAGGCTGATGCGTCCGCGATCGGAAGTGGGTGCGACCAGAAAGATGTTTGAAAGATCATCCTCTCGGCATAACTCTATCAGTTCGCCCGCCTCTTCAGGCGGAAGATCAGGGATGATCAGGCCATCAATACCGGCTTCCTTTGCCGACCCGATTAAATCCGGGATTCCGCGCGCGTAGATCGGGTTGTAGTACCCCATGGTGATGAGCGGAATGTCAGAGTACTCACGTATGCTCTCTGCCACACCGAAAACATCGTCAAGCGTGATACCCTGCTGCAACGCGATATGACTCGAGAGTTGTACTTGGGGACCATCGGCCAACGGATCCGAAAAAGGAATCCCCAATTCAAGCATATCGGCGCCGGATTCAATTGCGACCTTACACAGTTGTTCTGAACTCTCGAGAGTTGGATAACCGATGGTCAGAAACGGAACTAACAACTTCCGCTTGCCACGAGCCGCCATCAATTGACTGATGCGGTTGTTCATGGAAGCACCCCCAGATTCTGCAGAATCGGAAAGTCCTTGTCACCACGACCTGAAAGGCAAACGACCAGATTCTGGTTTTTCTTGAACGTTCTCCCCTCCCGCATGACCCAGGCCAGCGCGTGAGAGGTTTCAAGCGCGGGAATAATGCCTTCCAGGCGGGAGACGATCTTGAATGCCTCCAAAGCCTCGGTATCAGTTGCGGAATGATACTCAACTCTCTTTGAGTCATGCAAGAACGAGTGTTCAGGACCAACGCCGGGGTAGTCGAGACCAGCTGAGACTGAATGCGGCAATATGATCTGGCCATTGTCATCATACAGAAGATAGCTGTACGACCCATGCAGCACCCCCGGTCTCCCCTTGGTAAGTGTTGCCGCATGCTTTTGGCTATTGATACCATGGCCGGCCGCCTCGACTCCGATAAGTCTGACTCTCGACTTGAGAAAGGGATAGAACATCCCGATGGCGTTTGAACCTCCTCCGACACAGGCTACCGAAGCATCCGGCAGTTTGCCGAATTGCTTCTTGGCTTGAGTTTTGGTCTCACTGCCAATGATAGATTGGAAATCCCGCACCATCATCGGATACGGATGCGGCCCAACCACAGACCCGATAATATAGAAAGTCGTGCGGATATTGGTGACCCAGTCACGCATTGCCTGGTTGGTCGCGTCTTTGAGCGTTTTCGAGCCCGACTCAACGGGGACAACCTCGGCGCCCAGCAATTTCATCTTTTGGACATTGGGCGCCTGACGTTGCACATCTTCAGACCCCATATAGACCACGCACGGAAGGCCGAACCGCGCGCAGACAGTCGCGGTCGCCAGACCATGTTGTCCGGCGCCCGTCTCAGCGATTATCCGCTTTTTCCCCATCCGTATTGCCAGCAGGATCTGACCTACCGTATTGTTTATCTTGTGTGCCCCGGTATGATTGAGATCTTCTCTTTTGAACCAGATGCGCGGGCCGCCGACCTCTCGGGTGAGTCGCTCGGCAAAGTAAAGCGGCGAGGGTCTTCCGACAAACGCGCTGAGATAGCCGGCCAGTTCACGCTGAAACTTCCTGTCCCTGTGCGCCTTCTCATACGCCGCGCTCAATTCGTCGAGCGCGTAGATCACGGTCTCAGGGACATATCTTCCGCCGAATTCGCCGAACCGTCCACGTTTATCGGGATACCGGTAATTCTTACTTGGCACGCTCACGATTCACCACTTTGAAAAACTGTTTCAGTCTAGCCGGGGACTTGACACCCGGCGCTGACTCGACTCCGGAATTGACATCGATAACCAACGGTCGCACTCGACGAAGTGCTTCGACGACATTCCTTGAGTTGATACCTCCGGCCAGGATGATATCCTTGAATCTCTTCTTCGGGATGTGTGACCAGTCGAAGGCCGATCCAGTGCCGCCGGTACCGTTGTCGAGCATCTTGAGGTCGGCGGGGGAATCTGCAATCTTGGTCCAATCTGTCCCCTCATTCACGCCAAATGCCTTGATGACGCGGAAACCCGCGCGCTGAAGCTGCCGGATGGTTGCATTCGTCTCACGGCCGTGCAGTTGCAGCCAGTCGAGGCAGAGTTGGTCTGCTATCCTTAGCATTTGGGCGGGCTTTTCGTCGACAAAGACTCCAACGCTATCAACGGTCGGTGGCAAATCTGCGACTATTCTCTTGGCCGTAGAGACGTCTACACACCTTTTTGAGCCCGCATAAAAGATCATCCCGATCATATCCGCGCCCAATTCGGCCGCCAGGAGGGCGTCTTTGGGGCGGGTTATCCCACAGATTTTGATCTGAACGTAACTCATTCGGAGATCAATTCCTGCAGCAGCGCGGATGGGTTAGGACAATACACCAAACCTTCGCCAATAAGAAAGAAGGAGTACCCCGAATGCCTAATCCGCGTTAAGTCAACCTTCGACGCTAAACCCGACTCGGCGACTATGATCCTGACATCCCGGAT
>JAYRFH010000074.1:0-4588 GCA_041908405.1 Candidatus Zixiibacteriota bacterium
ATTCATTCCGCGCCCGAAGGTACCAAGCTGGATATTCTGAGAGACTCGCCCGAGGTCTGCTTCGAGGTAGACATTCGTACCGAAGTGCATGAGACCGAGCAGGCCTGCGGATGGTCGATGCGCTATTTCAGCGTCGTGGGATTCGGCCGGGTGAACTTCGTTAGCGAAATCGAGGCGAAACGTCAGGCGGTCCAGTGTATCATGAAGAAATACTCCGGTCGCGATGACTGGGAGATACCGGAAAGCGCGCTTGCGCCGTTGACCGTCTGGCGAATCGATATCACCAGCGTCACCGGCAAGAGATCAAAATACGAGGCATTCGAGCCGCGTTAGATCTCGCCCAGTCGCTTCGCTAAATCCTCAACTGTCAGCGCCGGCAGCGAGCAGACCGAATCGATACAGACATAGCCGCGCGTGGTGTCATCAGTGGAATGTCGTCCCTCAAATAGCGGCCCCTCTCCATCTGAAGCCTTAGCGAAGGCAATGATTCGATTAGGGAGAAAACGCTTGTAGACTTCGCGCAGCATTCCATCACGCGTCTCACCTTCTCCGACGATGACAATTTCGACCTTTCGCGACAGATGGAAATCAACCGCGAACAGCGCGGAGGTCATTCCGCTAGGGTAACGGGCGAGTTGTCCGGAGATCGCCCGCAAACCACGCTGAGCCATTTCGAGCAATTCCCGCTTCTCAGTCAGCCGATGGAGCCTCAATAGATTGAGCAGCATCACCGAGCCGGGAGCCGGGAGTGCGCCGTCGGTCTCCTCTTTCGGTCTGAAGATAAGGTCATCGTGCTTGTCCGGACGAAGATAGAAATAGCCATCAGCATCCATGAACTGCCCGGCTTTGTCAGTCAACTCAACCGCGAAGTGGAGCCATCGACTGTTGTCGCCAAGCGTGTCAGACTCGTACAGGTCGATAAGTCCGCGGACATAATACGCGTAATCCTCAAGAAATTCGCCAGTTGAATGAACTGACTGCCGCCAGGCATGCGTCAGTTTGCCCTCGCGATAAAGTTCACGACGCACAAACTCGGCATTGGCGATAGCCGCCTCAAGGTACTTCTTGTCTCCGGTCACCTGATACCCTTTGCAGAGCGCGGTGACCGCCAGGCCGTTCCATGAGGTCAGTATCTTGTCATCGGTCAGTGGCCTGACCCGTTTGTTACGGGCTTCGAGAAGTTTTGCCTTGGCGCGTGTGACAACCGCTTTCAATTCCGTTTCGCCGACAGAAACTTCAAGGCGATCCGACTGCAGCGACAGATGCAGGATATTCTCCCCTTCAAAATTCCCGACCATCGTCGCGTTGAAATATTTGATGACCGTATCGGCATCCTCGCCGAGTACTTCCTTCAGTTCCGCAAGCGACCAGACATAGAATTTGCCTTCGACTCCTTCGGAGTCGGCATCGAGCGCGGAGTGGAGACCGCCGCTCGGGTCGGCCATTTCACGCAGGATAAAATCAAGCGTCCCGCGGACGGTATCCAGGTAAAGTTCATTGCCGGAGATCTGGTAGGCCTCAGCATACGTTGGCACCAGCAAGGCATTATCATAGAGCATTTTTTCGAAATGCGGAACCAGCCAGTGTGCGTCTGTGGAATAGCGGGCGAATCCGCCGCCGATATGGTCATAGATACCACCGCGAGCCATTGCGGAAAGCGCCTTCTCCGCCGCCAGCATAAATGTCAGATCACCCGACCGACGGCTATACCGCAAGAAGAGTGATAGCTCTAGCGGATGTGGGAATTTCGGCGCGGCGCCAATGCCGCCGTGGGCATGGTCGAAGTTCTGCATCAGGTACCCAACCGCGGTGGTCAACATCCCCTCATTAATTGTAGTCGTATCTCCCGTCTGACTTACATGGCGAAATATCTCATCAAATATCGCATCGGCCGATTCGACAACCTGCGATTTGCTTTCCGCATAGGCGCTGGCCAGTTCCGTAATAATGTGCAGAAATCCCGGTCGACCCATCTGGTTGTCCGGCGGGAAATAGGTCCCAGCGAAAAACGGCCGCAAGGTCGGGGTCATGAAGACTGACATCGGCCATCCGCCATGTCCGGTCATCGCCTGCGTAAACGTCATATAGATCTGGTCGATATCCGGCCGCTGTTCGCGGTCGACTTTGATGCAGATGAACTTCTCATTAAGAATGGACGCGATCGCTTTGTTCTCGAATGACTCCCTCTCCATCACGTGACACCAGTGGCAGGCAGCGTAGCCGATTGAGAGGAAGATCGGTTTATCTTCGGCCTTGGCGCGCGCGATCGCCTCATCCCCCCACGGATACCAGTTGACCGGATTATGCGCGTGGCTCAGAAGGTATGGTGAGCTCTCGTTAATGAGATGATTGGTATATTTATGGTCGACAGTCATGCTGGTCTCTTTCCTTCACAGTGTGGTCGGACCAGAATAGCGCACAAGCGCCTGCCGGTCAACACCGTATGGAGGGTGTAACACGGTTACCAGACTAATGTTTCGAGAGAAAGATATTCAGACTTAAGTTAGCGGGCGTCGATGATGGTCGAGAAGGTAGCGGAGAGTGTAAATCGAAGGAACGGGATCGTGCGGTTGTCGCCGCTCACATGCCCCAGATTCTTTACCTGATCGAATCCCGCCTGAATATTATAGGCGGCGACTGATTTGAGATACCCCTTGAGGCCCAGAGAGAGACTGGCGGTCTTTTCGATCACGCCGGTTGGAAATGGCTCGCTGTAGTCGCCGGTACCCGAAAGCCACGGCTCAGTCCATTCATCGGATACTCTCCCTTCCCCCTGACGGAGATATGAGAGATTGAGTGAAGCCATGGTCAGTTTGCCGAACCATCGGAAGAGCCTGATATCGGCCAGTTCGTAATCATTCCCGCGTGCTGACCCGATCAGTTCGTTTTTGAAGAGATAGCGGTTGCGCGGAAGGTCCTGATTGTATGTCCAGTTGGTAACGCGGCTGTACTCGGCAGAGAGATCAAATGAGGGCGCGATATTGGCCAAGTAGCCACCCGCGAGGAATCCGATCTCATTCGGTTCCTGGTCAGATTGCGACTTCTTCTCGATCTGCATATCGTCGACCATCAATTGACCATAGAAATGATAGCCTGAACTAGGTTTTACAGAGAAGTCAAACCCGACAAAGGTGTTGTCGTTGCTCCCTTCGTTGACTTGCGAGCCATGGAAGAAGATGAGTGGATTCAGGTAGTAGAGTTCTATCTGGCGTCCTTCGCCGCCGAATACAACAGTCTCAAAGAATCCAATGCGGAGTTTACTGGAAAAGTGGATATCAAGTCGATGTCCCGCGAAATACCTGTTCTCGACGACTCGATTTGTGTCCTCAGACCAGCGAGTGAGCGGGTCGAGTCGCGCGAGACGGTAGCTGAGCGTCAGCTTCCCCCAACGGTACGAATAGCCAAAGCCATCGAGCGGAGCGTTTGGTCCAAGGACCAGTGAGTTGCCGGTTCCCCAGAATGAGGCAAATCGCCCGGCGGTCAGATCGAATTTCTCAGTTTGCCAGAACGCAAATGCCTGCTCGACATCGCCGGCCAGACCACGCCACTTTTTTCCTATATAAGCGGGGTCTTTAGCTCGTTTCTCATCGAGCACAAAATTACCGTAGACGAAGAAATTGTTCGCCGGCCGAAGCGCCAATCCACCGCGAATCGCCTCTAAAGCGAGTGAGCGAGAGCTTTTGGCCGCAGAGTAGTTCTCACCAATTGACGAGAAAAGCGACAGACGAAAATCGGATATCTCTGCCAAGGTCTTGAAAGGCGTGCCGACCAGATCAAATCGGTCTAACGGGTACGGGCCGAGTTGATAGTCGAAACGATTCAATTCAATCGCCTGCTCATGCCGCATCCAGTCGTAAAGCAGTCCGGTCGCGTCCTGCCCGACCGGGACAACTCCCGAAGCCGCTATCAGGTTTGACGCGAAGAGAACGAGCAGCGCCGCGAGTATTTTCAGCCTTGCTCCGTTCAATGTCCTGATCCTTTCAAAACAGTCGGAACGGTCCTGAGCAGTATCTTGGCGTCCAACATCAGCGACCATTTATCGATGTACTCGAGATCGAGGCGCATCCAGTCCTCGAAGTCGATCGCGTTCCGTCCGTTCACCTGCCAGAGACAGGTGAGACCGGGTTTGACAGAGAGCTTGCGGCGCTGCCATGCTTCGAATTTGGAGACCTCCGCCGGGAGCGGCGGGCGCGGCCCCACCAACGACATATCGCCGTTGAGAATATTGAAGAGTTGCGGGAGTTCATCGATAGAATACTTGCGCAGAAATCTGCCCAAGCGCGTAATGCGTGGATCCGCTTTGATCTTAAAAACCGGCCCGCTCATTTCATTCTGGGCGGCAAGTTCCGCTTTGCGCTTCTCGGCATCCGTGCACATCGTTCTGAATTTGTACAGCGGGAAGCGTTTGCCATTCAGTCCGGAGCGGGTCTGTTTGAACAGTATCGGACCGGGAGAATCAAGTTTGATGGCGATGGCGATGGCGAGCATGATCGGCGCGGCAAGTATGATCCCGATGATCGCCCCGATCCGGTCGATCAGCCCTTTGCACATGAGTGATATCTTGCTCTCCGGCGTTGTCCGGTAGACC
>JAYRFH010000075.1:0-12441 GCA_041908405.1 Candidatus Zixiibacteriota bacterium
GCATTCCCGTAATTGAGAGCGTCCGGTGATAGCACAGAACCAATCTCGCTTTTCGTCGGTGGAGCAAGCTCCTCGCTGACATTCTCTCGGGTGTAGCGCGCGACCGGTGTGATCTTGCGCACAAACGGCAGACTGGCCAGTTGGTCGATCTGGTTATGCGGAACCTCGACAGAGACCGCGTTCAGGTAGCGGGAGACGCGGCGCAACGTCGCGCCCGTGGCCTCAACCGATGCGATGTAATTCGTGCTGACCGGTATATCCGCAAAGACCGGTTGCTCCATACCGACTTTGGCGCGTCGGTTACGGGTCCGGTCAGTCAGATTCACCGATGCCGCCGCGGACTGGAATCCGCCCCGGCTGTCGAGACCTTTATCTGTGAAGAACACCCAGACTTTGGCCTTTGCGGCATCGCGCTGTACCAGAAACGCCCGTTCCGAAGAACTGATGATCTCCGGCGAACGCTGAAGCACAACGGCCGACTTCTCCAAGGCTGGATTTGCGGGAGCGGCGCCCAGTGCGGACAACGCACCCAATAATATGACGGTTACGGTGAGTGAGGTGAGGATCATTACATTCCGCGAGCGTCTGGTCATCGACCATTCCTTTCGGCCACGAGGGGACCACATGTGGTAAGTAGTTCGCTACCAATCAATTTAACGAATTTCGCCGGTCTGTCAATATCATTTGCCCAGCACCCTTAGGTATGGGAAGTTTCCCATGCACTGTCGAGTTCTGGGAGCGTTATCGGCTGTCACTCTAACAACGAACGACCGCTGAATGTTGCTGAATAACAAGCACCTGTGGCTCGTTTCCCCAGCGCTTCCCAGAATTAAGTCGGCAAGGCATAAAGTATGCTCTACTCCTCTCCGGAGCCTCCCCGCCATTGCGGCGGGTGGCAGATAACAGAGGATGCTGATTATGAAGAGTGCATGTAGATTCAGGCAGATGTTCGGGTTCACGATGATTGAGATGATGGCCGTGGTCGTGCTCATCGGCTTGGCCGCCACGATGGCGGTACCCGGTCTGCAGAAGGCGTATGAGCGCATGAAGTATCGTGCCGCCGTCCGCGACGTCAGCTCGACTCTTCGGCTCGCCCGCTCAACCGCGATCTCGACCAAGCAGCAGATCGCTGTTCAGTTGGATGACGCAACCAGGACTCTGACGGTCTTCGCAGACCTCGTCAATCCGGAAAGTTACGCGCTGGAAAGCGGTGATACTGTCATCTCTGTAGATACCCTGCCGCCTGAGATCGTCTGGCTCGGTACCGACTGCACCAATAATATAGTGGCCTTTGAGCCGAACGGCTCCTGCGGGTTCGAGGGCGGTGGAAACCTCTACTCGCTGGCGTATACCAACGACATGACGGCCTTCCACGCTACCAACATCCTGGCCGCAACTGGCCGTGTGGCAACAAATTATTACTTCTATTGATCCCTGAACTTCTTTCGTGAGCTGACCCCCGGTGAGCGCTGCTTACCGGGGGTATTCTTTTCCCGTCCTTTTTTCCTTTGTGCAAAAAAAGTTAAGGGGGAAGCTCTTATGTCCGATACAGAAAGCGAAAGCCCGCGGGCGACCAGTACGGATGCTTCGGTCGCCGCCGCTTCAGTCTGTGAGAAAAACAATGCGCGCCGGTTAATTGTCGGGCTGGCACGCCGATATACGGAAAAGTAGTGATAAGGCGTTAAAGCGACAAATCAGACACTTCAAATAAAGAGTGGTGTATGTTCTCACGAAAGAGTAAGAGCACCGTCGGATTGGACGTGGGGGCCAGTTCAATCAAGTTGGTGAAGCTCGATCACACCAGGAATGGATACTCGGTGTCCGCTATCGGCATCCGCGAACTCCCTCCTGAAGCGATCGTGGCCGACGAAATTCGTGATCGTGAAGCGGTGATTTTCAACATTCAGTCGCTTATCGATCAAACCGATCCGAAGATCCGTGATGTTGTGGTGTCGATCTCCGGACATGGTGTCATCACCGACAAGTTCACCATCGACAAAAAGACCGGCCCCGAAGCGGAGCAAGCTATCCTCTTCGAAACCGAACAGCGGGCGCCGTTCGATGTTGATGACGTGACCCTCGACTACCACATCATCAAGACCGATGACGACGTCAACAAGATGGATGTCTTGCTGGTCGCCGCCCGCAAAGAGTACCTCAAAATGTACCTCGGCCTCATCGAGGATTGTGGTCTCCGTCCGGTCGTGGTGGATGACGACGCGTTCGCCATCCTCAACGCCTACGAGCACAATTACGAGGTCGACCCCTCTCGCGTGACCGCCCTGCTCAACATCGGACACGACGTGACCAACATCACGTACGTGTCGGAAGGCTTGTTCAAGGCGACGCGTGATGTTTCGGCCGGGACGCGTGAGATCTTCCAGGCCATCCAGCGCGAGTTCCGCCTCAGCCCCGAACTGACCATCAAGGCGATGAAGGGCGAGATGGGCGACTCGGTCGACCAGGATATGCTGCGCGCCACCATCGAATCCGCAACCGATGAACTGATCGCCGGCGTTGAACTGGCGTTCTCATATTTCAAGTCACAGTCGAAAGTCGACCAGATCGATTGGATCGTCCTCTCCGGCGGCGGCGCGCTTGTGCCGTACCTCGCGGAGCACCTCCAGTCGAAACTGAACATCCCGCTCGAACTGGCGAACCCGCTTCGTAATGTTGATTACGATCCGGAGCTGTTCCAGTACCTCCAGCCGGAAAAGATCGCCCCTCTGCTGGCGGTCTCGGTCGGGCTAGCGATGCGGAAAGCGAGGTAGAGGATCATGATAGAAATAAATCTACTTCCCAAAGATTACCTCAAGCGGTCCAGCAATTTCTCCTTCGGCAAGAAAGAGATCTACGTGGTCGCCGGGGCAGTCGCCGTGGTCGCCTTGCTGGCCGTGGTCACGCTCTACCAGATGCGCCAGGTCGACACGCTCGAAGCGTCGATCCAGAAGGCTGGCGAACGCGCCGCCATGCTGCAGCGCGATATCAAGCTGGTCGATGCCCTGCTCGATGTGAAGACCAAGATCAGCAACCGCCTGGGCGCAATCGAAAAGCTCGATCGCCATCGCTCGGTCTGGGTCCGCCTGCTTCAGGAAGTTGCCGGCAACGTGCCTGACTTCGTCTGGCTCGCCGAACTTCGCGAGAAGGCGCCTGATCGGAGACCCGCGACTGAAAAGAAGAGCACCAAGCCCGGTGAAACCACCGCGCCGGTCGAGGCTCCTGTCGACAGCCTGCCGTCTTTCGTGTCGGCGGAGGTCGAAGGGCACGCGTTCACCCTGAACGCCCTCGCCTCCTTCATGATCAATATGATGCGCTCAGATTACTTCGACAAAGTTGAACTCGTTTCGACCAAGGAGGTCAAATTCGCCGGGAACGAACGGGCCTACAACTTCGTCGTGAGCTGCAATATCCATTATTTGAGCGACGATCAACTGCGCAACATGGTCGCTCAGGCCGAAGACGAGGAAAGCTTCAATGAAGCCGACTTCGAAGAAGCCGTCACTCAACCCAGCGTGCCGACCCCCGCGTCGGCCACTCAGGAATAAGGGAGCAGACAAATGGATCTGAAAGATTCAAAAACTCAGAAGCTCGTGCTGGCTGCCCTCGCCTTCCTGGTGATCTGCTATTTCTGGTACACGCGCCTCTACAGCAAGCTGGATGAGGAGATCGCGCAGAAGAGCCAGGAGTTCGAGACGATCACGACCAACCTGAAGAATGTCGAGATGAAAGCCAAATCTCTCGAAGCGCTTCAGGTCGAGTACGCGGATCTTATCGAACGCTACCACGAAATCGAAGCGCTGCTTCCTGAAGTGAAGCAGATCCCATCGATGCTGGTGCAGTTGCACACGGCCTCCTCGCTGACCGGAACCAAGATCGTCCGGATCCAGCCGATGCCCGAACAGCCGCAGCAGTTCTATAATGTAGCGACCTTTGAGGTGGAGATGTCCGGGACCTACCATGATTTCGGCGCTTTCCTCAGCTACGTCGCCAACTTCCCCTTCATCGCGAATATCACCGGCGTGGATATCAAGGCGCTCAATATCGCGATCAACAGCCAGCAACAGCCGGCGACGGAAGAAGGAGCGAAGCTGGAGGTCGGCCGGAAGAAGGAGACCATGACGGCCACCTTCCAATTGTCGACGTACTATGTCAAGGAAGAAGAGCGGCTCAACGAGCTGGTGCTATAGGAGATGATGAGACCATGAAAACGTGTCTACCAATAACTATACTGCTGGCGCTCGTTCTGGCGACATCCGTCTCCGCCGCGCAGGTCGGTACCATCCGCCTCGCGTACGAGAATGGCGCGACCGTCGCGCGTATCGATGTCCAGGGGCCGTTCCAGTTCACGCACACCACCGAGGTCCCCAAGGATGGTAAGCCGGATCGACTCATCGTCGATATCGTCGGCGCCTCCCATACCTGGGGTCCCAAAGAGTGGGCCTCACTGCCGCAGTGCAGCGTGACCAAACTCCGCATCGGGCAGTATTCGTCCAAGCCTGAGAAGGTCGTGCGCGTTGTGTTTGAATTGACCAAAGCTCCGGTCTATCAGGCGGATTCTGATGGCAAGACCATTACGATTCGTTTGACCGATGCTTCTGCCAAGCAATTCGCGGCCTGGTCTACCGGCCCGGCGCCGACCACGGCTCCAGTTGTTCCGGCTACCGCGACTACTCCGGCACCGGCGGTGAAACCGAATCCGGCCCCGCAGACCTCAACTCCTGCGGTCGCGGCCGCGCCCAAAGTCGAGAATAAGCCGGCTGCACAGCCGACTTCTCATTCGACTATGGCGCAGCAGCAGCCGGTGACATCTAAACCGACGACTCCGGCCGCCCCGGCTTCCAAGCCCGCGGCGACAACCACTCCGGCCGCCAAACCGGCGCCAGTGGTTGCTTCGAATGACAGCAAGCCTGCTACTCCGGCAGCCACTACTCCCGCCAGCAAGCCGACGACGGTTGCTCCGAAAGTGGAATCCAAACCGGCTCCGACAGTAGCTTCTGCTCCTGCCAAGCCAGTGACCACAACTTCGCAGCCTGCCGCTCAGCCGACTACTGCTCCAGCGGTGAAGCCTGCCGTTGCCCCCGAGACGAAGCCCGCTTCGCCGGTCGTAGCGCAGTCTACACCGAAAGTAGAAGTGAAGAGCACAACTCCCGAAGTGAAACCCGCGGTCCCCGCGACGTCAGCGAAGCCGGATCAACTGGCCAAAGCTGAACAGTTCAAGGGTCCGGTGACTGCTCCGGTTACACCTGCAGAAAAGTCCGCTCCGCAGACTCCGGCGGTCAAGCCCGCGACTCCGGTCGTAGCATCGACTTCAAATGAAGCGGTCGCCAACAAGCCCGCGGACGTGAAACCGGCTGACGCTCAGCAGGAGAAACCAGCCTCGGCCGATACCAAGGTTCCCGCGCCGGAAAAGCCGGTCTTTGCGGAAGCTGATGACGCCACCGGCGTTTCGACGCCTGCCCGTCAGACGGCTCGCTTCCGTCGCAGCGCCACGGCCAGCTCGCGCATGAAGTCCTCGCTTGTCGCGGAGTTCCCGCAGCGCCTGGTGATCAAGTACGAGAATATGGGCTACCGCGATCCGTTCGCGACGCTCATCGATGATACGCGCACGTATGACACGCCTATCGAGAAACGCCTGGCCAATGTCGAAGGACTGCGCCTGGTCGGTATTCTCGAGAACGCGAGTGGCGACAACCGCGCGCTCTTCCAGGATAAACGCAACTTCTCCTATATGCTCAAGGCCGGCGACAAGGTCGAGAAGGGCTACGTCCTTCGCGTTGAAGCCGACAAGGTCTATTTCCAGATCTTTGAGTACGGGTGGAGCAGAACGGTCGCGTTGACCTTTGATAATCGAGACTAACGAAAGGCTGGTGCTGATATGGCTTTGATGAACAAACGGATCTCAGTGGTCTGCTGGCTGACCGCGGCCCTGGTGACCCTGCTGGCTGGGCTGGTAGTGTCACAGGAGACAAAAGAGTCAGCGCCGCCGATGCGGAGTATCGAATTCCAGGCGGCCGACATTCGCTACGTCTTCAACTCCCTCGCCGATGAGGGCGGTATCAACATCGTCGTCGCTCCGGAAGTCACCGGAAGCGTCACGATCAAACTCCGCGAAGTTACCTGGCGCACCGCCATGGATATCATCGGCAACACCTACAACCTTGCGGTCGTGGAAGAAGACGCCGGCTATTTCCGCGTTCTCCCGCAGGATCAGTATCGCAAGGAAGTGACCGAGCGCGAGAAACACAATCAGGAGCAGCGCCAGATCGCCGCGCTGGAAACCCGCATTGTGAAGATCTCCAACTCGAATTCGGATGATGTCGAGAAGGCCGTCAAATCGCTCATGACCGAACGCGGCAAAGCGACCAGCGACCCGCGCTCGAACTCCATCATCGTTCAGGAAGTTCCGACCAACCTCGATAAGGTGCTGAACTATATCTCGGAATTGGACAAGCCTGCCCGTCAGATCAAGATATCTGCCCAACTAGTAGAGATCTCCTCGGATAACCTCCAGGAGCTCGGCATGCAGTGGATCGCGGAAGGTACGTACACTACCGAGTCAGGTCGCTCGTATCAGCAGGAAGGCGGCGTGCTCGCCAACCGGACGTCTGATGCCGTCGGCAAGTACACAGTCACTGCTTTACAGCATGGCTGGTCGGTCGAGGCTATCGTGACCGCTTTGGTGAAGGACGGCAAGGGGAAGATCATTGCCCATCCGGAGATCACCACGATCGACAACACGGAAGCCAAGATCCAGATGGGGCAGAAGGTCCCGATCAAGCAGTTCGACGAGTCCGGTAACGTCGTCACCCGCTTTGAAGAGGTCGGCACCATCCTGACGGTTACGCCGCATATCACCGCGGAAAACCAGGTCTTGATGCATCTGGCCCCCGAACGGTCGACCTATACCTTCGACCCGAACGGCGTCATTATCAATACGAGCAACGCGGAGACCCGCGTGATCGTCGCCAATGGCCAGACCGCGGTCATCGGCGGCCTGACGACGCAGGACGAGGTCGAGTCCAACCTCGGCGTCCCGGTCCTGAAGGATATCCCGGTCCTCGGCAACCTCTTCCGCTATAAAAACAAGCGGACGGAGAGCCGTGACCTGGTCATCTTCGTCACCCCGACCATCGTGGACGACAATCTGGCTATGAAGCCGTAAGCGCTCGCAGACATAGCAAGAAGGCCTGAGTTCGTGGGAACTCAGGCTTTTTTGTATCTAAATCCCCAGCCAAATCCGCCGATAATCTGAGAGAAAACGGGTAACACCGATTCCAAAGAATATAAACAGGTTTCATAGCTATAGGAGACGTCATGTTCAGCAACAGACTTCGTGGCGTATCGTTCTTTTCTCTGGTCTGTGTCATGCTTGCAGTCATGCTGCTAGCCGGATGTAGCTCGACCAGCAAAAAAGAAGAAACGCCCGCCAACAGCACAATGTCATTGAGCGCCAGCCCGACCACGGTCAATACCGGCGCCACCTCAGTGGTTGAAGCCACTATCCTTGCCGGCGGAAGCGCCGTCGCGGATCAGGTAGTGACCTTCAGCGTGTCACCTTCGTCCGCCGGCTACTTTACGCCCGCGACCGATACGACCGATGGTTCCGGCATAGCCGCGACCGTTTTCACCGCCACCAACTCCGGCGCGCTCACCATCACCGCGACCGTCTCCGGCTCGAGCCTGACTCGTACCGTCGGTATGCAGGTTGAAGAAGATGGCCCGGCGACCGGTACGGGTAACGTCACCATCGCTGTCACGCCGAGCCTGCTTCTGGCCAACGGCGCTGATACCGCGCAGGTCCGTATCACGGTCCGCGATCAGCTTGGCCAGTTCGCTCCGGATTCCACCGTCGTCAAGATCGTCGCCGGCGAAAAGTTCGTCGATGTCGACGGCAACGGTTACTGGTCCAACGGCATCGATTCCCTCGTGTACGATGCCAATGCCAACGGTAATTGGGATGCTCTTGGCCTTATCCCGTCGACCGCCTATGTCACTGGCGGCGCCGGACAGGTCACGGTCAATTACATCTCCGGCAGCGACGCGCTGACCGTCTACGTCCGCGCGACTGTCGATGGCGCCGGTATCACCGGCTTCGGCGAAACGCCGCTGCAGCTCTCGCCGAACGCGTCGATCGCGTCCATCTATCTTTCTTCCGATTCGATGAATCTCGCCGTGAAGCAGACGGGTGGTATTGAAACCTCCCTCATTCGCGCGCTCTGTTTTGATCCGGGTGGCAATCGCGTCCCGGAAGGACTCGCGGTTAACTTCATCATTACCGACGGTCCTGGTGGCGGGGAACATCTGGCCAACACCGGCTACGGTCCCTATCAGGCCGTGACCAATGGTCAGGGAATGGCGTCTGTATCTATCCACTCCGGCACGCGCTCTGGTACCATCCGCGTTCGCGCCTGGTCAGATACCGTCCTCTCCAACGCGACCCAGGTCATGGTCTCGGCTGGCCCGCCCGCGCATATTGTGGTCGGCGCTGATACCTGCAACGTCCCGTACTGGAATGTCGTCGCCGGTGAGAATCGCGTCACCGCGGTCGTCTCCGACGTGTACTTGAACCCGGTGAATGATTCCACCGTCGTCTACTTCACGACCGATGAAGGGACGATGAAGTCTCACGAAAGACGGACTGAAAATCATGACGGTATCGCGACCTCCGTCTGGTTCTCCGGTAACAACGTCGATACCGCCGACGGTATCGTAAAAGTTATCTGCGAAACCAGTGGCGGCACCGTGGCCGATACGAGCTGGTTCTATAACTCCGGTCCGTGTGGTTTTGTCGAGATCCCGTATTATGAGACTTCGCTATTGGCCGATGGCCGCAGCAAGTTCGAAGCGATCGTCCAGGGCTGGGATATCAATCACAACCCGATGTCGAACGGTACGCCGGTCTTTGCTCGCGCCAATTTCCTTGCGACCAAAGAAGGTGTATTGGCCGATGGCTGCAACACCTCGACCGCTGTTCTCGAAGTCTCGTCATCCAGTTTGGATCAGGATTATGTCATGTCCGGCGGCAATGACAACGGCGTTGGCGCGATCGACTATGTCTCGTATCGCGTCGGCTTTGTCTCAGCCAGCTTCCCATGCTCGCTCCTGACCGGCGGTGCTTCGCGGACGACCTCGTCTGTCGACGGTTCGACCTCGGTTGAAGTCGGCCAGACGATCGACCTCAGCGCCATCATCAAGGATCGCTGGGGCAATCCGCTCGGTGACCATACGCTTGTTATGACCGCGACCGGCGGCACTGTTGCCGGCGCCACGCAGGAGACCAACAGCTACGGTGAAGCTTATGGCTTCCGTTGGACCGCTCCGGCTGGTGAAGGAACTCAGACGATCTCCATCACCGACACTGACCCGCGTGGTGGCATCGTACTGCAGCTCAATATCTCGGTCACGCTTCCATAGCCTTTCGGTAAGCTCGATTCTTATACCGTGCCGGCAGGGAGTTCCGCTCCCTGCCGGTTTCGTTTGGGGGAGAAGGGCTTAGCAGATTCCTCTTTCTGTCGCCCCCGCAATTACGTATTTTTGCAGCTATGGCACTCCCCATTGGCGTGGCGGCCTCACAAGCAAGCAATCTGATTGAATTGTTCGCCGCGGCCGCGGCACAGCATCGCTCCAAGATCGCGCTCAAAGCCGAGGGCGGACGAGGGGAGACCTACACTTTCGAACAGATATCAACCATGATATCTCATCTCGCCACCGGACTTCGTCAGCCTGAGTTTGCCTCCTGTCAGTCAGTCGGACTACTCTCAGAAAATCGACCTGAATGGGCCATCGCGTACCTCTCGATTCTTGCCGCAGGAAAGACCGTTGTCCCGATCGATGCCAATCTCAAATCACCGGAAATTGCGTATATTATCTCCGATGCCCGCCTGCAGCTAGTTTTCACTTCCGGGAAATACGAGGCGCAGATCGCCGAACTGTTTCCCTCGCTCAAGCTCTTCTCATTCGAAGCCGGCTCGACTCGGTCTTGGCGCTCCCTCCAGCATAACGAAGACAGCAGCCCCGCGACGTTCAGTGAAGTAGCGGCTTTGATCTATACCTCCGGCACAACAGGCGCGCCGAAAGTCGTACAATTGACCCACCGCAACCTGCTCGCCAACCTCGAAGGCGTCGAGCAAGCGCTCCAGTTTGACCATCACGATGTCTTTCTTTCGGTCCTGCCGTTGCATCATACCTTCGAAGCGACCTGCGGTTTCCTGACCCCGCTGATGAGCGGTTCCACTATCGTGTACGCTCGCTCGCTCAAGTCGAAGGAGATCCTTGAAGACTTCGCGCTCAACGGCGTCACCCTGATGTGCGGCGTGCCGCTACTGTATGAAAAGATGCACTCCGCCATCATGCGCCGGATTCAGGAAGCACCGGTTCATCGACGGCTGCTCTTCCAATCGCTTTACGCCATTTCGTCGCTTGGGTGGAAATTGGGTTTCCGCGGACTCGGTCGCTCACTCTTCCGCCCGTTGCGAGAGAAAGCCGGTCTGCAGACTTTGCGTATGCTTGTCTCCGGCGGCGCGCCGTTGCCGCCATCCATCGCCCGTTTTTTCAATCTGATAGGGATAACGTTTCTACTAGGGTACGGCATGACCGAAGCCTCGCCCGTCATCTCGGTGAATCGCCCTGATGACATACAATTCGGCTCTATCGGCTTGCCGCTGGAAAATCTCGAAGTACGTGTCGACCAACCCGACGAAAACGGCGTGGGAGAAATTCTGGTCAAAGGCGGCTCAATTACACCGGGCTATCTCAACAATCCAGAGAAAACCGCTGAACTCCTTTCCGATGGCTGGCTCCATACCGGCGATCTTGGCCGCTTCAGATCCGGCCATCTCTGGATCACAGGACGTCGCAAAAATGTCATCATCTCCGCGGCGGGAAAAAACATCTACCCGGAAGAACTCGAGGAACGACTGGTCGAATCACCGTACGTTCTCGAGGCATTGGTCTTTGGACGGCGCAAGGACGCCAAGCAAGGGGAAGAGGTCCGCGCCGCGCTCGTCCCCGACCTTGAGCAATTCCGCGCCGAGTTTGGCCTTGACCCGGCTTCGCCGGATATGTCGCGCATCAACGACATTTTCACCAAAGTTGTCGCCGAGGTCAACCAGCAGGTCGCCGACTACAAACGGATCTGCGGGTTCACTGTTCGCCTCGAAGAATTCGAGAAGACCTCCACTAAAAAGATCAAGCGATTCGTGTATAACAAAGACTGATCGCGTGGAAAGAAAAATACTGTAATGCTGATACATGCTGTTTCCCGATCCGATGGCGGCATTCGCCTGCTGGATCAAACCAAGCTTCCGACTGAGGTCATCTACAAAGATCTGACCGACTATCGGGATATCATTGTCTCCATAAAGAAGCTCGAGGTTCGCGGCGCCCCGGCTATCGGTATCGCTGCGGCGTACGCTCTGGCTATCGCGGCCAAGCAGACCGCCACAACTAGCCTCACGGAGTTGGGAAAGCTTGCTGAGGAAATCAAGGCCGCCCGTCCCACCGCCGTAAATCTCATGTGGGCGCTAGATCGGATGATGTCCGCCGCGACTTCAGCGGCCCTCAATTCTAGCCAGCAGCTCGTCGATCTCCTCTGGCGCGAGGCCGAGGCTATTCACAACGAAGATCGCGAGCTCTGCCGCAAAATCGGTGAGTTCGGCGCCACTCTCATTAATGATGGCGACACCATTCTGACCCACTGCAATGCCGGCGCCATCGCGACCGGCGGCATTGGCACCGCCCTTGGTGCTATCTACACGGCGCACCAGCAGGGAAAAAAGATATCGGTCATCGCTGATGAAACTCGTCCTTTGCTACAGGGCGCCCGTTTGACCACCTGGGAGCTTCAACAGGCTGGCATCCCCGTCACTCTTATCTCAGACAATATGGCCGGGATGATGATGAAGCAGGGGAGGATCAACCTCTGTATCGTCGGCGCCGACCGGATCGCCAAAAATGGCGATGCCGCCAATAAGATCGGCACCTACTCTGTCGCGGTTCTGGCCCGCCATCACAACATCCCGTTTTATGTTGCGGCCCCCTATTCGACTTTCGATGATTCTACTCCTGATGGTGACGCAATCGTCATCGAAGAGCGCAACCCCGAGGAAGTGACCCATGGCTTCGGCCGACAGACCGCGCCGAACGGCATTGCGGTTTACAACCCGGCCTTCGATGTCACGCCGTTTGAACTGATCACGGCCTACGTCACCGACCGCGGTATCCGCCCTGGAGGCAGGAGATAATGGACTCCCGCGGGCTATCTGCCGATAATGGGAGATAGGGAGTACGTGACGAAAGCCAGATGAAAGCGAAAAAGACCAGACTCCGCGCCGTGGCGCTCAACTACGATCTGTTTCAACCTGAAACGCTGACCCCTCCAGCGCCCGCGACGCTTTATACCAAGATCATTCAGGATGCCGCCCGGGTTATCCAGATCGAGAC
>JAYRFH010000076.1:0-5583 GCA_041908405.1 Candidatus Zixiibacteriota bacterium
AACGGATACGATTTTAGCGACTGGATCATCTCCTTCGCGTTTTCGTCTGTAAGAGGATGAATACGGAACGCGACATCCTTCATTACCTCAACATAGATACCGCCCAGGCCGAACATCATGAGCGGTCCGAATGACGGCACGGTCGTCATCCCTATCACCACTTCCACGCCACCCTGCAGCATCTTCTGCATCGCGACAGTGAACTTCTCCCCTTTCTTCAGACGTCCCACGCGGCGCTGCAATTCCTGGAATGCATTGCGAACCTCTTTGTCGGACCGAAGATCGACAATGACAGCCCCGAGTTCGGTTTTGTGGAGAATAGGCGGCGTGTTAACCTTCATCACGACCGGGTAACCAATATCTCCGGCAATGTCGGCCGCTTCCTTCGCCGACGCGGCAAACCTGTATCCCGCGGCCGGTATGCCATATGCGTGCAAAATCTCGATCGCTTGCTCACCGACGATTGCGCCATCGTTCCCCTTGAGACTCTTGTCCAGTATCTTCTGCACTCGCTCCTTGTCAACTTTGAAGCTCTTCACTTTGCCGACCGGCTTATCGAGCCACTTGCGGTAGCCGGCGATCGTTCCCAGAGTTTTGGCGATTGCCTCCGGAAAGACATACACAGGTATCCCGTGCTGTTTGAGATACTCCATGGCTTGCGAACCCTCACCCGCTCCAAAAAAACAGCTGAGGACAGTCTTTTTCGTCTTCTCAAGAGCGGCATGGATATTGACCGCCACATCCATCTGGTCGATGGTCACAGGCGGAACAAAGATCGGCATGATCGTATCGTACCGAACATCCTTGGCCACTGCCTCCAGCGTCAGCCTGAACTCGCGTCCACGGGCGCCCGCCACCATATCCATCGGATTGGCGTACGACGCGTTTGACGCGCTGAACTTCTTCAGTTCTTTCACGGTCGATGCAGAAAATTGCGGCATATCCAGTCCGTTGTTCACCAAAGCGTCAGTCGCCAGGATCCCCGGCCCGCCCGCGTTGGTGACGACTACGACCCGATTCCCTTTCGGGATCGGCTGCGATGACAGTGCCACAGCGACATCAAACAACTCTTCGACCGTATCTACGCGCATCACACCAGTTTGCTCGAACAGGGCGTCCACGCCGACATCGACATCCGCCAACGCTCCTGTATGTGACGAAGCCGCCTTGGCACCAAGTTTGGTCCGGCCGGATTTCACCGCCACGATCGGTTTGATGCGCGATATCTCGCGAGCGATCTGGGTGAAGTGCCGCGGATTGCCAAAATTCTCCACGTACAGCAGTATGACATCCGTACGCGGATCATCTTTCATGTAGAGGAGAATATCATTCACCGAAATGTCGGCCTTGTTGCCGATCGATGCGATCATCGAGAACCCGATTCCGAGCTCCTTCGCCTGGCTCATGATCGCTTCACCCATCGCGCCGGATTGCGTGATATGGCCGACATTGCCCACCTTGGGGAAGGTCTTCCCGAAGGTCGCATTCAGATTGACCTCGGGATCAGTATTGACAACTCCAAAGCAGTTAGGACCGATCATGCGCATGCCGAATTCGTGGCAAATATCGACGATCTCCATTTCAGCCACTCGACCTTCATGACCGGCCTCGGAGAAACCGGCCGAAATGACGACCAGTCCCTTGACTCCTTTTTCGCCGCATTGGCGTACCACATCCTTAACCCCGACTTTTGGCACGATCACGATGGCAAGATCTACCGCGTCCGGTACATCCAGCACCGTAGAATAAGACTTGATAGAGTGGATTACTCCAGCCTTGGGGTTCACCGGAAAGACCTTCCCGTTGAATTCCGCGGTAAGGATATTATGCAGCGTTTCCCGGCCGATTGTCCCTTTCTGGGTCGAGGCGCCAATTACAGCGACTGAGTTCGGACGGAAGATAAAATCCAGTTCGTGACGCACAACTGATTGTCTCATGGGCATATACTCGATCGATTTCGCCTCGACACTGGCCCTGCCGGGCCGTGTAACGAGCTTTCCTGTCTTTTTCATGGTAGTTTTCATGTGAAAAAAGGAACTAATTTTGGCGGTAAAGTCAAGGGAAAGTTGGCCCTCTGATGCGATTGAGATTACAGTGCTCTTCTCACGAAACGCTTCAGATTTTAACCGACGGCGGTGGCGATTTCTCGCCCCGTTCGACAACCTCTTTCTGCAATGCCTTTAGCTGCAGGAAGTATCGTTCCATCAGCCGAGCCGCCTGTCCGAACTCGTCGTGCTTTTCACGCAGTCGCGCTGCCGGCTCAGAGGATTCTTGCTCAAGCGCGGTCGAGAGATCCGCAAGCGGGATCATAACCCAGCGCCGCACACAGTATATCCATACCGCAAACAACAGTAGCGCAAGTCCGACTAAAATCCACAGCCGCGATGAAGCCGAAACGTGAAGTTCAAGTAGTGACCGGGAAAAGGTCTCGGCACGCACCAATGCCAGCGGTTGGCCTTGCCAATCGGCAAGTGTATCTGTAAAGCGAATTATGCCATAGCTCGGTTCCGACTTCCATTCTGTAGAATTTGTCGCGAGATCGGCCAGGTCGATTGTCGCATCGGCGGTTATCGAAATGTCATCAAGCACCCGCCCATCCCAGAGTCGGGCGACAATGTAGTAGCCACGCGGAGGCGACGTACGCGCGGTGTCCCGTACAGGCTGTACCGGCGCAATGGCGACTTCCGCTATTTGTCCTTCTATGCGATGGAAGTAATAAGGAAAGAACCCACTGCCGAACGCTGCCCGCCAATCACCATCCGGTAAGGGAAGCGGAATAGCGTGAGAAAACGAGTCGGGCCTGGCCGCATAGACGACTCCCAGCTTAGTATCGCAAAGCCAGGCATACGAGTTCCCGAATATCCGTACTCCTGTCTCAATATACTGGCGGCACCAGGCCGTGTCACGACGCGCGACTGCCGTCACCATCTCGTCCCACAGAGAATAATCGTTCACATGTGAGCGCAGTGACTCGCCTCTGTACTCCATCACTCTGCGAAGCAGGTGCGCGCTCCTGAGCTTGCTATCTTCCTGCAAAAGCGTAACGGGGGACCGATCTGACATACGCACTAATACCGTCCCAGCCGCAAATATCGCAACCAGGCAGGCCAGCAGAATGGTCAGACGGATTCGGAGGGGCACTGTGTCAACTCCTAAAAATGCTGAGGCTCCACGTGGAAAACGATGGTCATTGCGGCCAACTCGCTCCACATTATATGCTATCGACACGCTTTGACACTTCCTTGAACGACGAGCAATGAACGACAAGAATTGTCTCATATACGTTCGCGCATACGGTCTTCATTTCCCTGTATGCTGCATTCTTGGGCCATAGTCACATATGCGCAAAAAGAATGGCGAGCAGTTGCCTGCTCGCCAATGCGTTGTGTGCTGTAGGCGGCGACATTTCGCCGGCCCAGCGGTCTATTTCGTACTCGAACCGGTCTTCATTTTCCCCAACTGCTTTATTGCCGCCTGCGCTGCCGCCATGCGGGCGATCGGCACGCGGTACGGAGAACAAGAGACGTAGTCGAGCCCGACCGTATTGAAGAAGTCTATCGAATCCGGGTCGCCGCCATGTTCACCACAGACGCCGACCTTCAGATCTGGTCTCGATGCCCGCCCCTTCTCCTTCCCCATCCTGACCAGTTGTCCGACTCCTGTCTGATCTATCGACACAAACGGATCCTTTGGCAGTACATCATGCTCGGTGTAGTACTTCAGGAACTTTCCGGAGTCGTCGCGCGAAAAGCCCATGGTCATCTGTGTCAGGTCGTTGGTGCCGAAACTGAAGAACTCTGCTTCCTGCGCGATCTCGTCGGCCGTGACCGCGGCACGCGGGATCTCGATCATCGTGCCAACTGAATAGGTCAAACCCTTGACCTTGTAGCGCGTCATCACTTCGTTCGCCACGCGGACGACCAGTTCCTTCTGATTTTTGAACTCGTTGATATGTCCGACTAGCGGGATCATGATCTCAGGATGTACTTCGACTTTGTTCCGATGCAGCTCACACGCCGCTTCCATGATCGCCCGGACCTGCATCTCGGTGATCTCCGGATAGGTGATACCGAGACGGCAGCCGCGATGACCGAGCATCGGATTCAACTCGTGCAGTTCATCGATTCGCTTCAGAGTCTTCTGGAGATCGGCCAGATCCTCTTCGTACTCGTCACTTTTTGGATCGAGCGCTTTGAGTCGGGCTTCCACTTCCTCTTTCTTCGGGAGGAATTCGTGTAACGGCGGATCGAGTGTCCGGATAGTCACCGGAAAACCCTTCATCGTATCGAGCAAACCCTTGAAGTCCTTCTTCTGGAAAGGGAGCAGCTTGTCTAACGCCGCCTGACGAGCCTCGGGAGTGTCCGCGAGGATCATCTGTTGCACGATCGGAATGCGGTCTTCCGCGAAGAACATATGCTCGGTGCGACAGAGACCGATCCCCTCGGCTCCGAATTTGATGGCCTGAGCGGCATCCCGCGGAATATCCGCGTTTGCGCGCACCTTGAGGCGACGGAATTCATCCGCCCATTTCATCAGCTCGGCAAACTCGCCGGAGAGTTCCGGCTCGATTGTGGGAACCTCACCCAGGATAATCTCGCCGGTAGAACCATTAAGTGTGACAACTTCACCCTCTTTGATGGTCAGCTTGCCGACAGAGAATTGCTTCTTCTGAACATTAACTCGCACGGCCTCAGCGCCGGTGATACAGCATTTCCCCATACCACGGGCGACCACCGCCGCGTGCGAGGTCATACCGCCGCGCGCCGTCAAGATACCGACCGCGGAATTCATCCCTTCGATATCGTCCGGATTGGTTTCTTCACGGACCAGGATTGTCGCTGCTTTGTTGGAGTGCTTCACCGCGTCCTCCGCGGTGAAATAGACATGCCCCGACGCCGCGCCCGGCGAAGCCGCAAGTCCCTTCGCTACAACATCGTACTTTGCTTTTGGGTCGATCATCGGATGGAGCAACTGGTCGATCTGGGCCGGCTCGATCCGAAGGAGCGCCTCTTCCTTGGCGATCAGCTTCTCCTTAACCATGTCGACCGCGATCTTGACCGCCGCCTGGACCGTCCGTTTACCATTACGGGTCTGCAGCATATACAGTTTCCCCTCTTGAATGGTAAACTCAAAGTCCTGCAGGTCTCGATAATGTTTCTCCAAGCGAGTGGTGATGTCTTTAAGCTGCTTATAGACATCCGGAAGCTCAGAATGAAGCTCGGTGATCGGCTGTGGCGTCCGAATGCCCGCCACGACATCTTCACCTTGCGCATTGATCAGGAATTCGCCATAGAACTCTTTGGCGCCAGTCGCGGGATTGCGCGTGAACCCGACACCTGTGCCCGACGTATTCCCCATGTTGCCAAACACCATCGCCTGAATATTCACGGCCGTCCCCAGATCCGTCGGGATATTATTCAGTCGACGATAGGTGATCGCGCGCGGATTGTTCCAGGAACGGAATACGGCGTCCCTCGCCATACGAAGTTGCTGCCACGGATCGTCCGGGAATCCTTCTCCGGTCTTCCGCTTGACGATATGTTTGTATTTCTTGATGATGTCTTTCAGGTCGTTTACCTGCAA
>JAYRFH010000077.1:0-2290 GCA_041908405.1 Candidatus Zixiibacteriota bacterium
ACGTGTAGGGACGATCCATGGTGTAGTCATGCGGAATTCTCCTTGTACACTACCTGTTAACAAATCCAGCCACGACTTTCTATACAAACCGGCTGCCGGATGAGCGGCGATTTGCAAGTCGCTGATTGACAAGGAGGATTTTGGCGTCCCGACGCCATTTCCACGGTACAAGCTCCGGATGAGCTGTTCAGATTCAGAACGTGCTGTTCAGATTAGGTCGGCAATGAATCGCTACGAAAGAGTAGAATTAGGACAGGACGAGAACGGAAAATTCAGCAGATTCGTGGTAATTGTTCGGTTAACGGAACATCAACAATGCGCCAACTTCCGAGTGCGGTTTGCAGACTGACCAGCATTGGTCGGTCCGCGACAACTTCACCAACGATCACCGCGTCTTTGCCCAGAGGATGTTTGCGCATGGCGGAGAGAACCGCGCCCGCCTTCTTCGCCGCGACAGAGGCAACCAACTTTCCCTCGTTCGCGACATACAATGGATCAAGGCCAAGCAGGCCGCACGCTCCTGCGACTGCGGGAAGAACAGGAATCGCTTTTTCCTTTATCTGAATACCGACATGAGAGCTGGTCGCAAACTCGTTCAGGACAGCGGCAACACCGCCGCGGGTGGCATCGCGTAGCGCATGAACTGATTCGCCGCCAACCGTGAGCATGACTTGCACGAGTTCGTGCAGCGGAGCGGCATCGGAGAGGACCGGCATCTCAAACTGAAGTCCCTCGCGTTGCGAGAGGACCGCCATGCCATGTTCAGCTATCGTCCCGCTGAGGATTATCTTGTCGCCCGGCATGAGGGCTGAACCGGAAATAGTGAAGGGATGTTCTATCACGCCAATTCCGGTCGTGTTGATGAAGAGCTTATCCCCTTTGCCCTTGTGTACGACCTTGGTGTCGCCAGTAACGATGGAGACATTGGCTCGGTTCGCCGCTACTTTCATGGCGATAACAACTCTGGTCAAATCCGACAGCGAGAATCCTTCTTCAATGATAAATCCCGCGGTCAGATAGAGTGGCCGAGCGCCGGACATGGCAACATCGTTGACCGTACCATAGACAGCCAGTTCGCCAATGTTCCCTCCGGGGAAAAAGAGAGGATCGACCACAAATGAATCAGTACTTATGGCCAGTCGATTGCCGCTGACTGAGACCACCGCCATGTCATCGAGCTTGTTTAGCGCCTCGTTATCAAAGGCCCAACGGAAAAGCTGCGAGATGAGATTCTGCATCATCCGCCCACCCGCACCGTGCCCAAGTTGGACAGTGTCGTGCTCAGAAATAGGGAGCGGACACTTGGCGAAATCTTCGGGGCTGATCGGCTTGTCGGTCATCTCTTACTTCTCCGGGACCGGCTTGAAGCGTTGGTAGTTGTAGTAGGCAGCACAGGCGCCTTCAGAGGATACCATCGTGGCGCCAAGAGGAGTTGAGGGCGTGCAGCGAGTACCGAATTGCGGGCATTCGTGCGGCTTCTTGAGTCCCTGCAGAATGATACCGGAGATGCAGTCAGCCGGCTCGGCGACCGTGATCTCGGTCAGTCCGAATCGACGTTCAGCATCGAAGGCGGAATACTGATCGCGCAGTCGAAGCCCACTCTGCGGGATCACACCGATTCCACGCCAAGTGCGGTCGCAAATTTCAAATATCTCGTTGATCTGGCGCTGCGCGTGAAAATTCCCTTCCCGCGAGACCATACGGGCATATTGGTTCTCAACTCGCGCTTCGCCTGATTCCAATTGTCTTACAACAGAGAGAACGCCGGACAGAAGATCAACGGGCTCAAATCCGGTGACGACGATCGGCACATGGTACTTAGCGGCTATCGACTCATACTGCTGCCAGCCCATGACCGTGCAAACATGGCCGGCAGCGAGGTATCCCTTAACGCGATTGAGCGGTGAGTCGAGCAGCGCGGTCATTGCCGGCGGTACCAGGACATGAGAGACCAGCAGGGACAGGTTGTTTATCTGCTCCTTCGCCGCCTGCGCGACAACCATTGCGCTATTTGGTGCGGTGGTCTCAAAACCGACCGCAAAGAAGACTACTTCTTTTGCCGGATTCTCTTTGGCAATTTTGAGGGCATCGAGCGGTGAATAGACGATACGAATATCCCCTCCCTCGGATTTGACTTTGAAAAGGTCTTTGGATACGCCCGGTACTCTCAACATATCGCCAAAGCTGCAAAATATTACGTTTTTTGTGTTGGCAATCGAAATGGCATGGTCAATCTGTTCAATGGGCGTCACACACACCGGGCACCCTGGGCCATGTACCAATCGAATCG
>JAYRFH010000078.1:0-12094 GCA_041908405.1 Candidatus Zixiibacteriota bacterium
ATCTCGTGGCAAACTCCAACCTTTGGCTGCCGACTAACTTCGATGAAAACGGCCTGGCCGAGGTCTGCCGCAAATATTTCTATACCATGCGCAACACGTACAGCTTCTTTGCGCTGTACGCGAATATAGACAATATCACCGACCGTGCTCATCAGGCCGGGATGACCATAGACAAATTCCTTGAATCGAAATCCGGCGCGCCGGAAACGCTCGATAAATGGGTGATGTCCCGCTATCACTCATTGGTCAAGTCGGTGAACGAAGATCTGGACAAATACGAGATCACCCGACCAGTCCGCAAGATCCAGTCATTTGTGATAGATGACCTCTCCAACTGGTATGTCCGGTTGAATCGCCGTCGGTTCTGGGCCAAGGAAGATGATCCCTCCAAGATGCGCGCCTATTTGACGCTCTATCGCATTCTTGAAGGAGTTAGTCGATTGACCGCCCCAGTGACACCTTTTACGTCCGAACTGCTCTGGAAAGAGTTGGCCGGTGAGAAGCGGACGGAGCATGGGATGCCCTTATCGGTCCATATGACCTCCTTCCCTGCCGCGGATTTGGCGCAGATCGACGAAACCCTCGACAGCACCATGGAAATGGTGAGAGATATAGTCTCGTTAGGCCGTGCGGCCCGGTCGCGCAAGAACCTCAAGGTTCGCCAACCGCTGTCGAAACTGTTGGTTGGAGTCAAATCCGACGCGGATTTCGCCCGCCTGGGTGAATATATCGAGATAATCGAAGACGAATTGAACGTAAAAGGAGTGCTCCCCTCGACCGAGCTGGGGAATTACGTCACGTACGGCGCAAAGTTGAATTTCAAAGTGGCGGGACCGAAGCTGGGAGCGCACGTTAAGACGGCGCAGGCCTTTATCGCCGGTCTGACCAGTGAGCAGGCTCGCCAGTTTGAGCAGTCCGGCAAATTGGCTGTCCCGACCGATGGCGGTCCGGTCAGCCTGACGACCGAAGATGTTGAAATACAGAAGACCGAAAAGGACGGCTTCGCCGTAGAAAGCAGTGGCCCGTTGACCGTCGCTCTGGTAACGGAGCTTTCGCAGAATCTGATCGACGAAGGATTCGCCCGCGAGATGGTGAACAAGATCCAGAATATGCGGAAAAGCTCGGGCTTTGATGTGACCGACCATATTTCGATACGGATGAGCGGCACCGCGCCGCTCCGCGCGGCCGCCGGCCGTTTTGACGAATTTATCCGCCGGGAAACCCTGGCCCGCTCGATCGAGTTCTTGGAGACGAATGGTTTTGATGGCGGCACGCAGTGGAACATAAATGGTGAAACCGCCGCGATCGCGGTAGAGAAACTTTAACAGCGGGAGAGTCGAATGGCTCTGAAAGAAGCGGATCTCAAGAAGTACGAATTGTTGCTGCTCGCCAAAAAGCGCGAGTTGCTCGAAGAGCTGGGGATCATCCAGGATACCCATATCGGCACCTCGATCAAAGAGTCGACCGGCGACCTCTCCTCGTACTCATACCATATGGCCGACCAGGGAACTGAGACCATGGACCGCGAAATGGCGTTCATGATGGCCTCCAAACAGGGACGCCTGATCTACCATATTGACGAAGCGCTCCGTCGCATCAAAGACGGAACCTACGGCGTCTGCCAGAGCTGCAATAAGAATATCGGCGCGGCCAGACTCGAAGCGGTTCCGCATGCCCGCCTCTGTATCGATTGCAAGTCGCGCGAAGAGGATGCGAAAACTGGCAAAGCCTAACTCTTCTTACCTCATCTGGGCCGCGGTCATTATTCTAGTGGTGGCCGCCACAGATCAGATCACCAAAGTCTGGGCAGTCAGTACCCTGACCGGCCAGCCGTCCATCACCGTCATCGGAGATTTCTTCAAGTTCACCCTCGTTTATAACGAAGGGGGCGCGATGGGGACCAGCTTCGGTTCCTCCACCTGGTATTTGATCATCGCGCTGATAATCATTCCGCTTTTGCTCTATTACCTGTATCTCTATCGGGCGATGGCCTCATTCGCGATCCCGCTGGCATTCATTTGCGGCGGAGCTATCGGCAACCTGATCGACCGCATCCGCATCGGCAAGGTAGTTGATTTCATTGATGTCGATTTCTTCAATATCAATGTCCTGGGACTGCATATCGATCGCTGGTGGACATTCAACATCGCCGACTCGGCCATCAGTTGCGCGCTGGTCTTTCTGTTGATCAAGGTGCTTTTCCACAAACCGCCAAAACCGGCGGCGGAAGATATCCCCTCCCCTGCTACTGACTCGCAGTAGACTTTCATCAAGACAATTGATTTGTGGGGCGCGTTAAGGTTCGACCTCGCGTCGCCTGTTAACCGCGCCTGAAGTATAGCCCTAGTGGCTCTTTGTCGGGAACCGAGGTTCCTGACCTACATCTCTCCACTCCCCCACTCCAAAAGAAAAGCCCCGGCGGGGCCGGGGCTTTTCAAAACGGACTCTGCGTCAACGTTACTTGAGCAGGACCATCTTCTTCGTGCTGCTGAAGGCACCGGCATTCAACTTGTAGAAGTAGATACCGGAGGAGACTTCATTAGCATTCCAGATCACCTGGTGCATACCAGCTTCTTCAGTTCCCTCGAAGGTCGTGACAACCTGACCGGTGACGTTATAAATCGTCAGGGTGTAGTTGCTGGCGACCGGCAGAGCGAACTCAATCGTGGTAGCCGGGTTGAACGGGTTCGGATAGTTCTGAGCCAGGCCGAAGTGCTTCGGAATGATCTTTCCGGCAACCGGCTGACCCTGAACAGTAGCCATTTCGATGGACACGATGTTACCATTCAAGCCGGTCAGGAACGTGCCCGAGAATCCGGTGATGTTGGTAACGTTTTCGTCGATCACTGGCGAAACCAGGATGCGAGTGTTCGTGCCGTCAAAGGCATACTGCATACCGACGTTCTGAGCAGTCAAAGTCGGGGTGACATCGCCAGACACCACGACGAAAGCGGCACCCAGATCGACACCGTCGATCGCGAGCACGCCATTTTCAAACGTGTAGTTGGCATTCACGGCCGCAACCTTGTCATACGGGAGCTCGTCGCCCACGACCACACGGATCAAGTAGACGAGGTCGGCAACCGTAAGCGTCAGACCATCAGCGTTCGCGTCGGTAGCTGCCACCTGACCAGCCTGATTGATCGTGAAGACCGGCAGACCGTAGATGAAGTACCGCGAGAAGAGGACCGCGTCAGCGATTTCGTATGCGAATTCGTTGAGGTTGATGTCGCCACGGGCGTCGATCGAGTCGGCGCAGACGATATCAACACCGCCGTTGAAGAAGTCAACTATGCGCCACGTGGACGGCTTGCCAGGAGTGAACAGATCGCACTCTTCCTGGGCGCCCTGGGTGGTCGGGAAGTTGATTCCGGCGGTCGCATCGATACGATAGTACGGATCGCCACCGCTGTACCCGTACACATAACGGGAGATGAGCAGCGAGTCACCGTCGACCGACGACAGACCGTTGTCACCGCAGTCGATCCAGAAGAACTCGATCGGGGCGTACTGGCATTCCAGAGTCCGGTCGTTGGAGACCAGGAACTTCAGGGTAGCGACTACGCTGTCGAGACCTGGAGGCGGCGGATAGTTGGTGAAGCAATCCGGATGGTTGTTACCATTATTGGTCTCGGCGATGGAGACGATACGGACGAGTCCGCTCGGGCAGCCACCAGAGCAGTTGCCATCAGCGCCGAAACGATAGGTGAAGTATTCCCATCCGCAATCAGTGATGAACCCACCCGGGAGCACCTCAGTGAGGGTCAGGGCAGAGTTATCATACTTGATCAGGAGGTCGAAACCGCCGATCGGGTAGTTGGTGCCAAGAACGATGTCAACTTCCGCAAACTCACCCTGAAGCTGGTTGTGGATCTTCTCGATCACGACCTTACCCCAGTTAACGTTGATCGTGACGGAGCACGTGTCAGCGTTGGAGGGGCTGCAGGGGCTGCAGGTGTTGGCGCTATCCGTGACCATCACGACGAGCGTGAAGGAACCAAGATAGGCAATGTTATCGTTCACGGTCGGCCAGCTGAATACGCCGGTCGCCGGGTTCATGGTCACCGTGCCCGGGCCGTTGAAGCTCACTACGCTATAGATAAGCGGCTTCGGACCGGCATCGGCATCAGTCGCGTTGACATCACCATTAGCCACGTCGCCCAACGTGATCATGATCGGGCTCGGCGGGCAGGTGATGACAGGGACTTTGTTCTGGACGCAGATCGAGAATGACGTCTGGGCCGAGGATCCGCACTTGTCGGTAACCGAAATGGTCACGTTATGGGTGCAGACATCAGCGCCAGTGGTCAACCAGGAAATGGCGCCAGTGGCAGGATTTACGGTCATAGCAGCCGGACCAGCAACCTTGGCATAGGTCAAGGTTTCGCAGCCATTGGCGGCATCAGGGTCAGAACCGACGGCGGTCGCCGTGAAGGTAGAACCCCAATACAATGTGCCGTTCGGAATGGCAGCGATGGCCGGCGCGAGGTTGGTGATCGTCACCGTACCATTGTTCACGACAACCGGAAGAATGGTAGAGGTGGCGGCATCAACAAACTGGGTGGTAACAGTTGCCGGGATCGGATAGTCGAAAACGCCGCCCTGAAGGGTACCAGAACCTGAGCAGACGTCATTGGTTCTATAGTTTATCCGGCCGACAACATGAGTTCCTTGTGCTAACGCTCCAGCGCTCGGATTGAGCAACATAGCGGCAATGCGAATCGTATCGGGCAAGGTACCGTCCACACCAGACGTATCATCCACCACGCGATCGGTCAGCTTTGTGAAGCCGGCGTCGAAGGTGAAGATGCTGCCTGGAAGCGGTAACGTAACGTTACCATCAACCACAACTACGATCTCTATCGCGCTCACAGAATCAGCAGAGACGATCGCCGTCACGTTGGACGCGGAGTTGAAGCACCGCGGCAGCGTTTTGGACTCGAACGTCACCTGATTCGCGAACGCCATAGACGAGGCGAATACCACTAAAAAGGAGATCAGCATCAAAGAATATAAATTTCTTTTTTGCATCATTTAATGCTCCTTTAAGAACCTAAAGGTCATCGAAGTTTGGGTTATCTTCCCGAGATGCCCCAGGATGACTTACCCCTAAGTTTCCGATATGAATCTCATCAGAGATCGGGTATCGGACCCGTCAGATCCAGATGTCTCATGTGCTGGTGATGCGCCAACGGCACAACGTCACACGGACTCACTGAACTACTGATCAAAGTGAATATTGAGTCTTGGAAAAACCGTACGGACAGACTTATCCGCTTAGGTTTCAAACTCGTTTGATTAAACCTGAAGGTCGAGCTTTCGATACGCTAACGTTAATGTTGTTTTAACGTTACCAAAGGTGCTGCAGATTCAAAACAGAAGCGTTATTCACACAACTATTTCCCTAGACGCCCGCAACATAGCGCCAAAGCCTGATTTTGTCAAGAGAAAATTCCAGTTCCTGCGCCAGAAAGTCAAGTACTATGGCCTGTAGTATCAAAATCGGTCGACAGGTATGGTCTGGTCGACGGTTAACGCGCAGGATAGAACGGAGCAGGAAAGGGAGGCAGAGCCTCTCGGGAAGGCCTCTCGACCTGTCGGATCACCGCCCACACTAGGAGTCGGGAGCACGCCAGCCTATATAATGAAGCAGCCAAAGAACCAGTTGCGTACGGCGCCAGCTTAAGCATGTGAATATGTTCACATAACACAAGATCTCGCACTCATGCGGTTACTTGGAGCCGCTATTCGATTCGGACTTGTATGATAGTGATTGTTTTCACATGGTATACGGTCCCCGGAACCGAACAACATGGAGGCAGTTTGTGGGTGGGACGTACTTGTCAGAGACCTCCCAGACGATGCTCCGCCGGCTGACGTCAATGTCGCCCCACCGGGCTCGGCACCTGTGTTCGCTTACCTGGTGAGGCACTGTCACGACTGGAGTCCTATCTTGGACAGGCTGGCGATTTCGGGCTGATCAGGCCTCGGGCATCAAGGTCGTCCGCTCGAAGCAGCATGGCCGCCGATTAGTGAACTATTTCACATATTCCAATGGCGAACTCAATCCGCCCCGGCCTAAGTAATTTGTGATGCAATTCACAAATAATCCCAATCAAGGACCGCTTCTTGCGATGAGGTAAACCAACCTTTGAATCTGGCTGAGTACGGCAGAATACGGAAGCGGAGGGGGACCTAAAATCGATAGGAGGCGCCAGCAGACACCAGCACTGCCCGGTTGTCCTCGGTCTCCAGGTCGTGCCATTCCCAAGTTGAGGAGAGAAGCAAGTTGAGATCGACATGCTTCCACAGGAGACAATTCCCCAGCAGGGTCAGCTCATAGAAGCTAAAGTCTGACTGGTATTCGCTCGGTTGGTCGAGAGTCCGCTTGCCCACCCGATTCTCGGCCGACAGGAACAGCCCCCGAGTGGTTACCAGATTCAGCTCCAGCAGTCCGGCGGTCTCCAAGTAGTCTTCGGTTGTGCTGTCTTCCTCGGCGGCCTGGTTGAGGATCTCCCAGTCCGGCCCCGCGGCCAGCTCTATACTCCCTATAGTTAGGCCGGCGGTGACATTCCCCCTGAGACGGGTGTAGTCGACATTGAGTGGATCCGTCGGGTCATACGAGGTGATCTCAAGCTCCAGCAACTGCCCGGAAAAGTAGCCGCGCCCAAAGTCGACTCTGCTCCGGGAGTCCAGTTCAAACCGGGAGTAATCATCATCACTGCCAGTTCTGTTATAATCCCGATTCTCCCAGCGGGTCAGCAGGTCGATTTGCAGCCGCGAAAGCAGGCCGGAGAACGATCCCTCGACGCCATATGCGCTGTAATCCAGAGTCGTGGAGTCCGAGACCTGACGGTCGGTGGCAAAGCCGTTCATCGAAAGAATGGTGGTGTAGCCAAATGACTGCTCCAGTCCAAGCTTCCCCCAGATCCGGTAGAAGTCGTAGCCCGTTCCGATATCTCCGTAGAAGTCTGTCCGTTCACCTTGTGCTTGCCCCCAGAGCGTGGTTGAGCTAGCAATGGGCCGCCGGACCTTCAGATTGCTGAGCGCGGTGAGATAGCTGCCAAGACTTGAGTTGCCATCCTCAAATTGATGTCGCCAATCAACTTGGTTGCGCCAGCGCAGGCTGAATCGGCCCGCAAGAGCTTGCCAATTCGACGTAACCTTCACTCGGGTAATATCTTGCGTCTGGTCGAGCCGGGTCGCCAGGTCAAACTTGTTGGTTCCGACGTACCGGTACGCCACTTCCATGCTCCCTTTGAGGTCATTGAGATATTCGCTGGTGAGGGCAAAACGGGTCAAAACGGTATCCGGGCCGGAAACCGCCAATGAGTCGAGGAAATACCGTTGAGAGAGGTAATCGTAGCCGATGCCCGCCTTGAACGCAAACGGTCGATGCTGAGCATCGACCCGACCGGCTATGGTTATCAGAACCAGGACTACCGCGACATAGCGTCTGAACAAATCCTTTGTTCCTTTAGATGCTAGTTGGTCTCCAGAACTATCTCTTCAGCCTGACGAATCGCCAGGTTTGCCGCCTGGAGCGCCGGAGTCGCCTTGGCGACATCGGCGGCATCGATCGCCATCCTGGCGATCTCAAGCTGTTCGTATGCTTTGGTCAGCAACAGGTCTACAGCTTCTCTATTTTCGCCGCTCATTGACTGGCTCTGTTCTTTGAGCTGATCCGCCAGACCCAGCAGACGATGATAGCGCGCGGCCAGATTTTCGTCAGTTGACTCACAGGCGCGCATGGCCCGCCCTGCGAAGACCTTCGCCTTCTGGAGCATCTGGAGTGCCGCCGCGGTTTGGCCATTGTCAGCCAATTGCTCTGCCGACTCAAGAGCTTTTACCGCCTGTTCCAGAAGCGATTTACCTTCTTCCATCTGGCACCCCCCCACGACTTCGCCAGCTTTGTCTATCGCGTCACGTACGGACTCAAGGCGTCGCTGGTAGTTAGCCGCCGATCCGGAACTTCCACGGCTCAATATCCGATCCGCGGTCTTTTCGACCTGTTCTGCCAGCTTGATAGCCGGGATAAACTTGCCGGCGGTATAAAAATCCCAAGCTCTTTTCAGATTGTCGGTGGCGGCATCCAACAGGGCGGCCATCGGCTGATTTTCACTCTCCGCGAGCAGCTCGCGCGCCCGCTCCAGTTTATCTTCGGCCTGCTCCAATTTGCGGAGGGCCTGGTCAGACCCAAGTTCGGTGGCACGATTGGTCCGGAGCGCCTTGCGCAAAAGATCCCGCGCCAGCATGGTCATCCGACGCGCTTCGACAAATTGGTTACCGGCGAACAGATCCTTGGCCTGTTGCTGGGTGGCTTTAGCCTGCTCCAGAAACGCCAGACCAGCCGGGTTCTCCATCGATTGCAGCTGCTCCTCGGCCTGCGCGATCAATTGGTCGGTCCGGTCGAGTTCTTCCTGGACCTTGTCTCGCTGAACCCCGGACTGCGCCAGTAGTCCTGATCCGACCAACAGCGCTAGCGCGATCAGGATGTATGGGAGTATCTTACGCATAGCATATCTCTCTTTCAACTCCCTTACCATCAATCGCTATGCCGTCTAGCGTAACCATGCTAAGTTGTTGTCTCATATCCAACCGCGACGTTGTTATTTGAACAGAAACTCCTCGTTATGTACCGACCGGTACAGGTTCCGTCCCGGAACGCTCACCCACGGTTCATTTGGCTACCATGGGATATCGTGCGCCTTCATCCGGCTGTAGAGCCGGCGACGGGTTATCTTCAGTAATCTGGCCGCTTCGGTCTTGTTCCCTTTGGCGGTCTGGAGCGCGTTCAGGATCATGGATTTTTCGGTATCCTCGAGCCCCGACCCCGGCGGAATCATCCCCTCCGCCGCAATGGGAGCATCCTCGGTCTCCAGCGCGAAATCATCGACCGCCAACGGCTCGCCGCCGGCCAGAATGGTGGCACGCTCCAGAACATTCCGAAGCTCCCGGATGTTGCCGGGCCAGTCGTATGACCGGAGCATATCTGCTACGGGAGCATCAAGCCGGGCATGCGGATAGCGCTGCCGCGCCAGGAAGTAGCTCGCCAGTTCCACCACATCATCTCCCCGCTCCGCCAGATTCGGCATTGGGATAGGAAAGACCGCCAATCGGAAATAGAGATCCTCGCGGAACGCCCCCGACCGGATATCGTCTTTGAGCACGCGATTGGTCGCCGCCACAATGCGGACATCCACCGCCACCGTGTCGACTCCGCCGACCCGCACCAACTGGCGCTCTTCGAGTACTCGAAGTAGCTTGGACTGCATCTGGGCGGACATCTCGCCGATCTCATCCAGAAAGATAGTGCCGCCATCGGCTAGTTCGAACCGCCCACGCTTCCGGGCAACCGCGCCGGTAAATGCTCCTTTCTCATGGCCGAAAAGTTCGGACTCAAGCAGGGTCTCGGTAATGGCCGCGCAGTTAACCGCGATAAATGGCTTGGCGCGACGGGGGGAGAGGTCATGAATCATCCGGGCGGCCAACTCCTTACCGGTCCCGGAACGACCGGTTAACAAGACAGTGGTCTCGGTCGTGGCAACCTGTGATATCAGCCTTCGGACTTTCTCAGCCGCGGGGGAGGAGCCGATCAGCGTATCGGCCATTTCGATTCGGGCTTCCTCCTGGAAATGCGTGGCCAGCGACGTGAGCCGCTGTTTCTCGACCAGTTTGCCGACCGTGATGGTCAGTTCATCCAGTGAGAACGGCTTCAACAGATAATCAGCCGCCCCCTTTTTCATGGCGGCAACTGCAGTCTCAACCGTCCCGAAGGCGGTCATCATCACCACCTCGGTCCCCGGCTTTTCGAGCGCCTTTTCCAGAACCACCATGCCGGATACCTCCGGCATTGAGAGATCGGTGATCACGATATCAAACGAATGACGTTCCAGCAGAGTGAGAGCATCGGATGGTTTGGTTGTGGTGGTGACGGCATGGCCGGCATCCTCAAGTTCGCCGCAAACCAGCGACGTCATTTTCGGTTCGTCATCGACTACAAGTATTCTGGCCATATTCCTCAGGTTGAATGGGTCGGCAGTTCAATGATCGCGCTCACCGCGCCGCTGCCGGTCTTGCTCACAAGATCCAACTTTCCCCCCATCTCTTCAACCAATTTTCGACTGACATACAGGCCCAGCCCGGAGCCGGTCTGTTTGGTCGTATGAAACGGCGTGAAAAGCCTCTGGATATCTTTTTGACTCAGTTCCGGGCCGTAATTGGTAATACGAAGCGCGACCCGTTCCTTGCTCTTCTGCTCTATCTGAGCTCCCATTAGAACCGGTTTATCTGCCTCCAGGCAGCCTTCCACCCCGTTCACGAGCAGATTGAGAATCACCTGTCGGAGGGATCTTCGATAGCCGGTTATCATCACTGGTTGCGAGGTCGGCTGTTCTCTCCAGTCAATCTGCTGGTCAGCGAACTGTTCGCCCAGATGCTTTGCAGCGGATGTCAGCAATTCTGCCAGATCAAAAAATTCAGTCGACTCTCCGACCAAAAGCGAACCTTCCGCCTTGGCGAACGCCAGATACCCACTGACGATATTATTCAGCCGGTCGGTCTCTTCGAGTATGAACGAGGCTTCTTCGGCGCCGGTCTTCTTCCGAATCCGTTCCGCCGAGCCGCGGATAATCATCAGCGGGTTCTTCAGTTCGTGCGACACGACCGCCACCATACGCCCGAGATACGCATGCGTCTGCCCGAGAAAAAGCTGCTGCTCGGCCTTGTTCAGCCGCTGCTGGAGCGCCAGGAAGAGAATCCCAAGAATGAGTCCACCCACAGTCGAAACGCCGGTGGCGTAGAGGAGATTGCGGCGCAGAATCGAGAGGTCATCGAAATAATCTACATTTGCCTCTACTCCCACGACGGCCACCACTGATGAATCCTCGCCTAACAGCGGCGCAAATGCCGACTTGAGATAGAGGCTCCCGGTCTGGTAGGCGGGGGTGACGATCGCATGTGGGGTCATCGAAAAGAAGAGTGAATCAATGTACGATCCGTTCATCCCGGCCAGAAAATAGCTGCTGTCCGCCTCTGCTGAACTGGTTGCGATATACTCATACCGGTCATCGAGAATAAATATCTCCGCCAGCGAGTCGGCGGTTCGTATATCATTCAGCAGGCGCAACAGATGTCTATACTGGTCGACCGAGGCATACGGGAGACTGTCGACAAGCGACGTCGGTATCGTCTTGGCGAATGACTGGGCGATAGACTGCAGCCGTCGGCTCAGTTGATGTTCCAGCAGCTTTTCGGTCCGCTGGTAATACGACCACCAGGCGAAGTTCACCAGAATGATAAGCAGGGTGGTGAAGAGGGCGAGAGCGAGAAATCGTTTCGAGCCGAGCTGCATTCTGTTATTATGAAGGCGCAGCCTTACAGTGTCAATCTAACAACAGACGGGAGCAGATATGGGGCAGTTTGAACCGCGTCGGCCGGACTTCGAGGCGGCCGTCCGCGAACTGAACAGCCGGATGCCGTTTTCGGCGTTCCTGGGGATCGAACTCGACCGGATTGAGCCGGGGCGGGTGCATGGCCGCATTCCGAGACGTCTCGACCTGATGCAGCAGCATGGCGCTCTGCATGCGGGGGCGGTGATCGGGCTGGTGGATCAGATGGCCGGGCTGGCGGCGTACAGCCTGATGTCCCCCGGCCAGGAGATCATCTCCGTCAACTTCTCCGTGCAGTTACTCAGACCGGCCGATGCTGACCCGATTCAGGCGGAGGGGTGGGTTATCAAGCCGGGGGAGAGGCTCAGTTTTACCGGCGGGAGGGTCTACGGTCTGCAGGACGGAGTTGAGAAAGAGTTTGCGAACGTCTTGATTACCATGGCGATACGGTAGGCAGGGGAGAGCGCAATTTCCCCTCTCCCTAAGGGAGAGGGTGCCTCGAAGAGGCGGGTGAGGGGACTATTTTCATATTGACCCACTCCCGCAAGTTGGCTTGACAGGGAGGTCAAAACCTATATACTACGGGTCTCCAAAAGCTTCGTTCGATGACCCCATCGTCTAGTGGCCTAGGACACTGCCCTTTCACGGCGGTAACACGGGTTCGACTCCCGTTGGGGTCAAAGATTTTCTGCGAGTCACACCTG
>JAYRFH010000079.1:0-3500 GCA_041908405.1 Candidatus Zixiibacteriota bacterium
ACCCGCCGGGGGTCGTAAGGTGTGAAGTTCCATTATCAGGCTTCTCCTTTACTCTATCTCTTCGACCGTCACAAGATGGGTGACGGCGCGAATCATGCCGCGGATCTGCGGAGTGTCGTTATGGATCGCCGTACTGTGCGGACGTCCCAAACCGAGCGCCTTGATGGTACGCTTCTGCGGTTCTTTTTTGTCAATCGTACTTTTGGTCTGAGTAACTTTTAGTCTGGCCATGGCTATGTTCTCTCTTCCTACCTTACGCCTGTTCCCGGAAGGCAAGTTCCTGGTCCCGCGTGCGGAGGAGTTTCAGGCCGTTCATGGTCGCTTTCACGACATTATTCGGATTACGGCTGCCGAGGACTTTGGCCAGGATATCCTGGATCCCGACAGATTCAAGAATGGCTCGCGCGGCGCCGCCGGCGATCACGCCGGTACCGGCAGAGGCCGGTCGCATGACAACGGTGGTCGCGCCAAAGCGGCCATCGATACGATGCGGGATGGTCCCTTCAACCAAATTGACTTTGACCATTGCGCGACGTGCCGCATCGGTGCCTTTGCGGATCGCTTCGGAAACTTCCGAGGCTTTGCCGAGTCCGATGCCGACCTTGCCGTTGCGGTCACCGACTGCGACGAGCGCAGTAAAGCTGAAGCGACGTCCGCCTTTGACCACTTTGGCCACGCGGTTGACGCTGACAACTTTTTCCTCGAGTTCGCTGTTTTCCATTTCAAACTTCGCCAAAACGTAACCTCACCTATTGCAAGCGACACAGTGCCATGGTTAGAATTTCAGGCCGCCTTCACGGGCGCCATCGGCGACCGCTTTGATGCGTCCATGGTAGCGGAAACGATTGCGGTCGAAGACGACCAATTCGATTCCCTTGGCTTTGGCCATTTCAGCCAGCTTGAGACCGACTTTTTTGGCTGCCGCACTTTTGTTGTCTTTGTCCGAGATGACCGACTGCATCTCTTTGGAGTCGGACGAGAGTCCGATCAACGTGGTCATCTTCTCATCATCGATGATCTGGGCGAAGACATTGCGCAGCGACTTTCGCACGGTGAAACGAGGGCGCTCGGCGGTCCCGAGGACTTTCTTGCGCACACGGCTCTTGCGACGGTCAGCCTGTTGGTTCTTAATGATATTCTTGTCAGCCATTACAGTGATCCCACATTACTTGGCCGCGGCCTTGCCGGCTTTCTGCTGGACATGTTCGCCGACGTACCGAATACCTTTGCCTTTGTAGGGCTCCGGCGGACGGAACGAGCGGATCTTGGCAGCAACCTGACCGACCAATTCTTTATTGATACCTTCAACGGTAATTCTGTTCTCTTTCGCTTCGACAGTGAGGGTCACACCAAGCGGCGGGACAAACACGATCGGGTGCGAGTAACCCAGATAAAGGATAAGCGTGCGGCCTTTGAGTTCCGAACGGAATCCGACACCCTGGATCTGCAACTGCCGGGTGAATCCTGCAGAGACGCCGTGCACCATGTTACTGATGAGGGCGCGCGTCAGGCCATGCAGGGCACGATGCTTCTTCTGATCTGACGGCCGGGTGACAAGCAGTTCGCCGTTATTGACGGCGACGGTCATATCCGGGTGGACGGCCATGGTCATCGTTCCTTTCGGACCGGTGACAGTGACATTGCCGTTCGCAAGTTCGATCTTCGTCTTGTCGACGATCGGAACCGGCTTTCTACCAATACGAGACATTGCTACATCCTTCCTTACCAGCACTTGATCATGATTTCGCCGCCGACGCCTTTTTGGGCGGCTTCGAAATTGGTCATGACCCCGCTGGAGGTGGAAATGATCGATATGCCCTGGGCATAGCGGGTGGACAGGCGAACATCCTGGGCATCCCAATATTTGCGCAGGCCGGGACTAGAGACTCGACGAATCCCTTTTATGACGGGCATATCACCGCGGCTGTAGCGCAGGTAGACACGGATGATCCCCTGCTTGGTGTCCTGCAGTTCCAGGTAATCACGAATGAACTTGTTGTCTCTGAGAATCCGGACAATCTCACACTTGAGATTGGATGCCGGAATATCGACCGCAGGCTTGCGAGCCTTCGAGGCGTTCCGGATTCGGGTCAACAGGTCGGCGACCGGGTCGGTCATGCTCATAACGTCGTTACTCCCAATCTCTTGACAACTACCAACTGGCCTTGACCACACCGGGCAGGTCGCCGGCCAGGGCCATTTCACGGAAACAGATTCTGCAAATGCCAAACCTGCGAAGGAAGGCATGGGGCCGTCCGCACCGACGGCAGCGGCTGTACTTACGGACCGCAAACTTCGGTGTGCTCTTCTGTTTCTCAATCAAACACTTCTTGGCCATGAACTCCTACTTTCGGAACGGCATGCCTAGTTCGGCGAGCAACTGGCGTGCTTCGTCATCCGACTTAGCGGTTGTGGTAAAACTAATGGTCATGCCACGCACTTTATCGATCTTATCGTAGTCGATCTCCGGGAAGATCAACTGCTCGCGCAAACCGAGGTTGTAGTTACCCCGGCCATCGAACGACTTGGGGCTGACGCCTCTGAAGTCGCGGATACGCGGCATGGCGATATTCACCAGGCGATCGAAGAACTCATACATACGGTCGCGACGCAGGGTCACGGCACAGCCGATATTAACGCCCTGGCGGAGCTTGAAGTTCGAAATGCTCTTGCGTGCTTTGGTCACGAGCGGCTTTTGGCCGGTGATCGTTTGCAGGTCGCCGACCGCGGCATCAAGCGTTTTCGAGTTCTGCGTTGCTTCGCCCACACCAATGTTAATGGTGATCTTGGACAGGCGCGGCACCTGCATGACGGAGGAATAGCTATTATCCTTCATCAGTTTGGGCCGCACTTCGTTTTCGAATTTTTCTTTCAGTCGTGTCATCTTACTGAGCCTCAGACTATCTCACCTGATTTGCGGCTGATCCGAACGCGCTTCATCACGCCTCCCTCGTCGATCAGCTTGGTGCCGAGACGAGTGGGACCACCGGATGCAGAATCGATCAGGGCCACATTACTGATGTGGACGGGAGCTTCTTTGCTGACGATCCCGCCTTTTTGGTTTCGCTGGGAAGGGCGCTGGTGGCGCTGCTTTTTGTTCACGCCTTCGACCAATATCGTGTTTTTGTCGGTATTGACGAAGAGAACGCGTCCGGTCGTACCTTTGTAAGCCCCGCTCCGGACAAATACTGTATCACCTTTTTTGATCCGCATAGCGTTGTCAGCTTCCCTTTAAATTACCTCTGGGGCGAGGGATACGATCTTCATGAACTGTTTTTCGCGGAGTTCACGGGCAACAGGTCCGAAGATACGGGTTCCACGCGGCTCGTTCTGCTCGTTGATGATCACCGCGGCGTTATCACTGAACCGGATGAGTGAGCCGTCTTTGCGACGAAGGTTGGTCTTGGTACGGACCACGACCGCCTTGCACACTTCCGATTTCTTCACCGTTCCGCCCGGGATCGCTTCTTTGACGGCGACGACGATGATATCACCGACCG
>JAYRFH010000080.1:0-13078 GCA_041908405.1 Candidatus Zixiibacteriota bacterium
CCGAACGGAATGAGGTAGCGGAGTTTTTTCTGGATCGGCAGTATAATAACCGTCTCCCCTTCAAACTCGGTCACGAATGAACCGGTCAGTTTGGCTCGCTCCATGCCGGCGAACAGGAAATGCGTATCATCGACCGGCAAGTACTCTACACCAGACTGTGCCAGGACTTTCGGTAGATGCGGCTCCCAAACGCGCTCGGTCAGCCAGAGTCCGCTGATCGGCGAGTGGAAGTGTGCTGTCAGGTAGTTGGTCAACTTCTCGATCTGGCCATGCAGATCGCGCGTCGGAATGGAGGTGAGGATCGGTTCGTAGAACCCGCCGGTCATCAGTTCTATCCGGCCGGATTGAACCAGATGTCTGACCTGATCGAGATATTCCGGATGGTGTTTCTCCTGCCAATCCCAGAGAATGCCGGACTGATGCAGCGAGAGGGATATTTTGGGATAACGGGCGAACAGTTCCAGGAACGGCTTGTACGCCTGCTGATGAGCTTCCTCGAAAACGTGATCAAAATTCCCCACCGGTTGATGGTTGTGCAGTCCAATAGCCAGGCGGAATTTGGTCATAAACTAAAAGATCTCAACTTTCAGATTGATATACTTGCGGGGGTTGGCGCGGATGTCGTCTATCAGCGCGTCGATATTGTCGGCGGTGCCGCGCAGGTCGTCGTACAGGCGGCGATCTTTCATCATCAACTGCAGTGTGCCATCGCCATTATTAAGCTGCTCGGCGAAAAGGCGCATATCGCTGGAGAGCGTGTCCAGATGCTGTATCAGGCTGTCCAGACCGATACTCGCCTGATTGAAACGGTTCACGGTTGAATCAACCATCTCGGCGTTGCGGGCGATCATCTGGGACATCTGCTCGGATGCCTTGACCACGTTGTCGGCTGTCCGGTCAAGCTTGCTCTCATTACGATCCATCAGACCGACGAGTGAATGCGAAAGGCTCTCCATATTGGCGACGGTCCGGTTGAATCGGGCCAGCGACGTATCCGACGCCACAGTCTGGCGAATTCCGTTGACCATATTGCGAAGTTCGATAACGATGTCGCCGACGATCCCCATTAATTCCGGAATGCCTACCTCGGATTTACCGATCGCCACCATGGCGGTGTCATACCGTTCTATCGCCTCGCCGGGATGGATCGCGATAAACCGCTCCCCCATCACGCCGAGGTTTTTGATGACAAACTGGGCATCGCGATGCAGGTCAACATCGCGGTACAGCAACAACTCCACCATCACCCCTTCGCCCGTCAACTGCAGGTTGTTGACCTTCCCTTTGTGTACACCAGAGACGGTGACACGGTCACCGGCAGAGAGCGTTCCGACATCGGAGAACATCACCCGGATACGCTGGGCATTCCGCTCCATCTTGTACCCCTGTAGCCAATAGAGGGAGGCAAGCAGAATGGCGAACCCCAGGAGGGTGATCACTCCGACCCTGAATTCGATATGACTTGTCTTTGCCATCTTCTTCTATATCGGTAACTTAGCCGACTTCTGCAGTCACCAGGGCTCCTCCTCGAGGGAGTTGGCGATGGCTAAATAATTGTCATAACGGAAGCGCCGTATCCTCCCCTCCGCGACCGCCTTCTGGACGGCGCAGCCGGGTTCGTGGAGATGGCTGCAGGGCTGGAATTTGCAGTCGATCTGATACTTACGGAAATCCGGGTAATAGTCGGGCATTTCCTCCCGTCGAACCTCCCATAACCCCATCACCTTCAGTCCGGGTGAATCGACCGCAAACCCACCCGACGGCAATTCATACAGCCGAATTGTGGTGGTAGTATGCTGGCCGCGGCGGGTACGTTCGGATAACTGGCGAGTCCGGAGGTCGAGGCCGGGAATTAGTCCATTCAACAAGGTTGATTTGCCAACACCCGAGTGCCCTACAAAAAGCGTCCGATGGTCGGACAGAAGTCTCGTTAGCTCGTCAAGTCCATGTCGAGTCTGCGCCGATGTTGTCACTACCTGGCAGCCGAGGTTGCGGTATTCATCGATGACGCCATCAAGATCATCAGGCTTCCCCAGATCGATCTTATTTATGATCACACTGGGTGTCAGCTGGCCGAGTGCGGCGGCGATCAGGAATCTGTCTATCAATCCGGTCTTGAGCGGTGGAGACATGACCGAACTGACAATAGCCAGTTGGTCGAGATTGGCCGCGATGACTTGTTTGGTCCCCTCCTTCCCCTTCGAAGGGCGGAAGAAGGAGGTCTTTCGCGGCAACACCTGCTCGATCACACCGGAAGCGTGATCAGCGAGTGTCACGAGAACATCATCGCCGACAGTCACCGGAGACTGACGTTCCGTGCGGAATTTCACTTTCTGGCGCACTTCGCAAACGAGGCGCGCCCCTCCCTCCAGACGCACGTCGAACGACTTCCCCTGAGTCCCAATGACAATCCCTGGTTCCGGACTTCCCATGGCCAATAAGCTATGTCTCCCGGCGGATGGCGGCAAGGAGAATCGGGCTACTCATTTCGAGTGAATGCTATGTAATCCAGCACAGGCGGCGTGTGACCCTGCTGGCGAATGCGCATGACGATCTGCCCGCGATGGTGCGTGGAGTGATTGACCGTATGCGCGACTATCTCTTCAACGGTGTTCTGGAATGGTACACCCTTCAGATTCAAATACGATATCGGTTCGCGGAACTGCCTGTCGGTGAGTCCTTGGATGAACGCGGTCCAAAATTGGGCGGATTGATTGATGTGACGGATAAGTTCGGGAAGGGGGATCGGGTCCCATATCTTATAGGTTTCGCCGGTGCCGCGAACTCGACTGAGCCAGACCTTCTCCGCCATGACCAGATGGCTGAAGAGCAGGAGAATGGTCGGGTCCTGGTCGATCACATCGGGGAGTTTCACGAAGAGCCGCTTATTGGCCCATTCGTTGTATGTGAACAGCTTCAGAAAGTGGTCTTTCATCCGGATGGTCTCCTCTGCAGGTGTAACGTCCGGAAATCGCGTTTGGGTCGCGACAAATGAGCGCGACCCCGAACATTGGGCATCATCCAGGTCAACCGATTGGCGGAACTGCCGTATAATCCCTTGTTCGCTAAAAAGTTGTGGAGGCGGCACTTTGTCGATGGCCCCGCCGTTACAGAAGAGATAATTTGTACTCTGCCTATGGATATGTTATCCTTCCGGCAGCCAAAAACGGATAAATGGACAAACCAACGCAATGAAGAATTTTCTTACGAAACTGTTCGGCACCAAACACGAACGGGATGTCAAAAAAATGCGTCCCTACGTGGATGAGATAAACGAGTTCTTTGCTGAATACGAGCAACTCTCCGACGATCAACTGCGTGCCAAAACCGATGAGTTCAGGAGCCGCCTCGCCAATGGCGAGACCCTGGACGACATCGCCACCGAAGCATTCGCGGTCGTCAAAGAAGCCTGCCGCCGTCATGTCGGACATACCTGGGATGTTGTCGGTATGGAGACCACCTGGAATATGGTGCACTTCGATGTCCAGTTGATGGGCGGAATGGTGCTGCACCAGGGGAAAATCGCTGAGATGTCAACCGGTGAAGGAAAAACCCTGGTCGCGACCCTCCCTACCTATCTCAATGCGCTCTCCGGCAAAGGTGTCCATATTGTTACGGTCAACGACTACCTGGCCATGCGCGACCGCGAGTGGATGGGTAAGATCTACGAGTTCCTCGGCCTGACAGTCGGCGTTATCCAGAATCAGATGAACAATGTCGAACGCCGTGAACAGTATGCCAAGGATGTCACGTTCGGCACCGCGAACGAGTTCGGATTTGATTACCTGCGCGATAACATGGCGCAGCGCGCCGAAGACCGGGTGCACCGGAATTTCAATTATTCCATTATCGACGAAGTCGACTCGATCCTTATCGACGAGGCGCGAACACCACTGATCATTTCGGGCGTGGTTGAAGAATCCAACGTTCACGACCGCTACCGCGAGATGAAATCGACTGTCGACACCCTGGTCCGTAAGCAGACGCAGATGGTGAACGACATGATCGCCCAGGCGGAGTCGATGCTTCAGGAGGGGAAGTCGGAAAACGAATTTGAGGCCGGCTCACTCTTGCTGGCGGCCCAGCGCGGCGCCCCCAAAAACAAGCGACTCCTCAAGCTGGTCAAAGAGCCGGGGATGAAAAGGCTCATCACCGACGTCGAGTCATCCTACATGCGCGACAAAAAGCTGCACGAGATCGACGACCGGCTCTACTTCTTCATCGATGAACGTGAACATACGATCGCGCTCACGGATAAAGGGAACGCGCAGTTCGCGCCGGATGTGCAGAAGCTGTTCGAGATCCCGGATCTCTCCACCTTGCTCTCGGAATTAGAGGGAAACGAGAACATCACGCCCGAAGAGCGGCAGAAGAAAACAGACGAATATTACCGTCTGCATGCCGAACGGTCCGAGAAAGTCCACGCCATCAACCAACTCCTGCGCGCTTACTCGCTGTATGAAAAAGATGTCGAGTATGTGATCCAGGACGAGAAGGTGATGATCGTCGATGAGTTCACCGGGCGCATCCTGCCGGGACGTCGTTACTCCGACGGACTCCATCAGGCGATCGAGGCGAAAGAAGGCGTGCGCATCGAGGCGGAGACACAGACCCTGGCGACCATCACTTTGCAGAACTACTTCCGCATGTACGAAAAGCTGGCCGGTATGACCGGTACCGCCGAGACGGAAGCGGGCGAGTTCTGGGAGATATACAAGCTCGATGTCGCGGTTATTCCAACCAACAAGGAATGCATCCGTGATGATCAGGATGATCAGATATTCCGCACTCGTCGCGAGAAATACAACGCCATCATTGAGGAGATAACCGAAAAATACAAGATCGGTCAGCCGGTGCTGGTCGGTACTATCTCTGTCGAAGTTTCCGAGACTTTATCTCGCATGCTCAAGCGCCAGGGGATCCCGCACAATGTGCTCAACGCCAAACAGCACCAGCGTGAGGCCGAGATCGTGGCCGACGCGGGACGTCGCCAGGGAGTGACTATCGCCACCAACATGGCCGGCCGTGGTACGGATATCAAACTCGGGCAGGGGGTGACCGAGGTTGGCGGCCTGCATATCATCGGTACCGAACGACATGAATCACGGCGAATCGACCGTCAGCTTCGCGGACGTTCCGGTCGTCAGGGTGACCCGGGTTCGTCGATCTTCTACCTCTCCCTCGAAGACGATCTGATGCGCCTGTTCGGCGGCGAGAGACTTGGATCCATCATGGATCGTCTCGGCGTGAAGGATGGCGAGGTGATCACGCATCCGATGGTGACCCGCGCGATCGAACGAGCCCAGAAAAAAGTTGAGACGCAGAACTTCGCGATTCGCAAACATACGCTGGAATACGACGACGTGATGAATGTTCAGCGCAAATGGATATATGAGCGCCGCCTGGCCGCGCTCGAGCGCGAATCGATCCAGGATGAGGTCCTGGAGTTGATCGATAATGTGCTGGATAGCTATATCGATGCACACTGCGCCGAGAAGGAGTATCCGGAGAACTGGAATATCGCGAGCCTGCAGGAGGATCTGCGCAAGACCTTCATGCTCCATTTCCAGGTCAGCCAGGAGGAACTAGTCAAGCAGACGCGCGAATCGCTGAAGGAACATCTGACGAACGCAGTGATGGGCATCTACCGACAGAAGGAGACCGCGTACGGCCAGGATATCATGCGGCAGCTCGAGCGGTACGCGGTCCTCTCGACCATCGACCGCCACTGGCGCGACCATCTCGCGGAGATGGATGAACTGCGCACCGGTATCGGACTCCGCGCCTACCATGGCGGCATGGGGAAACCGATCGATATTTACAAGCGAGAAGCATTCAAGATGTTTGAAGAGATGATCGTCGAGATCGACCGGGATATCGTCAATCTGGTGTACAAACTGCAAGTGAATGTCCCCCAGCAGGCCAGGGCGACGCGGCGCGAACCGGCGATGGTCGCAACTCACGCCGATTCCACCAATATGGGGATGGCCACACAGGCTCAGGCGGCAGTGGCCGAAGCGGGTGGGGGGACTAATCCAATGGCGGCGGCTTCGCAGGCGGGCGGACAGACCGCGCAACCGGCGCGCAGGAATTTGGCGAAGGTCGGACGAAATGATCCCTGCCCGTGCGGATCGGGGAAAAAATACAAGAAATGCCACGGGGCGGATGAAGCGTAAGCGCAAAGGCGGCCATCGGCCGCCTTTGTCATTTTCTGTCAGTTCATGTTTATCTACAAAAAGAAGTTTGTCCATTTTTATGTCGGTGTTTCGAAGACGCCATGTCCAGCCGAAAGAAGTGCGTGGAGGGCCCGGATTCAGAGACGTAAAACATCTACATTGAAAACTTGGTACATTCTCCCCTGAATTATTCGACGGATTACCAATCAGTTTATTGACAACATCGGGTCACATTACGGGCCGAGAAATATTGATACATGGGCTTCATTATCGTCATTGAGGCCGGACATCAATGTGGGCATGGGGACTCTTACTTTACCTGAATCACGAAAGTGCGTAAAAAAGGAATTGACATAGAGATAGCAGAAATGGTTAAATAGGTCAGCTTTCAGGTCCGGGTATCCTTCATCTTCATGAAAGCCTTCCCGCAAGGTCTGTGGTATCCGTTCCGGAGCAGTCACACAATTCGAAAATGTCAATGTCTGGCCGGGGGCTAACGCGTTTTGCGCCGGTGGACAGAACAGGCACACTATCAACATTGGACGGACAGCATGGATCTCAAACTCAGTACTTCGATGATGTACGGACTTTCCGCGCTTGGCTATTTGGCCGGCGCAAATTCGGAACGACCGGTGATGGTTCGCGAGATCTGCCGCGAATGCAATCTTCCCTATGATTCAACAATGAAAGTTATGCGCCAATTGACCCGCGCTCGTCTGGTCAATGCCCATCGCGGATCAAAGGGTGGGTTTACGTTGAGAGTTCCGGCCGGAGAGATCAGTTTTCTCAAGATCATCGAAGCGATCGAGGGTCCACTGGAGACCGGTAACCGGAATGAGGTCGCCGAGATGCTCCCCATTTGTCGCAGCGCCATAGGGGTTCTCAATGATGCCCGCGGCGTGGTCGAACAGGTGTACGGCAAACTTTCGCTTAAGGATCTGGCCAGCACCCGCCACTAAGTACCGTTCGTTTTTTTTACAACACGGATTGACTTATCCCCGTTCGGGTAGTATGTTAGGATAACTATCGTACTGCCATCGGGAGGCATTGGTGCATTGTTCGCTCATATCCGGTCTGTTCTGTCTGTTCCTGATCTCTTCTCCATTGGCGCAATCATTGCTTCTGCCAGTCGATTCTCACGGCACCCTGGTCACATGTGGCCCGAATTGGGCGTTCGGCGACAACGGCTCCGTCTCTGGACTGGGATTCGAAGTCAGTTACTCGCCCAGTGGTAGAATTGATGCCGGCGCACGCTACAGTCCGGTCGGTGGTCCAACCCCCACTCGTCACAATTGCCACGTCATCACTCCATTTCTGGGGTATGCCCTGATTAAGCAAGACAGAGAAGCTGCCGACCCGATCTCTTTTTCGGCGCGGCTGGAGTTTGACATACTTATCCCGGACGCAGGCGTATTCAGCTACGAAAGGGCGGAAGACCCTGACGGCAATCTCCGGTTTGGCTTGGCGCTCTCCAGCAATCTGAGCAGTTGGGCGAAGCCGGTTGCTCCTTGCGTGACCATTCTCTATTCCAGGCCCGTAGGTTACGAAAACGAATCGAAGATGGCATTCCGTTTCGAACTTGATATGGTATTTGACACATCCGGCGACGTCGGTTTGGCCATCTGCCCACAGGTTGAGAAGTTCGGTGATGTCGGTAGCGCCTCGTTGCGGTTTGGATTGATGTTTAGGTGAAAGCGAGGAAGAGGTGAGTTATTCAACAACTGAAGTTTAGCGCTTCTCCAGCGCCATAAAGGCCTCAGGAAGACAGTCGATCATATCCCCCGCGACCATCGCCCGCTCAGTCAGCATATCGGCGGCAATATCCCCTGCCGCCCCGTGCATATAAACCGCGGTGACAGCCGCTTCAAATGCGTCGATGCCCTGCGCCAGTAGCGCGCCGATCATGCCGGAGAGAACATCTCCTGACCCACCTGTCGCCATCCCTGAGTTTCCTGTCGGATTGAGATAGCACGCGCCCTTCTCTGAAGCGATCAGAGTCGGACTCCCCTTGAGTACCAGAGTGACGCGAAGGCGCCTGGCGCAATCGATCGCCACAAATGATCGCTGTTGAATGTCCGACGGTGGCATGACGCCGGTCAGCCGATGAAACTCCCCCGCATGAGGAGTCAACACCAGCGGCGCATTGCCGGAGCGCATCTCCAGCAATTCAAGCACTCCCTCAAACGCGTTGAGGCCATCCGCATCGAGAATGGCGGGCGTCTCCAGCTTGTCGATCAGCCGACGGATCAATTCGCGCGTTTCATGGTGTCGCCCGATTCCCGGGCCAACCACTATCGCATCATGTTCGGCCGCATGCTTGCGTATTTCGCCGAGCGACCGCAACGCCAGCGCGCCATATCGTTTCACTTCGGGCAACGCAACCGACGTTGCCTCGGTGGTTTTGATCGCGATAATCGGGAGAGTCGAGGACGGACAGCCGATCCGGACCAGCCCTGTGCCGGTCCGCATGGCCGCCTGCGCCGCAAGCGCGGCCGCGCCGGTCATCCCCATCGAACCTGCCAAGACAAACAGCTTTCCAAAATCCCCTTTGTGGCCATCCGCTTTTCGTTCCGGCAGCCAGCGCTTGATATCGTCCTCGATCGTCAGGTCGAGATGCAGTTTCATCGCCTCGACCGGTTCTTCGGGAAGTCCTATCGGAACTATCGCCACATCGCGCCCGGTCAATTCGCGTCCCGGCGATAGATACAATCCGTATTTGGGGAGACCGAGCGTGCAAGTGTGGGTCGCCTTCACCACCGAGCCGTCATATGTGCCTGTATCGGCATTGAGTCCTGACGGAAGGTCGATGGATACGACTTCGCGTCCACTTGCTCCCTGGCGGTTGATATAATCTATCGCCAGCGCCGCGACGCCTGACGGTATGCCCGTGAATCCGGTACCAAAGATGGCGTCAACAATGATGTCAGCCGAAAGTGTTTCCGGGAGTTCTGCCAATGAAGTGACTTCCTGCATTGCGACACCGATACGCAGCGCACGGTCGTAATTGAGGCGGGCGTCATCGGTCATCGAAGCAGTTGCACCAAGCAGATAGACTGTGACGGGGATCTCCGCTTCGAAAAGGTGCCGTGCGACCACCAGGCCATCGCCACCATTGTTCCCTTTTCCGCAGAAAATGGCGACCGAATGGTGGTCGCCGCTGATAAGATTGGTGAGTATGAAATCGGAGACGCCCCGGCCGGCGTTCTCCATCAGAGTCGGGCCGGGGATACCGTACTGATCGATCGTCTCGCGGTCGATGGCTCGCATCTGAGCCGCGGTGACCAATTTCATGCTGAATCCTTGGTTAGCTGCGTTTTGTCGCGGTCGGCTTCTTCGGGTGAGCCATCACCGGTTTATCCAACGCAAACTTAATCGCCGCCAGAACATCCGAAAAGTACTTTATCTCAAGCTTCTTCCGGATATCCGCCGGTATCTCCACCAGATCCTTGCGATTCTCCTCCGGCAATATGACGGTCGTAATACCGGCGCGGACCGCGCCAAGCAGTTTCTCTTTGAGTCCGCCGATAGGAAGCAACTCTCCGCGGAGAGTTATCTCACCGGTCATCGCCAAACGAGCCTTGATCGGTCGACGCGTAAAGACTGAGGCCAGAGCCACCGCCATGGTGATACCCGCGGAAGGGCCATCTTTGGGAGTCGCGCCTGCCGGGACATGAATATGAATGTCGCGGCCATCGAATATCTCAGGCCGAAGTCCCAGATCTTGCGCGTTGGTCCGAATGAAGGACAAAGCCGCCTGCGCGGATTCTTTCATCACATTGCCAAGATGTCCGGTCAACACGACCGAGTTTTTCCCCGGCATGACCGTAGCTTCGATGAACAGCACATCGCCGCCCACCGAGGTATAAGCCAACCCCGGCACAACACCAATGCGGCCGTGACGTGCCGTCACTTCGCGGGTGAAGCGGCGTGGGCCGAGCAGTTTCGGGACATCCGTTTTGGTAAGGGTCGTTTTCCCTTTGTAACCGGACGCTACCTTGCGCGCGACCTTGCGCGTCAACGACGCTATCTCGCGCTCCAGATTGCGAAGTCCGGATTCGCGCGTGTAATTATCTATCAGCGCCATCACGGCGCTGTCTTCCATCACAAGCTGAGCAGAAGATAATCCGTGATTCTCGACTTGCTTTGGGATCAGATGTTCCCGCGCGATCGCCAACTTCTCATGGTCGGTGTAACCCGGGATATTGATCACTTCCATACGATCCAGCAATACCGGCGGGATCGGCTCGAGCATATTCGCCGTCGTGATAAACATCACCTTGGACAGATCGAACGGAAGATCCAAATAGTGATCGGTGAAGGTATCATTCTGCTCCGGATCAAGCACTTCGAGTAGTGCCGAGGCCGGGTCGCCACGGAAATCTGAGCCGAGCTTATCTATCTCATCGAGCATGATGATCGGGTTGTTGGTGCCGCACCGCTTGAGCGACTGGATTATCCGCCCCGGCAGTGAGCCGATATAGGTACGCCGGTGTCCGCGTATCTCCGCTTCATCCCGCATGCCGCCGAGCGACACGCGGACGAATTCGCGCCCCATCGCGCGAGCGATGGATTTGCCGAGCGAGGTCTTTCCGACTCCGGGCGGGCCGACAAAACAGAGGATAGGGCCTTTGATATCGGACTTCAGTTTGCGAACCGCAAGATGCTCTAAGATGCGCTCTTTAACTTTGACCAGATTGTAATGGTCCTCATCGAGAACCTTCTTCGCTTTCTTCAGATCCAGAACATCCTTGCTGGACTTTATCCACGGCAGGCTGACCAGCCAGTCGAGATAAGTGCGCGAGACCGTGTACTCCGCCGAGGATGGCGACATGTGTGACAGGCGTTCCAGCTCTTTGCGCGCGGCCTGTTCAGCCTGTTGTGGCATGCCGGACGCGGTGATCTTCTTCTCAAACTCCTCGACATCCCCCTTCTCATCGATATCCCCCAACTCGCGGCGGATCGCCTTCATCTGCTCGCGGAGGATGTAATCGCGCTGGGATTTGCCGAGTTCACTGGCGGCCTGCGCCTGGATCTTCTGCGACAGTTCCAGCACCTCGATCTCTTTGTTGATCGACTGGTGCAGAGTCTGCATCCGACGGTACACATCCAGCTCTTCCAGCAACTGCTGTTTCTGTTCGATGGCGATATTCAGATTTGAAGCGATGAAGTCTACCAGCTTGGAAGGTGTATCCTGGTTGATCGCCGTCACATGGAACTCTTCATTCAGATACGGCGCCAGTTCGACCAGCGTTTTGACGCGCTCAATGATATTCCGCTGTAGCGCCTCCATCCGGACATTCTCACGCGTCGACTCCGGAAGTTCTTCTATCTCCGCCATCAGATATGGCTGAGTCGAGGTAAACCGCTTGATCTTGATTCGGCTGATCCCCTGCATCAGGAAGCGAACCGTCCCATCCGGGAAGCGGAGCATTTTCAGAATATTCCCCGAGGTACCGACCGCGTGCAGATCGTCTGGTCCGGGGTTCTCGATCTTGGAATCTTTCTGCAGGAACAGCCCGATACGTGACCCACGCATCAATGCGTCATCCACCAACCGGGTCTGATCGACCTGCTGGATCATAAGCGGTACTACCAGATACGGGTAGACGATCGTCCCGCGAAGGGGAAGGATCGGCAGAGTCTGGTTATCTACCTGGGTGCCGCGGGCTATGTTGTCAATGACTGTCGACACTCTATCTCCATGCTGTTCAGTGTCCTTGGTTACCTCTACACAGTATCGGCGGGGAGTGCAAAAAATGAACAGCCCGGCCGAGGGTGCTCTCTTAAACGAGCCGCCCCGCGGACAGTTCCCTTCCCCGTTACACGTTGAACCGGAAGAGGATAACGTCGCCGTCCTGGACGATGTACTCTTTCCCCTCGAGCCGTTGCTTCCCCGCGGCTTTCAGCGCGGCCGGGGTCTTCAGGGCGATATAGTCGTCGTACTTGGTGACTTCAGCGCGGATGAATCCGCGTTCGATATCGGAGTGGATTACGCCTGCCGAATGTTGCGCGTTGGTCCCTTTGCGAATTGTCCAGGCTCGTACTTCGGGCTCGCCAGCGGTCAGGAACGAGATCAGGCCGAGAAGTTCGTACGACTTTTGGACAACCTGGATCATGGCCGGACGGTCGATCCCCAGATCCTGCAGGAACGCGTTCCGTTCGTCGGCATCGAGTGAGACAAGTTCCGCCTCGATCTTGCCGCAACAGACCACGACCTCGCGCTTCCCCGGCTCCTTCAAATGCGCATACTTCTCGCCGGTCGATGACGCCTGTGTGAGGTCGTTCTCTCCGATATTGATGACTATCAGGATCGGTTTCTGCGAGAGGAATTGATAGCCGCGGATCAGCTTGGCTTCATCTTCGTGAAGTTCCATCTCCAGAAGCGGCTTTTCCTGCTCGAGAAACGCGAGACAGCGCTTCATAATGTCCATCTCGCGCTCTTCGGATTTGTCGCCGGTCAGTTTCGCTTTGCGCGCCCGCTTTTCGATACTCGATTCGATCATCGCCTGATCCAACAGGATCATCTCTTCGATAAGAGCGCGGATATCCGCCTCCGGTTTTGCCTCGCCGGAGAAGGCGTCGATCACCAGCATGAAGGCGTCCATCTTTCGAAGATCCGGATGGATCTCCAGCCCGGATGACTTCTTCCCTTCGCCCGAGAATCCGGGAGCATCGAGAAACTCTATCTCAGCGTAGGTGATCTTCTTTGGGCTGACGATCTCCGCTAGCTTCAATAGCCGGTCATCGGGGACCTTTATGACTGCCCGGTGCACAGCCTGCGAAAAATCTCCGACCGTCTCCTGCGCGCCGGCGGCGGCGTTAAAGAGGGTCGTTTTGCCGCGTTGCGGCTTTCCCAGTATGCCAAGTTTAATATACGGCTAATGGTAAGGCACACGGGGTAA
>JAYRFH010000081.1:0-10858 GCA_041908405.1 Candidatus Zixiibacteriota bacterium
CCCGCGCACAAACTGGATCCTCAAGCGCGCCTGCCGTTCGCTCATCAAGCAAGGGACGCCGGAGGTCTTCAGGCTGTTCGGGTTCACGTCGAATCCGCAGGTTGAGATCACAAAACTCAAGCTGACACCCGCGAAAGCGAAGATCGGCGGTGAAGCGGTTCTTTCTTTTGAGATCCTCTCACGCGCGAAGAAGACGCAAAAGCTGGCGATCGATTACAAAGTGCATTATGTAAAAGCGGATGGGAAACTGAGCGGGAAAGTATTCAAGCTGGTCGAGAAATCGCTTAACGCCGGTGAATCGCTCGCGCTATCATCGAAACACTCCTTCCGCGAGATGACCACGCGCAAACATTATCCGGGGAAGCACAAGATCGAGATCATCGTCAACGGCCAGGTGTTCGGCACACTCGCATTCACGCTGAGCTAGTCTGCTTTTCGCGCCTTACCCCAGCGAACCAACGCACGCCTCATCCAAACGATAGCACACCCGCCTCATCCCAGCGAATGCTGGGATCCACTTGACAGATCAATCTATCCTGTTCCGCACACGCAACTCGTACTCTACTCGTACCGCATTCGTACCGGACTCGTACCTGCAACTGATTGTCGCACAACATCCGCAAATTCGCATTCGTACCGTTACCCCCGAAATTCGTACCGAAAACCCTCAAATTCGTACCCGAAACCGGAAAATTCGTACCGCAAACCCCGAAATTCGTACCTCGCTCGTACTTTCGCCGGTTATCCACATCGCGTGTGACGGTCACACGCGACTGATGCATCACTAACTCATTACTGGACATCACACTCCAATTTCGCGTGTGAGGTTGGCACGGGAGTTGATGTGTTGGGGGGAGGCGTGAAGCCTGAACTTGTCAATGCATCGAAACCAGAGTGCCCGGGTTCGTGTCCACCCACCCGACTTTTCCAGCGGACCCGGCACTTTGGAGAGATGCTCACGCGAAAATTTGAGTTGTGTATTCTGGAGTCATTTGCGAATGTGACATGAAGGGAGATCTCATGCAAACAGCAACTCTGATTCTTGCATTGTTGTTTCTGGTCACTGGCCTGGTGCTCAGGGTCATGATGCGGATGCACCGATCCGAGGCCGGCAAGGCGGCCGGATGGTTCAGTTTCCGGGGATGGTTCGTCCCCTGGTCATCGGTAGACTATCTCACTCCGGTCGGCCAGAAGATGCATATCGCGTCACTCGCCTGCATCATGTTCGGCCTCCTTCTCTATATGTGGGTCCGCACCATGCCATGAGAGCACTACTCGTCGGAGGTATTTATTTTGATAGAAGCAAAATGAAAGTGAAGGTGATAGGGTGAACCGACCAGGAGGATTCATGTCGACGAATCAGACTCGTTCTGGGAACAACAACGCGGTCGCCGCCGGTGTGGTGTCAACTTTCGTGGTGACGATGACCATTTTCTATTCGGCCGGCTCGGACCTGACGGTTCTGCAATCGGTACTGATAGGCATTGCGGTCGGCCTCGTCTCAGGGTGCGTAACCCTTGTGGCCATCAAGATGCTCAACAGGAGGAATCCAACCCGGAGTTAATTCAGTCGCGACAAAGTAAGGCTCAGGATCGATGCACATTTTTGTTGGTGTCATAGAGAGACTGGAGGTATCGCATGCACATGACGCTCTATTTCGTCTCGGGGGGGGGGCTGATTTTGGTCGGCCTCATCCTGCAACTTGTCTCGCTTCGCTATCGACGCGCGGAGTATTTCGCAATCCCCTGGTATCGCCGGTTCCGTGTGTCAATGGACATGACAAAATGCTATGAGGCGCCGGGACATCTGTACGCGTCGTTCGGGATGTCTCTGGCGGCATCGGGAGCACTGATCCTCTTGGTGCTTCAGTTGCTCAAGTAACCGCGAATTGATCTACTGGTCGGGCGAAGGAGCAGAATCGTCCGGCCCGCATATTCGCCTGGTCACGCGGCCGTTACCCCGCCCTGAGCCCTCAGCTTCAAAAAAAACTTTTCCCCCGGTGTGGCAGATTTGGGATACCGGCGCGCATACTCCATGTTACTTCAATGACAGATTCTGTCAGTCACTTTTCAGCAAACCGATTCTCTGACAAGCAATTCGTTGTTTCCAGATGCGAGAGGTCAAAACCGCGCTCACTGTCATTTTCCGGCAGTAGGAAACGCGGACGTGCGGGGGCCGGCATCTCCCCTTCCGACATAGATTTCCGTTGACAGAACGAGTCAACAGAGGCTATGTTACCCATATAATCAAACGCGCGATATCGGGTGGGATTCTTGAGAGAAGCGCACGCATTGTCAACAGTACCGATCACTACTTCAGTCGCCGTCCAGCGGACGGTCGGGTGCGTTATTTTATTCCCATTTGATTCGACGTTGGTTTTGGCCGATATATAAGGTAAAGCCGCCAAAACTCATCTCAAGGAGTGTGTTGTATGGGAAGCAGAACCATGGGTCGCGGGGCAGTCGGGCGAATGGCTGTCTGGATAGCGCTGATCGCGTTCTGCGTCTGCCTGTTTTCTCCGTCCGCGTTCAGCCTTCAGCGGCCATATGATATCAAGACGGTCACGCACGTCCAGAAAGAGACGGATGATACGGGTTGGGCCGGAGGCGTTTCCCAATACAAAGCGCCCCAGAATAGCGTGGCGGAGCATCGCAGCGTCATTAGTCAATTCTCTCATTTCCTCGCTCAACTTTGGATATCGATCATTGATCAGCCTCAACCGCCAGTGGAGCCTCAGACGAAGGAGAGTGCCCAATGGTAGGGAAAAACATGCACAGGTCGACCATGACTCGGCTCATGGTCTGGCTGTTGCTGATCGCGTTCAGCATCTGTCTGTGTGCGTCGCCGGCGTTCACCCGCCAACGGCCATATGATATCAAGACGGTGACGCATGTGCAGGGGGAGACGGATGACGGGGGATGGATAAATCCTGCGACTTTGAAGGGTTCGGAAACCCGTCCGCAGCCGGTGAATGTTGAAATGAATCTTGTCCAGAAGGTTTGCAGCTGGATTGGGCACCAGTGGCACCAAATTCTGCTACAAATAGAAATCAACAGAGAAGTAGATGCACAAGAAGCAACCCAACCAGCAGTTAGTGCTGGCTCAGTCACAGCTTCAGAGTAGAGAATACTCAACATCTCTGGAGATTCTTAAGGGAGTCGACAGAGGTTCACTTACCCCAGAAGAGAATGCCCTCTTTTGCATCCTCTTTACAGAGTCGTGCTTGTACTTAGGTGACTACTCCGTTGATTTACTTGACGAGCCAATAGAGTTTTTCCGACATGTTGATTCAAATGGTTACTATGGGAAGTCCAAGTACCTGCGGGGTTGGCGGCAGACTGCACTCGGAAAGCATAGGGATGCCCAAGAATCCTTAATGGAGTCTTATGCTGCTTGTTTCCGGTCCGGTAAACTGGTTAATGCAGCGGCGGCTTTGAATCAACTTTCGCTGGTAGCTCTGCAATTGGGTAAGGTTGACAGTGCCGCCAGCAATTTAGAGCGCTCCGCGGTTCTTTATGCAGAAGTTGGTGATCTCGCCGCTGAAATTGCGGTTAAGACCAATCTTGCCTATGTCTACTTGTTAGGCGGACGAATACATCAGTGCCGAGGAACATTTGATTTCGTTAGAGACTCCGTTCTGTGCCAGGGACCGAAGAACGCTGCAATCTTCTACGTGAATTCTTCCCTCCCATTCGCAATGCAGGGCCAATTTGTGGTTGCGATTGAGTTACTTGATAAATGTAGACTACTCGTCGCCGAATTCCCGCACCAGGAGGCCCTCTACTACGAAAACCTCGGCTTCCTCTATCTGCAGCAACAGAAATTCGCCGAGTGCCGCAAGGCGCTCCGCGCTGGACTTGAGATATCCCTCCGCATCGCTCCTGAGTCCGCCCTTGTCTCGCAGATAAAACGGCTTCAGGCTGATTGCGCTGTCGCCACCGGCAAATTCGCCGAAGCACAGAAGCATGCCACCGAAGCATTGGCAGTCGCCGAAAAGATCGGCCAACGTCTGGAGATCGCCGCCTGCTGGCGTGTCTTCGGCCAGGTCGCCGCGCATGACAAAAAACAGGTCGAAGCGCGTGACTGGTTCCGCAAGTCGATCGAAATGTTTAACCAGATATCCGCCCGTTATGAACTGGCGGTGGCCCGCTACGCCGCGGCATCATCGGAGATGTTCGAGCGTTCTGAAGCGGTCGCCATGCTCTACCTCGCCAAAGAATATTGCGAAGCGGAACAGGTCGCCCCGTATCTCGAAAAGATCAACGCATCGCTGGCAAAACTGGAGCCGCGCAAAGCCGCGCCGGTGGTTGCCGCCGATCCGAGCAACCGGGTCATCACCCGCAACAAGCGGATGCTTGCGATCCTTGATCTCGCCGCCCATGTCGCGCCTTCGAATATGACGGTCCTCTTGACTGGCGAGACCGGGACCGGCAAGGATCTGCTGGCGCAATGGATCCATGACCAGTCGCGGCGGACCGGACGGTTCCTCTCGCAGAATTTCGCGGCGCTGCCGTCGCAGTTGGCGGAATCCGAGCTGTTTGGGCATCGCAAGGGAGCGTTCACCGGCGCCTCGATGGACAAGCCGGGATTGTTTGAAGCGGCCGATGGCGGGACATTCTTCCTCAATGAAATCGCCGAAGCGCCGCTGGAACTGCAGGCGAAGCTACTTGAGATCATCGAAACGCATCGTCTCCGCCGGCTGGGTGAAACGACCGACCGTTCGGTGGATGTCCGGATAATCGCCGCGACCAATCATGACCTGGCGAAAGCGGTTCGGGAGAATCGATTCCGCGCGGATCTGTACCATCGCTTTAACGAGATCAATATCGTCCTGCCGCCGCTGGCCGACCGGATGGAGGATATCCCCGACCTGATCGCGCATTTCGTGAAGCAGGATGCCGGGAAAGAGTTCACCAACGGCGATGCTTCGACATTGGAGCGGCTCAGTTCGATCATTTCGGCGCACAGTTGGCCGGGGAATGTGCGGGAACTGCGGACCTTCATGCGCAAACTGCTGGTTATCGCGGAGAATGATCTGAGCAGATTGCCGGAGATCGCGCAGGATCAGTTGCCGTTGACGGATGAGTCGCAGTTGGTGCGGATCCTCGAGCAGAACGACTGGAATCAGACGCGCGCGGCGGAGATGTTGGGGGTGAGCGAGGGGACGATCCGGAAGCGGATCCGGAAGTTCGGGCTGGATCGGGACTAAGTTTCTCTTCTCTTCTTTTGCTTCTTCTCTTTCTTTCTTCTTCCTTCTGAACAATGCCTATCGAAGTCTCCCTTCAATATTCGACGCTAATTCACACTCCACTCGTACCGTGCTCGTACCGCATTCGTACCGGACTCGTACCTGCAACTGATTGTCGCACAACATCCGCAAATTCGCATTCGTACCGTTACCCCCGAAATTCGTACCGAAAACCCCCAAATTCGTACCAGAAACCGGAAAATTCGTACCGCAAACCCCGAAATTCGTACCTCGCTCGTACTTTGATGGGTTATCCACATCGCGTGTGACGGTCACACGCGACGTTCGCATGACTAACTCATTACTGGACATCACACTCCAATTTCGCGTGTGAGTTCGGCATGGGAGTTGATGTGTTTTCTGGAGTGAAAGTTGACCGCGGTCCGAAGGACCGAGGGGAAGAAACAACCAACAAATGTGGAGGAGTGAGAGATGTTAAAGAAACTAATGAGTACGCGACTCGTGGCCGCGGGGATTATCTTGCTGGTCATGGCAACTTCGGTTGTACTACCCGGATGCGCTGTAGTGATTTCGCACTATAATGGTCACTGGGAAGAGGTAAGAGATCCTAATGGAAGGCTAATCTCGAGGAGATGCTTACCGGGTGGGTCAGAATGCACGGTCGCTGGAGTAGAGGTCCAGCGGCCAGCAATCTAACCTCAACCACGATCTGTTTGTTTAGTGCGCTCCAACATGCCAAAAAGCGTGAAGTGAGACATCGGTTGAGCAGGCATGTCAGATAGCATATGCCTGCTCTCAACTCGCCTGGAGACCGAGTGTCGCTGCTCGCCAGATTCGATAGGTAGAGACGAGGGAAATGTACTTAAGAAAGGCACTGCGATATGAAGAAGATACTCAGACGCATGCTGGTGTTATCTGTCCTATTACAACTCTTCGCCCTAGGGTATGTCGAATTGTGTACCGCAGAAGTTCTCCGCACCTTGGAACGTCTCGACCTAAGACGTCAGTTTGATATTGGTCGGGTCCTGTGCGTTGGGGATGATACTCTGCTATTGTTGAGCGATTCCGGCCTCTACTTGTTTGACAAGTCGACAAATTCGTGCCAGAAGCTTGTGGACCGTTTCCCTCTGGAAGAGCAGGTGCCGTTTAGTTATTGTGACAACGAGCGGCTGACACGTCTTGTCACACCGATGGGCATGTGGCAACACGCTGCGGAGGAGGGCAACGAAATCCTCATTTACGAAGGATTCTGCAATAGTCTGTGTCGGCTGGTCGCGTCTGAAGATGGCAGATCATTCCTCACCAGGGATTTTAAGAAGAAAGACGACGATCTCTTTACTGGAGTTTGTGTACAGAACGGCGCCTTACTTTCCGGCCTTTGGCTCGAACCAGGCAAAGAGACAGTTTCAATTCAGCGGCTGACTGGTGGCGACTACCGTCGTGTCTATCGCTATCCGCAAGGGCTAGCACGGTGGCGGGATTCAATCGGTGTCGGCAACGGATACATGCGTTTCTGCGATCCGGCGCTCAATCCGCATGACAGCACAGTTTGGCTGGCTATACAGGGTTACAACTTCATTCATGTAATAGATTTGAACGGTAATCTTCTCGACAGCGTGGCAATTCCTTTCCCTGATTTTCGTAAGCCACCTCGATTGAGATCTCGAATCAAGTCAGATGCTGTGGTGAACGAATGGGACTCTCAGTGGACCTACACGACCAGTTTCTCCTACGTCTCACCAGGCTACTTCATCATGCAGTACGAAACTGGCAAGGAGATTTGTGCTGGAAAGGAGATTGTTCGATTCACAACCGCCATGTGGGATGTGAACAAGCGACTTGTTCCGCTGTCTGTCGACCCTCTCTGGCATGTAGCCGGTGTCCAGGATGACGGGCGGATCATTTTCGTTGCTCCGGAGGCTGACAGCTCCGGCTGTAAGGAAACAATCATTGTCACGAGGATTGAGCCATGAAACTGTTCGTAAAAAGAATGGGATTGGGGCTGGCAATCCTGATTGGCCTCCTGGTGCTACTGGTGATAACCAATCTTACATCCCCACGACGTGCTCACGCCATTGCTCCGGTTAGTCTCTTCTGTGAATATGCAGACACTGCCGGAGTTACGCCGCCTTACCAAATGGTCTTTTACCTAGACCTCAAGAGCTGCCTTTCGTGCAACGAGGATATGGATGCATGGCGCGAGCTCTGCGCAGCGATGCGAGAACGAGGAGGGGCCATTTCTGTCTACTCAAAACGTTCGGACTCTGCGGACGTTGCCTGGGCAATGCATCTGGAGGGGATCAGCGACACCACAAGAGTGCTCGATGATACGTTGATCGACGCACTCGAATGGCGGCGCTTGGGCACTCCCGTCAAGTTGTTACTTGACAGTCAATGCCGACAGGTGAAGATTGGAGGGTTCATGGGGAACAGGGCTGAATCAAAGGCTTTCATAAACCAGGTGGTAGAGGTCGTATGCGCACGAGATCAAGGTTTGGCATTGCGCTGATCGTTCTGTCAGCGTTAGTGGTGCTCTCCGGAATCGGCTGTGTCGTACACCGGGAACTCCGTATTGATTCACTCAGCGACCTCCACATTGAGCAGCCGGTCAGAGAACTCGCGGCCGCCCATCCGGAGCAGTTCAATAAACCGTTCACGTTACTAGTGTTGACGGATGAATCCGCGACCTGCGGGATGACCGAAGCCCGCTGGTGGCGCGATTGGGAAGCATTCATGAATGAACGCGGTTGGGGGTTTCTCCTCGCTACTAGTAGGGAGGATTCGCTTGATCTTGTGATAGCCGCCGAACTTGATTCCGTTAAAGCGCCAACGTTGGTGGTTTCTTCAAGCAAGTACCTTCTGAGAGAAATAGGAATTCCTGTTGTGCCACTAAATCTTCTAATCGATTCTACCGCAAGTGTTCTCTATACTCGAAGTGCCATAATGGACACCGCTGAGAGCAGAATGTACATGGACAGTATCGCCGCCATCGCGGCCAGATATCAAAGGGCGCTGAAGCAGCGTTAGGTGGCGGTCCAAGACACCATTCCTAATGATGGTGTCCCTGTCTCGGTTGTCCCCCACTCCCCCTGAAACATTCTTGCCCGTCTCCCGTACTCTAACCAGATAGCCCCACGAACTAGTCGGAACGCAACCCTTTGCGGAGAAGCCTGGCATGGTTAAGAAAATCGTCCTGGGAGGCATCCTTCTTGTCGTCGCCACCGCCGTCGTCCTGTTTTTCGCCAAAGACGGCTCGGCCAAGAAGGAAGATGACCTCAAAACAGTCGCCGTGACCCGCGGCACCCTTATTGACAAAGCCCTCGCTGTCGGTAAGATCGAACCCAAGAAAGAGATCGAAGTCAAATCCAAGATCTCCGGACTCATCAAAAAGCGCTATAAAGAGATCGGCGACGAAGTCAAAGTGGGCGAGCCACTGTTCGATATCGCTCCTGACCCGACCCCGCTGGAATTCGCCGAGGCCAAGCGCCAGGTGGAACTTGCGCAGGTCGAGTTCGACAACCGCAAGCGCGAGTATGACCGCTCCCTCTCGCTCAAAGACAAACAGCTCATTTCCAATCAGGAGTATGATCTCGAGAGAGCCAGATACGAGGAAGCTAAACTTCGTCTCGACCTCGCCAACGAGAAGCTTTCGTTGATCGAGACCGGCAAGACCTCAATAGCCGACCGCAAGGTGGAGAACATCATCCGCTCGACTGTCAATGGCACTATCCTCTCGGTCGACCTTGAGGAAGGCGATCCGGTTGTCCCATTGACGTCATATCAGGCTGGTACGACGCTGATGACGATCGCCTATATGGAAGACCTCGTGTTCAAAGGGAATGTTGATGAGATCGATGTTGGCAAGCTGACGCTCGGCATGCCGGTAGAGATAGAGATCGGCGCGATCCCGAATCAGAAGATCCAGGGGAAGCTCGTGAAGATATCCCCCAAAGCGCACAAAGAAGAAGGCTCTACCCTCTTCGAGGTTGAGATCGCCATAACCGAGAGTAATGGTCAGTTCCTGCGGGCCGGTTACTCCGCCAACGCCGATGTGATCATCACCAAGAAGGACTCCATCCTGCTGGTGCCGGAACGTCTGGTCAAGTTCCAGGATTCCGTCGCGACGGTTGAAGTGCGCGATTCCATCGGCACGGTAACGTCGATGACGATCAAGACCGGTCTCTCCGACGGCATCAATCTTGAGGTCACCGAGGGGCTGAAAGAGGGTGACCTGGTGGTGGAACGTCCGCCCAAAGAGATCACCGCCAACTAAGAGCGAGAGCTGACTACCATGATGCCGTTGCACACCATTCGCCAGTTCTTCAATGATATGCGGAGACAGAAACTCCGTACCGCGATGACAACCTTCGGAATATTCTGGGGGACCTGTTCGATCGTCCTGCTGTTCGCGTTCGGACAGGGGATACGGGAGAACCAGATCGAGTCGCAGAAGGGGCTGGGCGAAAATATTGGCATCTTCTGGCCGGGGATCACTGCAAAGGATTACAAGGGGTTGCCGCGCGGCCGCCAGATCAATTTCACGGAAGAAGATGTCCGGATGATCAAGACCAAGGCGACAACGGTCGACCGGATCTCTCCCGAATTCTCCAAGTGGAATGTCAGTCTCAAAGTGGGACGCCAGGTTCAGATAAAGAATGTTGTCGGTGTCTGGCCGGAGTTTGGCGAGATGCGCAACCTGATAGCGCTCGAAGGCTCCCGCTGGCTCAACGAACAGGATGAATTGCAGCGGCGGCGGGTGGTCTTTATCGGCGATCGTCTCGCCGACCAGTTATTCGCAGGTGGAACGCTGACCGGCGGCGTGACCTCGCGCGATGACAGCATGGCGGTCGAGACCGCTAAGAAGGCGGTCGGCCAGCAGGTACTCATCAACGGCGTGCCGTTCACAGTCATCGGCGTGATGAAACCGAAACGCCAGGACAGCTCCTACAACGGCCGCGACGCGCAGAAGGCCTATATCCCGGCCTCGACCTTCAATACCATGTACTCCCGCCGCTATCCGAACAATATGGTGGTGCAGTGCTTGCCGGAAGAGACGATGAAGCGCTCGCGCGAGGAGATCACGTCGATCATGGGCGCGAAGTATCGTTTTGACCCGACTGACAGAGAAGCGCTCTCGGTCTGGGATGTTTCCGAAGGGCTGGAGTTCATGAACAACTTCTTCGGCGCGTTCCAGATGTTTCTGGTAGGTATCGGAGTCGCCACGCTCATCACCGGCGGCATTGGGGTCAGCAATATCATGAATGTGGTGTTAGAAGAGCGGACTAAAGAGATAGGCATCAAGATGGCGCTCGGCGCCCGCAAAAGTTACGTGATGATGCAATTCATTGTGGAAACGCTAATGATCACCGCCATCGGCGGGATCTTTGGTTTCCTCTTTGCCTATTCCATTGTCGTGGCTTTCCCCGCACTGAACCTGGAAGAATATATCGGTACTCCCAAAGTGAATTATCTGGGCTCGGTGATGGTGGTAGTTCTGCTGGGGATAGTCGGCCTCATCGCCGGTATCTTTCCGGCCCGCCGTGCCGCCAACCTGCAACCGGTCCAGGCGCTCAAACTATTCTGAGGTAGCGATGCAGTGGTCGACCATCTATAACGTCTTTGTACGCGATTTCAGAAAACAGAAAAAGC
>JAYRFH010000082.1:0-4417 GCA_041908405.1 Candidatus Zixiibacteriota bacterium
CCGGGCTGGTCGTTATCTCGACCGAAGCGGCGCCGTTCGGCGCGTTGATCCTGATATTCTCGCTTTTGATGATCCCAATTTCCGGATTCCTCGCGGTGACCGGGGCGATCGTGTTTTATTCGGGGAAGATCGTGGTGGCGCTGGTGATCGGCTATCTGATAATCGGGCGCGTGCGCCAGTTGTCTCAGCCGCTGAGTAAATCGGCGCTGTTCCTCGGACTTATCCTGGTCTACGCCATGTTCGCGATACCGTATATCGGATTAGTTCTTTATATCCTGCTTTCAGTGATCGGCGCGGGGGCGATCATCCTTGGTATCAAGCATTGCCGACGCCCTCTCATAGCGGATGCCGCACCCGAACTTCCGAACAATCCGCCGCCGGTGACGCCGCCGCCGATAGTACCGCCCTCCGGGCTGGCATAGGCGGTCGCGGCTAATTCGCTCTCAACCAGTTCAATACTATCTCAGCGTTTTTGTCCGGGGGAAAGACCGGGTAGAAGACTTTCCGTATCATTCCGGAATCTATCACCAGTGTTATCCGCTGGATAACGGTTATACCCGCGATCGTCACGGTTGGTAATCGAAGGGCCGTGGCGAACCGCTGTGAATCATCGCTGAGAATCGGAAACGGCAGATGCAGACGTTCGGCCATCTCCCGCTGATACTCGGTCGACTGACTACTCAATCCAAAGAGAGTGACTCCAAGATCGCGGAACGCGTTGTAGCTATCCCGATATCCGCACGCCTGCGGCGTACAGCCGCGCATTCCGGCGATCTCATCCCAACCGGGAGGCGGGTCAACATCGGGGAGCCCAGTCCGCGGATAGATAAAGACGACTGTTTTCCCCGCAAGCGTAGAGAGATCAACGTGGGAACCATCGGTGGCCGAGAGTATGATCGAGGGGAGGGCCATCCCCGGCAGATGATCGCACGCGCCGTCATCGATTGGGACCGGGAGGTTTTTTGGAAGTGAATAGAGGTCATCGGAACGGGTCATACAATGTTTCCTCCGTTGTTTATCGTAGGCCCGGTCACTCCAAGTTAAACGATTGATTTTCTCCGGCGGAGGCGATTTTATTGTCACAACGACAAGAAAGTCAGGGAGCTTATGACCGCAGGAAGACTCGAAGCCTTCTCCGATGGCGTGCTGGCCATCATCATCACCATCATGGTGCTGGAGCTGAAAGTGCCGCATGGCGACAGCCTCGCCTCACTTCGTCCGCTCCTCCCGATATTCCTGACGTATCTCCTCAGCTTCACCTACATTGGCATTTACTGGAACAACCACCACCATTTGCTCAAAGCGGTCAAGCGGGTGACTCCGCGGGTGATGTGGAGCAATCTGCATTTGCTTTTCTGGCTGTCGCTGGTGCCGTTCGCCACCGGATGGCTCGGGGAGAATCATGGCGGGACCTGGCCGACCATCCTCTACGGCCTTATTATGCTCTGCGCCGGGATAGCCTACATGATCCTGCAGTGGTCGATCATCTGCCAGCATGGACACGGCTCAAAACTGGCGGAGACATTCGGGAGCGATCTGAAGGGGAAGCTGTCGATAGGCGGGTATGCGCTGGCGATCATGGTGGCGCCATTGCAGCAGTGGATCTCCGATGGCCTGTTTGTCGCGATAGCGATCCTCTGGTTTATCCCGGACAAAAGACTGCACAAGGTGGTGGAGGAGATAGAGGGGTAGGGTATTCAGGGCCAGTACTGGCCGTAGTACTCCAGTATATTTCGATAGTCGCTGCGTTCCTTACCCAGTGATTTGAAGCGATCGAAATGTGTTTGTCCTTGGATCATATCACCGCGTGTCACACAGACTACCATTCGGATCAAATGCGCGCCAGCTTCATCCCCCTCTCTCTCCAGATCATTGGCGACAGCTTCTGCGCTCGCAGGTTCTCCTTTGCGAATATGTGCCAGGGCCAGTCCTTCCCCAGCGGTGAAGATGTTCCTGTCGTTCTCCCAGACCTGCGTCAAAGTATGAATCGCTATCTCAAATTGGCCGGCCTCGATAAGAACCAGTCCCATGTCATTCTTTAGGCGGCTATCATACGGGCGCAGAGCAATTATTGTATCGTAATGGGCGAGAGAGAGGTCATACTTCGCTAAGTCTCCGTACGCTTCAGCCGCAAGTTGATGGACATCGGCTCTCAGCGGATCAAGACGAAGGAGTTGGTTGGCCTTCCTGACAGCTTCATCATACCGCCTATGCTCAATATCGATTCTCGCCTCCCACAGCAATTTGTCTTCTGGGAATATCTGAAGGAATCTGGTGCGCACGGTGCGCGCACTTCCCTCATTCCCGGTTTTCAAATAATAGTCAGTGAGAATCGCCCAGCCACTCCTGCTCTTCTTTCCATAATAGTCGAGTAGATCCGCAAATCGCTTCTCTCCAGCAGACGTATTGGACAGCACTGCCGCAAACAGAACCGTAGATGTTACTGACAATACACAAACAAGAATTGGGATCCTGGGCCAATCCTTACACGCATCAAAATCCCGAGTCTGTATTACCAGTAAGGTGAGAGAGAGCAGCGCGAATGACATTAAATCCCAATCAATGGCAATGCCAAAGGCAGGGTCGATGAGCAGCGCGAAGAGACCAGTGCCGAGCGCAGTTGCCGCAAGGTAGAGCGATACGGAGCGCTCTTTTTCATCGCCCATCCGTCTGCGTGGAACGAACAGAATCACCGCCAATCCTGGAGCCACGAGGATTACGAGATTCAGTAGGTCTAACAAATGCTGAGCCGAGAAGACTGCATATTCAGGCGAATCCGGGCGACCTGAAATAAACGGGAGGAATACTAAGACAAACTCCAGGCGTTGTCGCAGAATTATGGAGGCGACTATCGCCAGTACAAAAATTCCTCCGACATAAAGGGGCCATCGTCGCCGTAGATGTGTACTCCATTTTTCTCCATAGCTCACGTATCCTATAAGAAAGGCAAGACCCAGGATGAACGTGAGCATCTGGAGATGGACTGTAATTCCTAATCCCATTGCTACTAAAGCTGGAAATATCGAATGGCCGAATTTGATCGCTCTGATCGACAGGTACAAAATGACTGCTCCTATCGCCCAGGTTAGCGGGTAAAATTCAACGTAACCAAGGAAGAGCGCCAGTGCGCCCGTTGTGTACAAGAATAGCGCCGTCATCCACTGTGTCCGCTTTGCGTCACTGATAGCTTTTGCCAAGAAGTAACTCATCACAAAGTAGAATATTCCACACCCGATGGAGATAATGCGAAACGCCAAAATGGCCGAGTGTTCATCTATAGCACCAAGCACAGACTGGAAACCGCGGACAATCAAAATACTTCCCGTTTCAGTCCACTTCAGCGGAGGCGTCGAGTCCGCCGAGAAGTGGGAGAGAAGTTGATATCCATCGCCCATGAAATAGGTTCGGACGGGCAGCAAATATGCGAGACTACCTAACAGCAGTACGGGACCCGCAATTTGAACGAAGGCCGGTAGGCTTTTCCAATTGCCCCACTCCGCAATCGAGGAGAACGCTTGGTGTGGCAGAATAGACAAAAGGCAGGCAAGAAACAGAGTAGTTAGTACGAAGTAGTTCCAATCCGGCGATAGATAGCGTAAGTGATTAAGCGACCAGAAGTGGGCCGGGAACAGACTGCCGAGCGCTAATATCGCTAGTAGGAGCAATGGTCCTAGTTTTAGGAAAAGTCCCCGCCAAGTCATGGTATAAAGCTAAGAAGGATGTGAGCTAAGTCAACACAAGATGAAGGCGACCCAGTGGCGAGTAGTGGCTCAATCGAGAGTGCAGGTGTGACTCGCAGAAAATCTTTGACCCTTGTCACTGACAATTGGAATCAGATTGAAACTGAAATTACTGCTATTTCCGAGCTAAGGAAAGTGGTTTCACAGTGTTAGGAAGGCATGCCAAGTGCACAGATCGGCCCCAAGAAGGGCCAAATCGATGCTGGGAAGGGCTTCCATGGCCCATGAACAACTCAACTCTGCTGATTGTGGAACACCAGAGTACGCCTCTTCCCCACTCCCATGCGCTATTAGGATCATATACTAGAGCTATACAGATATCAACTGCTGTAGCAGAACCAGAAGATTGAGTCACCCCCAACACCCCCCTGAGTATCGGACTGCGGTACTGGAGAAAAAAAATAGAAAATGGACACACGTTGGATGGCTCAGATTCTGGCGTATAGGCTTGTACACGCCGATTGCTGAAGTGCCAAACCATGAATCTGCCTCCACAGTCCCCCAAGATTCCCAAGCAGACGATAGCCGACAAAGCTTAGTGAGACTTGGCTGATTGAAGATAGAAACGGCAGTCAAAACACTGTCATAGAGTATCGAGTAATCTCAAGGCCTCGTATCTTATGTACCTTCAATGTGTTACACGGGCGCACCGTGACTCACTCGTCTGTCATTTGGCC
>JAYRFH010000083.1:0-10923 GCA_041908405.1 Candidatus Zixiibacteriota bacterium
CGACGAAAACAGGGCCGTCTGGGAGTCTCACGACACTGGCCCGGTGCACAGGAAGGTTGCACTTAGAACATGGAAACGAGTTGGGGTGGTTGAACTTACGATGGGCCGGCCGAATCTCTGCCTGATTCCTCCTGTCCTCCTATTAGAGCATAGCCTCGGGCATCCCGCTTGCCATTGCTACAGGTCGAACCTGTTGCAAAGGGAACGCGATGCACAATAGAGTTATCAAGCGAATCCTGACCGTCTGGGTCCTCCTGATCGTCCTCGTGGCTATTTTTGGCAAGGTGACGATCGCGGCGACCGATGCCGGTCAGACTGCCGCTGACTTCCTGCTTATCGGCGTAGGCGCCGGTGCCGCAGGCATGGGTGGCGCATATACCGCCGTCTCCGGCGGATCCTCAGCCGCATACTGGAACCCCGCCGCGCTTATCACCACAGAGCGCGCTGAGGTCTCCTTCAGCCATATAGCCTGGTACCAGGATATCAGTCTCGAGCATGGCGCGGTCGCTTTCCCCGTGAGCGAGAAGCTCTCGCTGGGCGCGGCTATCACCTTCCTCGATTACGGCACCATCGATGGCTATGACGTCAACGGGCTGTCGATAGGGGAGATATCCTCATACGATATGGCCGGAGGCGTTTCCGCAGGCTATCGTCTCAATGATGAGTTCTCTCTCGGTCTGACCACCAAATATGTCAGCCAGAAGCTCGCTGATATCTCCGCTTCTGCTTTTGCGGTTGATTTCGGCGCCCGCTACGAAGGCAATAAGTTTGCGGTGGCCGCGGTCCTCGCCAATTTCGGCTCGTCGCTGAAGTTCGATCAGGAGAGCGAAAAGCTCCCCAGCACCGCGCGTCTCGCTTTCTCCGTGCAACCCTTTGGCTCGCGTTTCCTCACCGCTGTTGAGTTCGAGAAGAAGATCTACGGCGATATCACGATCCGTCACGGTGTCGAAGTCAACTTCGACAACCGCTACTTCATTCGCGGCGGATACAACTATTATCCCGCCGATGATGTCCGTCCGTTCGGCTCCGGCCCGTCTTTTGGCGCTGGATTCCGCTTCTCGGGCGCCGGGCTGGATTACGCCTATACCCCCAAAGATTCCTATACCTCTGATGATCTGCACAGGTTCTCGCTGAGCATAGGGCTCGGTAAGTAGCTCCCGGAAAACAGGGTAAGAAGGGAAACCGGCGAATCAATCGCCGGTTTTTCTTTGGATTGTGGATATCTATACCTCTAGGTGCGCATTCCTGCGCAACATGTTGCATGAAAAGTGCGGCCTAGAGGCCCCAAAACCAACTGCCCGCCTAAACCTTACTTAAGCCGAACATAAGGAATCTATTTAATCCACGTTGCGCCATCTCAAGTCATTAACTAACAATGACATGACTTGCGCATTCTATGGCCAATTTTTCGCATTGGGCGACCAAAGTCATTCCCGAAATTGGCAATGCATTTGCTCATAGGCCTGTCGTACACTCAACAAAACCATAATCGCACAGGAAATACTCGGTTTAGCACATATGGACAAAGTCACGAATCACCTCACTCCTACCGACGCTACGGTTGCTCTTGAGAGCCGAAGCCTGCAGTATGGTTCCGCGTCCAGCGCCACCATACCGGCTCCGACCCCCTACGAAGCAGTCACGCCCGATTTCGGCCTGAAGCTCCGCTTCCTGACCGGGGAGATGTTCGGATTCCTGTTTGTCATGCTCTCGACCCTGTATATCTTTGTAGTGCCGGCCTCGGTCAGCCGCCCGGCAATGCTGCAGGCTATGTTCAACAGGGTTATCAAAAGATCGCTCGATATCCTAGGCGCCGTGGTGGGGTTGCTGATTACCTCCCCGCTCTGGCTGCTGGTTCCTATTGTCATCAAACTGGACTCTCACGGTCCGGTCTTCTATACCCAGACTCGCGTCGGAATCAACCGCCGCAAGCAGGATCGCCGCTGCTTCAACCGCACCGCCGATCAGAATCGTCGCGGCCAGGATCGCCGTCGCGTCGATTACATGGGCAAGCCTTTCGAGGTGATCAAGTTCCGCACCATGGTGCAGGACGCTGAAAAGAACTCCGGACCGGTCTGGGCGACCAAGGGTGATGCGCGGATCACTCGCGTCGGCGCATTCCTCCGTCGGACCAGGATCGATGAGATCCCGCAGTTCATCAACGTCCTCAAAGGTGATATGGCGCTCGTCGGACCGCGCCCGGAACGCCCCAACTTCGTGCGCGATCTCTCTTCCAAAGTCGAAGGGTATGCGTCGCGTCTCGAGGTCAAGCCCGGCCTGACCGGCCTCGCCCAGATCGAAAACGGCTACGACTGCACTATCGACAGCGTCAATGACAAAGTCCGCTGGGATCTGCAGTACATCCGTGAGTGGTCCATCCTCTCCGATATCAAGATCATGCTGCGAACGGTCGTCGTGGTCTTCACCGGCAAAGGCGCGCACTGACCTCACTGCCAATCTTCAAGATCCTAGAGAGCCGCGCATTGCCGCGGCTCTCTTTTTTTGACTTGTTTTTGGCTTGTGTTGAATCCCCCGTGCTCATACTTTGGCGGCAGTGGTATAATCAGGGAAAACGTAAGAACAGAAAGGGTTAGAGTGGTGAAACGATTCCTGTCATGTCTGGCGGTCTGTCTGGCGCCGACCCTCCTCGCTGCGCAGGATTCATCCCTTGCGGGCGGCTTGACCGTGCGCTCGACCCCGCCCGCCGCTCTAGTGACCCTCGATGGTATCGTCACTGTCACCGGGATCACTCCAACAACCTTGCAGCACCGCCTCGCTGGCCAGTTCAAATTGACCGTCAAAAAACCGCTCTTTGAAACCTACAAAACCACGCTCTTTCTTGAGCCGGGGAGAAGCCAGTCTATCGACGTCAACCTCTCTCCGAAAACCCGCTTCAAAGGCGCCGTTCGCTCGATGTTCATTCCCGGCTGGGGGCAGCTTTACTCTGAGCAGAAAGGGAAGTCCATCCTGTTCGCCGCGCTGGCAGTTACATCTGCCTCTGCCTTTATCATCGCCGATCATAATTTTCAGATAAAGTACGACCGATATCAGGAATCGGAAGAAGCCTATCGCTCGGCCCGTGATTCCGCCGACTACGAGACGCTCAAGCGACTTGATTCGCAGCGTCGTCTCCATCAGCAGGAGGCATTTGATTCGGAGGATATCCGGCGCAGCACCATCGGCGCCATGATCGGCGTCTGGGCGGTCAACGTCCTCGATGTTCTCTTCTTCTTCCCCGAGAATAAGGCCAACGTGACCATTCAGGGGATCACAGTGACACCTACCACCGATCAGAAGTCATTCGGATTGGTGCTTTCACGGAATTTTTAGGAGTAGTACATGAGTGCCAGAAAAGCAATTCTTGGTGTGGGACTTACGCTCTTCGTACTGCTGACGGTCATGGGGTGCGATCGTTACCTTGATACGCGGGATCCCGTCGGCTCTTTGCCGACCGCGCCCCCCACGCCGGTCAATCTCGCCGCCATCATTGATAGTACCGCGGTCACGCTGAGTTGGGAAGTTATCGATACTACCGCCGTGCGGCGTTTCCGCATCTATTCGACTGACTCCCTTACCGGTGTTACGCGTCTCCGCGATTCGACTACCGATATAACGTTCTCCCGAAACCTCTCCGGCCTGCGCCTCAATCAGACCTACGCGTTTCAGGTCGCTTCAGTCGGCGCGACCGGGGTAGAGGGATACCGTTCCGACCCGATCATCATTAGTCTGCAAGTCCTCGGCATTACGCTGGACAACAACGCTATGTACAGCCGGGATCTCGATATCAGTGTCAACATGGTGGCCCCTGCCACCACGACCAATGTGATGCTCTCCGAGGATCCAGGTTTTGCCGGCGCCATCTGGCAGACCTTCGCCGCCTCGCGTACTTTCCGTGTCTCGGATGGGGATGGCCCCAAGCGCGTCTACGCACGCTTCCTTTTAGCCGGCGGTATTGAAACGGGCGAACCGCTGACCGACAGTATCATCGTCGATTCTCGCGCGTTCATCGACTCATGCTATTTCACTTCGACCGCGGGTACTATTCAGACCGGTTCCGAAGTTTTCTTCTTCGTGAAAACCACTGAGCCGGGCGGCTCCGCGGCGGTCAATATTGATTCAGACTCGCTTCGCTTATTCGATGATGGCACCAATGGCGATGCTACCGCCTCTGACGGCCTCTATTCCTATCGGTGGATCGTCCCTCTCAACGCCAGCGCCAACGACGCACTGGTGACCGGACGATTCGTCGATGCCGCAGGAAATCGCGCCCCCAACCTGGTGTCGGGCTCTCGATTCACCATTCTTAGCGACCCGCCTGATCCCGTCGTGTTAGCCGCAACCGGCGCCGCGGGGGATTCAGTCCGCGTCACCTGGTCAACCAATCAGAATGACGATTTCTTAGAGTACCGACTCTATCGCCAACTCGGTGCGGGTACAGTCGACGAGAACGATCAATTGGTCACCGTCATCAGCCAGCAGAATACCAACCAGTTCATTGATGTCGTCTCGGGCGCCGGGACCTGGCTCTATCGTATGTTCGTCGTCGATCAAAACGAACAGTCGGTCGGCTCTAATACCGTTACGGTCATCAAGTAGGTAAGTCCGGGCATGGCCTTCATCAAAGACCTGAACAACTTCGCCTCGATCCTGCTCGATATTCTCAAGAATCTGGGCCGCGGCAAAGCGTGGCTCTCGCTGCTGGTCTACATGTCAATCCTTGCCGCGGCCCTCGTCGCGCACTTCCAGCACCTCTCACCGCTCTTTTACGGCCCGGTACATTTCCTGACCTCGATGATAAGCTCAGACCTCTCAGAGCGCTTCTACCACTACCCGAGCCATTTCTTGTACCTCCCGTGGTTCTATGGCTGGGCCAAACTAGTGTTAAGCGTTTTGCTCGAAGGACTCTTCCTCGGCACCGCCGCCCTGGCCTTCTGGTACGGGTTTAAGAAGAACCAGCCGAAGGAAGGAATCTTCAAGGTCGCCCTGCGCCGCTGGCCCCATTTTATCGCCGTCTCTATTATCTTCAACGGCCTCATCACCGGCGTCAGCTATCTTCTTCCGCAACTTTTTCACTCCATGTTGATAAGCTCGCCACGTCGCCAGTTGGCTTTTGAATTCGCTATTCTTCCGGCCATCTACTGCATCCTCTTGGCCCTGTTTTTTGTCGCGATCCCGGCGGTCGCGGTACGCGGCGAATCGTTCCTTAAAGCGATCAAACGTTCCTTTAAGTTGGCGCTGCATCGTCCGTTCTCCCTTCTTATTCTCTCATTGCTGATTCTGGTCGTGCCGCTTCTGCTCTCCGCCGCCGCGAATCGTCCGGAAATCATCATCGAGAAGTTCCGTCCGGACCTCGTCTTCTGGATACTCCTCCTCGGCCTTGCCGCGGAAATGGTCGCCAATTATCTCTGGATGTCGGCCGCTGTTCGATTCCTTGCCGATGACCAGGATTGACCGACTCAACCTATGGGGAAGACTCCATAGGGAAGTTCTCCCTTGATTTCGTTCCACTTCCGCTTCATTCTGCAACAGGTGAAATTTCAGTAGTATAGTCCGCTTCCCGTATCCTCATCCTATTCTCGCCATTGGTCGATTTTTTCCCGTCCTTCTGCGCTTTTTCTGTTCAGTGCACGCTTTGCGCTGTTCAAGTTTTTCATTCTGCGCCGATACTTAGATTGAACTGCTAAGGGCGAGATATATGAAGAATATTCTACTGGTGGATGACGATCGGGACGTTTCACAGTCCCTCGCGAATCTCTTCGATTCGGACAAGTTCCGCTTCAATTTCCTTGAAGACGGCGACAAGGTCACCGTCTATCTGGCGGAACATGGCGATGTCGACTGCATCATGCTTGATGTCAACCTTCCGACCCTCTCCGGTCTCGAGGTCCTCAAGCAGATCAAGCAGCTTAATGACAACCTGCCGGTCATTATGATCTCCGGGTTTGTCTCGACTGAGAACGCCATCGAAGCCATGCGCGAAGGGGCGTATGAATACCTGACCAAACCGTTTGAGATAGAGAAGCTGGTTGATACGGTCAACAAGGCCTGTGGCTATTCTCAGCAGCAGCGCAATCCATTCGCGCAGCCCAAGGAAGAAGCCAATGCCACGTTTGTCGACGAGATAATCGGCAAATCCCCCGAGATCGTCGAGATCGCCAAGCTTATCGGCCAGGTCTCTAAGACCGATGCCGCCGTGCTTATCTTTGGCGAATCCGGCACCGGCAAAGAACTGGTCGCCCGCGCGATCCATCGCAATTCCCGCCGCAAAGACAGCGCGTTCCTCTCCGTCAACTGCGCGGCGCTTCCGGAAACCCTTCTCGAATCCGAACTGTTCGGTCACGAAAAGGGAGCTTTCACTGGCGCCTATTATAAGAGAATCGGTAAGTTTGAGCAGGCCGATGGCGGCACGCTTTTCCTCGACGAGATCGGGGATATGTCGATGTTGACGCAGTCCAAACTGCTGCGCGTCTTGCAGGAAAAACGGTTTGAGCGTGTCGGCGGAAACGATTCTATCAAAGTCGATGTCAGAATCATCGCCGCCACCAACAAGTCGCTGGTTCAGGCGATGAAGGAAGGTTCCTTCCGCGTCGACCTGTTCTACCGTCTTAAAGTTGTCTCTATCTTTATCCCACCGCTTCGTGAGCGTCGTGGCGATATCCCGCTTCTGGCCGAACACTTCTGCACCAAGTTCGGCAAGACACTGGGCATCTCGCCGAAACAGATATCCAAGAAGGCGATGGCCCTGCTGGCCAAGTACCAGTGGCCCGGCAATGTCCGCGAACTGGAGAACAATCTCCATACCGCGATGGTCATGTCCAAAAACGAAGCGCTCCAGCCGGAAGATTTCCCGTCTCTGATGGAAGACTCTCCCAAGCTCGAGCTCGACCTGAATACATTGCAGAACGATTATACTGAGACCTTCAAGAAGATCATTGATCCCATCATGCCGCGGCTTATCGCCAACTCTCCGGGTCAGATCTACCACTTCCTGGAGTCGGCGCTGGAGAAAGCGGTACTGGCGGCCTGCCTGAAGCATTTTGAAGGGAATCAGGTCAAGACCTCTGAAACCCTCGGTATTTCGCGGAATACCCTGCGGGACCGCATCGCCAAGTACAATCTGTACTAAGCGCGAATTGCGATTTACCTGAAGCCTCATCCCGGCTATATTGTCCGGTATGAGGCTTTGTCATTTCTCAGACAGCCATTTGGGAGCAGGGGAGAGCCACCCGAAGCGCGGCGCCAGCGGCCTGACCTTGCGGCAGGAAGATATCGTCGCCAGCTTTGTGCAGGCGGTCGACAAGATCATCGCCCTCAAGCCCGACCTCTGCATCCACTCCGGTGATCTTTTTCATTCGGTCCGGCCGGCCAACAAAATTCTCGCTATCGCCGCCCAACAACTCTACCGTCTGGCGGTCACCTACAAGATCCCGACCATTGTGATAGCGGGCAACCACGACACCCCTAAGCAGTCTCATCTCGATGCCCCTCTCCAGATATTCTCCGGCATCGACAATCTCTATGTCGGAGCCAATGGTGCGGTTGAATCGATCATCCTCGGCGACGCCCGACTAATCGCCGTCCCGCATGCCAATGATGCTGGCGAGATGAAGGAGATGATCCGCGCGGCGGCCCCGGATCCGCGCTTTCGCTACAATCTGCTGGTAACCCACGGTGTCGCGTCAGGGATGCCGCAATTCTCTATGATGGAATTGGGGGAGATGGAGCTTCCGACCGAAGCGCTTCAGCGCTTTGATTACACCGCGCTTGGCCATTATCACAACTTTACGCGGGTCGCGGAGCGAGTCTTTTACGCTGGTTCGACCGACCGGCTCTCCATGTCGGAACGCGATGCCGCCAAGGGATTCGTCGAGTTAGAACTCGAACCGTTCTCTTTCAAGTTCCATGAGCTTTCTACTCGCCAGATGATAGATCTCCCTCCGATCGATGCTACCGGTCTTCGCGGAGACCAACTGGCCGACCGCGTCACAGAGGTGGTAGCTGCGCAACAACCGGAAGACAAGATCATCCGAATAACCCTGTCAGGCGTAACTCCGGAAGTACTCAATACCATTCCGCCGCAGTTTTATCGCGAACTTCGCCAGTCAGCCTTTTCCCTTGAGATCCGGTATGATTACGCGAGCACGCGAACGGTGCAGGAGCAGTTCGGGAGAGCGGCGTTTGGTCGATTGGATGATGAATTCGCGCGGTATCTCACCAACGCGGGGATCGGCGGACCCGACAGAGACGCTCTCCTCACCGAGGCAAGCCGTCTGCTTGCCCCGGATGAGTGAGCTCTGATTACTTCTTTGATTTGTTTCCGGTCTCTTCGCGATGCCGCAATGTCCGCCAGAGCGTGTACGCCAGGAGAAACGTTATTATCCCCCAAGATGTCAGCATGAAGATCCATCCACCGGTGGTCATGGCTTATCGCTCCTCAGGGACATAGGTTTTCATACTGCGTCCGCGCCAGGCGATCTTCACCGCGATCACCAGGATCACAGCCAAGACGACCAGCACGATCCGTATCCCCAACACCCACGGCTTGTTTTCATCCGGCACGCCTTCCATGGTGATGACATTCCACCACTCTTCGACCAGCCACCAGGTGAACATCACTATCAGGATAGTCGGCGTAATATACTTCATTACGAACTTGAATATATGCGGAACGCGGATCAGGCTCCCTTGGTGCATCTCATGCCATATCCGGTCGATACCGACCACCCAGGCAAGGAAGACCGCTTCAAACGCCGCGCCAGCGACAATCAGCACTGTTCCGCCCCAGAAATCCAGGTCATCCAACACCCCTTTGCTCAACAACCAGATTGCCGGCTGGCAGAGGAGGAAAGAGACGACGGCGAAGATCGTTACCGCTTTCTTGCGCGAGATGTTGAATTCATCCTCCATGAACCCGACTGCCGGCTGCGCCAGTGATATCGACGACGTTATCCCCGCAAGAAAGAGCATGAAGAACCAGAAGAAGCCGTAGATTTCACCTCCCGGTGCCCCCGCGAAGATCTGTGGCATAGTGACGAAACCCAGGTTGAACGTCCCCGAGGATGCCACAGTCGCGATGCTCGCTGTCCCGAAAAACACGAAGGCGGCGGGGATGACGATCGAACCACCCAATACGACTTCCGCAAACTCATTCGTCGATGCCGCGGTCAGACCTGACAACGCGACATCATCCTGCTTTTTCAGGTAGCTTGCGTAGCTGATGATCACTCCCATCCCCAACGAAAGCGTGAAGAATATCTGTCCGGCCGCTGCCAGCCAGACCTTGGGATTGGCGAGTGATTGGAAATCCGGATTCCAGAGGAATCCAAGCCCATTGGCCGAGGTCTGATCGGCGGGTGCTCCTGCCGGTGGATCCATGGTCAGAACATGTATCGCCAGCACAATACCGAGCAGGAAAAGGATCGGCATCGCGATATTGCATATCTTCTCGATACCCCCTTTGATACCGTTATACGTCACCCAGATATTCGTTGCGAACGTGATCATGAAGAAGATCAGAGCGATTGCGGAACCCGCGAAGTAGTCGCCACCCCCGACTCCCTGGTGTCCCTGCAGGAATGTCACATAATCGCCAGCCGAATTTAGGTTCAGCGCGCCACTCAGTGAATACCACGCGTACGCGAGACACCACGACTCGATGTAGACATAGTAGATATAGATGATGAACGGCCCCAGTATTCCGGCTACACCGAAATACTTGATGAACCGATTTTTGGTGCGCATCGAATGAAAGATACCCGGTGCCGAGGAATGCCCGAATCCGCCGCCGAATCGTCCCGCGGTCCATTCCATCCACATGAGAGGAATGCCCAACAGAACCAAGGCGACGAAATAGGGGATCATGAATGCTCCGCCGCCGTTCTGCGCGACCTGCGAAGGGAATCTTAGAAAATTCCCCAGCCCGACCGCCGAACCGGCGACCGCCAAAATGATCCCGAGTCGAGTACCCCATTGCTGACGGTTTTTTGTCATATCAATGCTCCGCTATCGAGGAATTCGAGTACAATGGATAGTAGTCCGGGTCGGTCTCGTCACAGACCCTGTCCAATCCGGACATCCAATTGTCCCCAAAGTGGTTACCGGAAGGTCGCATGTCAACTTTTATCCTGCGCGGGCCGCTTTTGGGATTGACTCTTTTTGCCGGGGGTCGTAGCTTGAAGGCACTTTCGTGATGCAACGCCATAACATAAGGATAGGAGCAATGAAGAAATTATTGCTGTTGGTCGCACTCGTGACCGCCCTCTTTGCCTCCCAGGTGCTCGCGAGCGGGGTAGGATCGGCTTTTGGTAATATGACCACTGCGTCGGCCATGGGGCAGGGGAAAGCCAATTTTGGCGCCGGAGTCGGGATCGCCGATGCCACCTCAGTCTTCACTACTCTCGAATATGGCCTCTCCCGATATACCGATGGCCGCATCAAGCTCGGCCTGTATGACGCTGATGATGACCTCAAGTTCACTATTGGAGCGGATCTGAAATGGCAGTTCTGGGATATCAACCAGGGACGTCGCGAGCCGTTTGATATGGCCTTCGGCGGGTTCTTCGAATATCTCGATATCGACCAATTCTCGGTCTTCCAGTTCGGCGCGATGGCGATCGGCTCGTATCCGTTTGCGATGAATAATGGAAGCACACTTTCGCCGTATGCCAAACTCAATGTCCGTCTCGAATCGCTCAGTTGGGATGATGCCCCGCCCGGATTCGATGACTCCGAATCTGATATTCGATTCGGTCTTAATGGCGGCGTGGCTTGGCAGGCGACCTCGGTCATCTGTATCTTTGGCGAGTTCCAGATCGACGGCAACGATGGCGTCTTCTTGGGCATGAATTTCAATATTCAGTAAGAAAGAGATCAATAGGGGGTTCGCGACCGCGAGCCCCTTTTCCCTATGTCATTCATAGACGC
>JAYRFH010000084.1:0-16529 GCA_041908405.1 Candidatus Zixiibacteriota bacterium
GACCCCTTTGATCTCGACGCGAGTGCCGCCGCGGACGGAGACATTGACATCCTCGCGTGCCGCTCCCATACCGGTTCGCACTTTGCCGGAGGCCCGCGCCACAAATCTCAGATACTGCGCCGCCTCGGCGACTTCGTCGGGAGTAAGCATATCTGGATAGGTGACTGTTTCGATCAGCGGCATACCGAGCCGGTCGGTCATATAAATTCGCTGGTGACCGATATCGGAAACCTCGCGGCAGGAATCTTCTTCGATAGAGAGCTGGATCAACCGGACAGTCTTCTCGCGAAGCGGGATCGATCCCTCGATCGCGACAATCCCGGTCCGCTGGAATCCGGTCGGGATAGAGCCATCGAGATACTGCTTCCGCGTGATATGCAGTTCGCCGACGATATTCATCCCGAGCATCAGTGCTATCTGCGTTGCGTTTTCGAGCGCTTCGCGATCGGCCAGGAACGGCGGCGTGTCATCAACTTCGTATGTACAGGCAGTCTCGTATTTGATACGGTACGTTATCTCTTTTTTGGTCTTGAACTCCATCAACGCGGTGCCGTCGTACTCGCCAAGTTCCGACAATGTCGGACGCATATGCCGGATAACTTCGGCATCATAGTCCTTCGCGGTTTGATAGCGTCCAGCGGGACAGCGGCAGAACAGTTTGCTTTTGGTCAGCAACTGCTGATGGATCTCGAGGCCGGACTTGAATCCAAGCGAGGCGTACGTTTCGCGGGTGGCATCTTTGCGGGGGATATATCCGACCGCCGCTTTGGTGCGTTCATAGTTGGCGGCGGGATCGAGAGGTTGTTTCATCTTTTCATATTCCAACGGTTAAGTCAATTCAGTCGGGTAAAGTAGGACAAATCGCTCTGACATTCAAGGGAATTGAGAGACGATGATTGATCGGTCGCCAACCCAATGGTGCGGCACAGCTTGTTGTCCCCCAGTGCGTTCCGTCGGGTCTTGCTTCGTGGCCGACATAGATGAATGTCCCAATATCCTGCGATAGCCGTACCTCGCCACGAAGTGTGACCCGACGGCCAATAAAAGAGGCAGGGCGCTCGCCCTGCCTCTGTACACTTCTATCCGCGAAGTCTACAGTATCTCTTCCAGTATCCCCACCGCGTCTGTCACGAACCCGACACATCGCTTCTCTTTGAGTTGGTTCGCTTCGTGGAACGCTCGCCCCTCTTCGGTACTGATATCGCACCCGAGAAGTTCTCGGCAGGTCAGCACGCTGTGCTTTTCCGTGAACCGCGCCAGAAACTGACGCCCTTTCTCCTGGCAAATCTGCTTGGCGGCGTCATCCTCGGATTCGCACTTGCCATACTTCAGACCGATAACCATCAGTCCGCCGGTCACTGCGCCGCAGGTTCCGGCGGTGCCGACCATCCCGCCGCCGAACGCACCCCCAAAATTTGAGCGCCATCTTCCGGTCCATACCGAGCTGCTCGGCGAATGTCGAGCAGACCGACTGCGCGCAGTTGAAGCCGCCGTTGAAAGTCGCGACGGCCAACTCTTTCCGAACTGCCATCAGTGTCCCGAGAATTCCGGTTTCCGCTTCTCCTGGAATGCTTCGACACCCTCGTTTTTGTCGCCGGTGCCGCACATCGCGCCGAAATTCGCCTTCTCCAGATCGCACCCGGCAGTCAAGTTGACATCGAGACCGCGGTTGATGCACTCTTTCGCGGAGACCACCGCCAACGGTCCCTTGGTGCAGATAAGTTCGGCCATCGTGATCGCGCGCTCCATCAACATCTCAGGCGCGACAACCTCTTCGACCAGACCAACACGATACGCTTCCGCCGCGTTGATCGGCTCGCCGGTGAAGATCATCTGCATCGCTTTGCCGCGACCGACCAGTCGAGCTAAGCGCTGAGTGCCGCCGTAGCCGGGAATTAAGCCAAGGCTGACTTCCGGCTGACCGAGCTTTGCTTTCTCCGAGGCGAGACGGATATCGCAGGACATCGCCAATTCCAGTCCGCCACCGAGCGCGAAGCCGTTGATCGCCGCGATAACCGGTTTCGGGAAATTCTGGATCGTCTTCATCAGATACTGCCCGCGCGCGGATAGATCGGAGCCGGAGCGAACATCGAGATCCGCCAGTTCCGGGATATCCGCCCCCGCGACAAACGCTTTGTCTCCCGCGCCGGTGATGACCACCGCGCCGACCGCGTCATCCGACCAGTGGTACGAAAAGAGTTGCTGGAGTTCACCGATCACTTCGCGATTGAGCGCGTTGAGTGAGCGTTCGCGGCTGATCATGATGATCATCACTTTGCCGCGCATAGTCACCATGAGATTTTTGTAGTCCGCCATTGCAGATCCTTTTCTATCTAAACAGATTGATTGTCGATTATCGCACCACGCGAACCAATTTCAGCCCCATTGTATGCGTCGCGGCGCCGGTCAATTCAAATCCCGCTTTGAGATAACATCCCAACGCGATCGGATTCTCGCTGTACAGATTGAGCACGACCTTGACTATCCCCTTCCGTTCCGCCGCCCGTTCATACAATAAGTGTAGCATCTTCACGCCATATCCGCGAGTCCGACGGTACGGGTCGACCAGCAGATGCGCTATCTCCACCGCCCGTTCATTGGGTCGCGCCCAGAGCTCGCCATAGGCGACTGGGTGGCGTTCGGCCGAGAGCAAAAAGGAGGAGACATCGGCCCGCTGCCAGGATTCAACCAGGTCATCCGGCGGAGGAAATTCCTTCCCGCGGCAGACAAAGAACAGAGTTTCTTCGGATTCGATCCACGAACGGACCAGCGGCGAATATTCTTCGGTATATGGGATCAGGTCGGCTTTGGCCGAGGTTTGCTCACTCACTATGGTATCCTTCCCTATAGGGCGCATGAATATAGCGAAATCAGCGGAGCGGGGCAACAGAATGCGGTCGGAGGTCGATTTTTTGAGAGATTCCGGCAACCAAATCGGCCCAATTGACATTATGAGTACTACTATGTATATATTGCCCCACCTCGGGGCCATTTCATAAGGAGCAGATTAAGGACCATGATTGATTTCAGCTTCACCGACAACCAGTTAGCCGTCCGCGACATGGCTCGCGATGTTGCCGCGCGCGTTATCCTCCCCTCTATTCAGGAATATGACCGCGCCCAGAAGCTCAACCCGGAACTTCTCCCGGCGATGCGCAAAGCCAACTTGCTCGGCTTCTGTATTCCTGAGCAGTACGGCGGACTTGGGATGGATTACATCTCGCTTGGTCTCGCGTCTGAGGAGATGGAATACGGCGATACCTCGGCCCGCGTTATTTTGTCGGTCCATATCGGTCTCTTTTCGCTCCCGTTGCTGACCTGGGGGAACGAAGCCCAGAAACAGAAATATCTCACTCCCGCCGCCAAAGGCGATAAGATGGCTACCTTCGGCCTGACCGAACCGGCCGCCGGCTCGGATGTCGTCGGGATCCAGACCACCGCCGTCAAGCAGGGTGATCATTATGTACTGAATGGCGAGAAGATGTGGATATCACTCGCCGATGTCGCCGACTACTTCTTCGTCTTCGCCTGGACCGATCTGGAGAAAAAGCGGAACCGCGATCACTCCGGCATCTCATGCTTTATTGTCGAGCGCGCATTTGCCGGTGTCAGTACCGGCTCGATCCATGGAAAGCTTGGAGTCCGCGCCGGTAACACCGGGTGGCTGGCGTTCCAGGATGTCAAAGTCCCCGCAGAAAATCTCGTCTATAAAGAAGGTGCCGGATTTAAGATCGCCATGTTCTGCCTTGACCAGGGGCGGTACACTGTCGCCGCCGGGTCGTGCGGATTGATCCGCGCCTGCCGCGATGCTTCCATCAAGTACTCGCACGAGCGAAAGACCTTCACGCAGGAGATCGCGACGCATCAATTGGTGAAGCAGATGATCGCCAATATGGAAGCCGGCTACGAATACAGCACCTATCTCTGGATGAAAGCCGGCTGGCTGAAGAATCAGGGATTGCGCTCGACCAAGGCTACCTCGATGGCAAAATGGATCGCTTGCCGCGAGGCCGAGGCATCAGCGGCCAACGCCGTACAGGTCTTTGGCGCGTACGGATTCTCAGACGAGTATCCGGTGGAGCGGTTCTATCGCAACTCTAAAGGCGCCTCTATTTACGAAGGAACGCGCGAGATTCATACCCTGATGCAGGCGGACTACGTGCTGGGGTTGCGCCAGGATACTCCGATCGAGCGCGACCTGCCGGTAGTTGAGCAGTAGACACGACTCATACTCATATCGACTTTCACGAACCCGCCCATCCGGCGGGTTCTTTTATGCGTATTATCATTGACACCGGAATCCGGGTTTAGCATATCTTCTCTGGGGCTCGACTTAAATAGGCTCATACGGAGGCAGTATGCAGTTTCTCCATCGCATGTCGCACATGGCCGGAAGGGGTGTGCCGCGATTTCTGTCGCTGGTGCTCCTGATGGCTCTTCCGTTTGGATATTATCCCGACTATCCGGATTCATCGCAGTTTGAGATCGGTTTTGGCGGCGGGTATGGACAGGTAGCCTCAGTTGTCCGCTCATGTGATGGCGGTCCAATTCAGAAAGACGAGAACCAGTTTTCAGATATTTCTGTGACGGGCTTCGGACGCTACCGTATCTCCGATCGCACCGAGTTCGATTACGGCGCGCAGTTGGGCTATTTCCGTGCGACCGCTCGTCTGGCCGATCTACCGCTGGACTATCCTGACTCACATCTGGAGCGATGGTACTTTGGTCCGCGTATTGCCATGGAAACAAAATACTTTGGCGCGGGACTCGGCTTCGTGGCGAATCGGGTACCGTATACCTTTGAGTACGATTCGGACTGGGAAAAAAATGAGATAGGTCCATCGTTCCATCTGCGACTGGGAAGTCTTCGCGGGTTCTATTTCCTCGGAAGCTTTGCTGAGAATAGTCCGCTGATCGCGGGTGGTGGTTACTTCGATGCTGGTTTTGGCTACCCCTTGGGACGGAGAATTCGGATGTATAGCGCTCTCTCCGCCGGGCCGTATGATCATGTAGGGTACCTTCAACAGATCGACCTTGGCTTGAGCAAAACAATGGCGCTCAATCTTGCTATTCGTGCGGGGGAATCTGAACAAATCTTCGAGGGCGCCGCGGCCGCGACCCTTGTTTTTCGATTGGGATCCCTGAAATGGAAAGAAAGTGAGAACTCGCAGGGGTTTTAGAACGTCAATCCCGCGCCGAAATACCACCTGTCGTTATCTTCGTCCGCGGTTCCGTACCCGAACTCTATCGGGCCGATCGGTGAATCCAACGCCAGAGACATGCCGAATCCATGACGTAGATTGCGCAGTTTGATCTGGTCAGCCGACGTATACACCTCGCCGACATCGTAGCGCACCGAGAGATAGAGCCACAACGGCAATTTGAAGCGGAACTCATTATTCAACAGCAGTAGTTTATCGCCGGATAACTGATGAGTACGGAAGCCGGCAAACGAATGTAACCCGCCCGCGTAGAATTGTTCAGATGGCGGCAGCCCGGAACGTGATAGACCGATAGAGAGTCGCGGATGATAGTTGAGTCGTTCGCCAAACTGGAAATAGGACTCTATCGACGAAAAGAACCGGGTAAACTCAACATCGCCGCCCAAATATTCTCCGGCCATCTGCAGTTCAAGATGATGCTTTTTGCCGCTGGAGGGGAACGGCCATCGGTCGAAATTCTCCACCAGTGATTCGAGGGTCAGTGAGCGAAGCCCGTATTTCTCTTTTGCTTTGGTCTTGATATCCTGCACCTCGATCTCTTCGACCACGAATCCGCCGGTGACCGTCCCGAGCCGGGAGATATGCTGACCCAATTTGAACCATCCGCCGGTCCGATACTCCCCTCGCTCGCCAACCTCGCGCTCTTCAAGGTCAAAAGTCGCCCGGTCGATCCGGTCATGGTAGAATCGCACTTGACTGGTGAGATAGGTGCGGAAAATGCGGTTCGCTTTCAGCTCGGCATAGTACAGCTGTCGCTCGCGACCATACTGCGCGTGCAGCAGGTATTCCATGCCGATTCCCGCGACATTGTCATCGAGTAATTCGACAAACTCTTCGGACTGGTACTCATCATCCCAATGCCAGCCCAGGCGCACCTGCTGGTATTTTTTTTCTGAGACGGAGATATTGACAACCGCGCCGCTATCCTCGGCCAACGGAACTATCGAGACACGGTCGAACAGGTCGGTGCTGTAGATCTGGGTCAACCCGCGCGACGCCGCTTTGGTGGAATACGGCTGACCGATCTGGAGCGGGAAATACGCGCGGATCATCCAGTCTCGCGAGCGTTCGTTCTGCTCGACATCAATTCGACGGACCACGGCTTCATCCACGACGATATGCACGATGGAGCGCTCGAAATCAATCTGGGCATCGGCTATCCCAGCGAGATCATATCCATGCGCCAGGTACTTCTTTTCGATTCGCTCCAGCCCTTCGCGCAGGACGGCGGCGGTGATACGGTCACCCGACAGAGCCATTTCGCGGATCAGGGTGGAATCATCGAACAGCGTATTCCCCTCTATGGTAATGGCCGTTACGCTGCTGATGAGTTCGCGACGCGGGATGAGGGTGAGGCGATATTCTTGAACAGCCGCGTTCTCGAATCCATCGGCCACAAGCGCCGGCTCACTTATCGCGGCCAGTTCAAAGAGCGCGTAGGTCCGGGCGAGCCATTTCAGACGATCTACCATTTCAGCGCGAGAAAATGATTGCCCCACGAGCGCCGCGCGGCAATCAGCGACCAGATGGCTGTCCTCTGACTGAACCTCGACCACTGCTACGCGGTAGTACTGCGTGGCCTGTTTGTTTTTCACGAGCGCGATAATGCTGTCCGCGGCTCTCTTCCCCGCCTCATAACCGATGGCGATAATGCTGTCTTTGCGAAGAAAATCCGCCGACGTGTAGGCACCGAGCGGCGGAGTGATGACCAGATCAGCTTTCTCTAGCTGAGCGTTGAGTTGGTCTGCCGTCATGATAGTTGTTACCTGGTTGGCGATATCAACAGGGTTCTGCAAGCCTGCTTTGTCTACCAACGGACTGGTGGTGTTGACCGCCACCACGACAGGTACGGTATCACACATTTGGCTCACCAACTCGACCGGCACGGGGGCCACCATGCCGCCATCCATCAGGATCATGCTATCCTTTTCGAGACCGGTGAAAGCCAAGGGAAAAGCCATGGTCGCGCGCATCGCGTCAGCCAATGACCCGGACGACATGATCTCCATCCGGCCATGCACAATATCTGTGGTGATCGTTTTGAACGGGATCGGCAGTTTGGTGAAGTCGCCATTGGCCCGATAGATCGCCTTGCCGGTCAGATTGGAGAGCAGCGATGTTAACCGCTGACCGGCGGTCAGTCCTTGCGGGATGTGCGGGCGCCATCCATCAAAGCGGAGAGATAGCAGATGGCGATCCCGTTCCTGGCGTTGCGACAGGAACATGCTGGAACGCAACGGAGCGTTCGCGAAAAAGGTGTTGAAATCGAGTGTCCGAATGATCTCCTGCAGTTGATCGGGGGAATGTCCGCACGCATAGAGGCCGCCGACAATCCCGCCGATCGAGGTACCGGCCACTGCCGCGATGGTGATACCCCGTTCTTCCATCGCGCGCAGTACGCCTATCGATGAGAGACCGCGCGCGCCGCCGCCAGAAAGCGCCAGCAGGATCGGGTATCTGACCTCCGAGTCGGTCGGGTCCAGACCGCGCAGACCGCCGATACGGACAGTGTCGGGCGCGGCGAACGCCACGGAGATCGACAGGAGAATATAAGCAATTGCCAGACGGGCAGTTTTCACTTGCCAAGCATAACAGGTTTTAGGTTGTTTCCCTTCACAACGCACAGGATACCGCAGTGTCACTTACCAGGAACGAACTGAAAGATATACAATCACTCCTGACCAAAAAAGGAAGAAACCTCAAAAAATCTTTCCTGGCGGAAGGCGTGCGCCTGCTGGAGGAAGCGGTGCGCTATCATGTCCGGCCGACCTGCGTCTGTTACGCGGAGGCCGCTATCGCGGATCGCGGACGCCAATTGCTCCAGCAATTCCAAAAGAACGGGGTCAGAATCGAGTCGCTTCACCTGAAAGAGCTTGAGTCGATTGCCGCCACCGAGACCAGTCAGGGGATATTGGCGACCTTTGCCATCCCGCCGACCGGTCTGGCCGAACTTTGTCGCCCTGCCTTCCGTAAGGTAATACTGTGCGAAAACATCAGTGACCCCGGCAATTTGGGGACGCTGCTTCGCTCTGCCAAGGCGTTTCGCTTTGACATGGTTCTATTGGCGGGACGTTCGGCTGATCCGTTTTCGCCGAAAGTGGTGAGGGCATCGGTTGGCGCGATCTTTGGACTGCCGATAGCCGAAGCCGGTGTGGATGAGATAGTGGCGTTCGTAACCAGGCAGAAAGCCCAACTTCTGGCCGCCGATATACATGGCACCACCGAAGTTGTGAAGGCGAGTATTCGGCGCGAGAGAATGACCATTCTGGCGATCGGCTCAGAAGCGGATGGTTTGTCGGACGAACTTCTACAACGAGCTGACGCGAAGATACGTATTCGGCACTCTGACGCGGTCGAGTCCTTAAATGCCGCCGTGGCCGGTTCCATTCTGATGCATGAGTTGTACAACCTGTATGAATAGAGTGACCATAATGAAAAATTTCCTGATATCCTTGCTCGCGCTCCTGGCATTGGCCGCTACCGCCACCGCCCAGGAGATATTTATGCGCGAGCGTGGCCTCTTCTCGACCAAAGAGATCACCTTAACCACCCAATTAGGGACACTGAACAAACTGGTGATCCGCTCGGCCGTCAATCTGAGCGGCAAGATCACGATCAACTCCGCGGCCGGCCGACAGGTGAAGTTGACGTTCACTAAACAGGCGCGGACCCAGACCAGTGGTGACGCCACCGATTTTATCGACCTTATCTCGGTAACTATGACAACTGTGGCCGATGAAACCCGGTTGGAGATGCGCGCCCCTAATCCGGCGCCATGGGATCCAGAGACCGAGGCGGGGATTGTTGAGGCGACCCTGTCTGTCCCGCCGGAATGCGCGGTGGAGATTGAAGCCCATCAGTTTGATGTCAACGCGGTCGGCCCGATCCGCGGGTTGGTCGTCACTTCTTCCCTGGGGGGAGTGTATGCCACAAGGATAACGGAACTGACAGATATCACGACGGCCAATCGTCGGGTGGAGATCACCGATCTGACCGGTGATATCGCGGTGGCGACCAGCAATTCCTCGATCATCGCCAAGGATATCAACAGCACCAAAGGTCAGGCCCGCTTCCGCAATGACGGCGGCGAGATAAAGATCCAGCGATTCAGCGGCGGGATCAATCTGAAGAACAGTTTTGGCCGCACCGATATCTCCGAGTTCGAACCGCAGGGGAACAGCAATTACATCCGGAGCAGTTCCGGCCCGATCATCCTCGAAGTCAAGTCGCTCAACGATGCCCAGTTGGTGATAAGCAATCAGTATGAAGATATCGAAGTAACTATCCCGGACACCCTGTCGGCCTACATGTCACTCAAGGTGGACGAGGATGGGACGATCGAGGCAACACATTTCCAGTTCAAGACCGACCTGGTCGAGCGCAATCGCCTCAACCTGCACACTGGTCAGGGGAAGGGTGAGATCAGCGGGACGGTTCGCGGCAAAGGGAATATCTTCATTCGCGGCACCAAAGGAGAATGATCATGCGCATGACGCGCTTTGTACTTGCCATTCTGGCACTCGGCACGATTACTGTCACGGCACAACCGCTCGACCGTATTCCGCTTCCCAGAGAAGTGTTTTATTTCCAGCCGGTCTCCACCGTCTTTGGGGCCGAGGCGACGTGGGTCAATCCAGCCGCGTTGGGAAGATTCAATACCGCAACTACTCAATTCATGGCGAACTACTACGATGGCAATTTCGCCAAGGACTGGGGATACGCGGTCACCTTCCAGCAGGCGGCAATCGCCTGGCGCAAGATCGACAACCCTGTTGGCGGCGATATCAAGGAGTGGATCTTCGCGGGCGGATTGCCGGTCGGTCAATCATCGGCGGTTGGATTCTCCTATCGCTATTTCAGCGATGGTCCGGCACTGTATGACAACCGCCACTTTTGGAATGCCGGTGTAGTGACGCAGGGTGTCGGACCGTACGCATTTGGCGCGTTGTTCTCCAACCTTAATCGAAGCAAGGTTGACGGTGAACGGACCGAGATCGAGATGCAATTGTCTGCCGCGTATCGTCCGTTTGGTGACAAGCTGACGCTTTCCGCGGATGCGGTGCTGTCGACGAAAACCCGCTTCAGCAATGCTGACTGGATCTATCACGCGGAGTATACGCCGATACAGGGGCTGTTCGTCAACGGCTCGTACGATTCGGACAGAAACTTCGAGATCGGGTTTCGCGTCAATTTCGACAAGACATTCCTTGGAAGTCGGTCTGGGTATGATCGTGACAGCAAACATCGCGGCAGTACGGCGTTTGTCGGTTTCTCCGAACAGCGGCAGGCCTCGATCTTGCCGGCCAAGTCGCGCCGCTTGACCGCGTCGTTGAGTGGTAGCCTGCCGGAGAATCCGCCGCGGCCGATTTTCGGCAGGAAGCGACTTTCGTTTACGGATATCCTGACCAGCATTTATCGCGCGGCAGATGACCCTTCGGTCAAAGAGATGGTAGTGACGTTGCACGAGGGGGCGCCGGGATTCGCGCGCGCGCAGGAACTTCGCAGCGCGTTCGATTATTTTCGCTCACGCGGGAAACGACTTATCTGCCACCTGATGGCGCCATCGAATCTCACGTATTACATAGCAACGTCGGCCGATTCCGTTTTCATTCCGCCAGTCAGTCAGTTGAATCTGGTGGGACTCCGCGCTGAGTTGACCTTCTACGCGGGGACGTTTGAGAAACTCGGCGTCAAGATGGATATGGTCCGGATCGGAGACTACAAGACGGCGGTCGAGCCGTATACGCGGACGGCATCATCGGAGGAAAACAAGGCGCAGGTCAATCGCCTGCTGGACGAGTTGTACGATCAGTTTGTGACGGATATCGGAACATCGCGCGGCCTGACCGCCGATTCGGTGAAACGGATCATCGACAACGGACCGTTCACGTCCGCTGACGCGTTTCGCTATGGCCTGGTGGACGGCCTCTGTTATCGCGATGACCTGGATAGTTGTATCGGCCGATCGAGGGCGATATCGCTTGGTCAATATGTCTCGGATACGCTCATCAATTACAGTTGGGATCGTCTGCCCGTGTTGGCGATAGTTGTCGCGCAGGGAGATATCACGTTGGACCGAGGGGATGTCAATCCGCTGGGAAATCCCGGAGGAGTGACGCCATCACCGTTTCGCCGGGCGTTCGCCGAGACGAAAGCTGATCGCGATGTCGCGGGGATAGTTTTCCGCATCGACTCGCCAGGCGGTACCGCTCTTGCCTCGGATGACATCTACCATGTCTCGCAGAAAGCGGCATCCAAAAAGCCGATGATCGTTTCGATGGCGGATGTCGCGGCATCCGGTGGATATTATCTGGCGATGCCGGGGAAACGGTTATTTGCGCTTCCCGGGACGGTCACTGGTTCGATCGGGATATTCGGCGGAAAAGCGGATCTGAGCAATTTGTATGAGAAGATATCTCTCGGTAAGGAGCTGTACGTGCGGGGCAAAAATGCCGGCATGTTGAGCACGATCGCGCCGTTCTCCGACGAGGAGCGCGAGAAGTACTACTCTCAACTGAAGGCGTTTTACGACCATTTCTGCGGTCTGGTCGCGGGGAATCGCCGACTGACCGTGGATTCGGTGGACAATCTTGGACGCGGCCGGGTCTGGACCGGACGGGAGGCGTTGCGCAATGGTCTGGTGGATCAGCTTGGAGGACTCAAGCAATCGCTTGATTATCTCGCACAGACTCTTGAAATATCCAAGTATCGTGTGCGTGTCTATCCGGAGAATCGCCCGCTTTTCGTCCTGCCGGCGAGATCGATGTTTGGCATGGTCGCGTCAGTCTTCGGACTCGACAAGAACGATGAAATCACGCGGGCTGGCCAGATGGCAGCCACAGCAGATGGTGAGCTGTACGCCCGGATGCCATATGATCTGTTGATCGAGTAAGGATCATCCGGGCAGAAATAAAAAAGACCCCCGGCAAACGCCGGGGGTCTTTTTGTAGGAGACACTCTTAGAACTTCTGCGCGTCGATGATCGCGTGGGTCTGCTGCCAGCCGAGTCGCTGGAAGACCTGCGCCATCGGCGTTCCAGGAGGGAGATTCGCCGGATCATCAAGATCCATATCATACCACCAGCTTCGGGTCGGCGGATCGTAATACGTACCGCCCCAGCTTCCGGTCGCCTGGGTCGCCGGCCAGAGGCAGACGGCGGATCCGCGCCACGTCATCACTTTACCGGTCCAGGATTCAAGGAATCGCGGAAGGTTTTCGAACCCACCACTGTAAACAGTCGAGGTGGTGGTCTTGTTGCCGGTCAAATAGGAGCAGTTGACGGTCGTGGCGTTGGCAATACGATTCGACTTGGCCAACGCACCCTTGGAATCATCCCAGGCGCTTGACAGGAAGGTCAACGCGTCGGTCATGATCGCGGCCGGCTTTTTGTTTGTGCTGTTATAGTTGCCGACCGTGTAGACAGGATTGGCGCTCGCAATGGTCAGTTCACCACCTAATTCCGCGCCGTTTTTCAGACGAAGTCCGGGATACTCACTCGCACCGGATATGTTGTCCGAGAAATAAATAATGCCGTTGCTTGGGCCATAGCCGTTGTCGTATAGCTTCTTTATATCCAGGTCCGTGACATCAACATTCTTTGCCTCGCGTCCATCGTAGAACTTGTCGGCGGAGTAAGTGATGATTCCCTTCGTGGTCATATCCGCGGTAACATCGACCCAGACATTGGACGAGTTCTTTTGGTACGCGCGGTTGTCAATGAATTTCAGCGTAGCCTTATGCTCATACGAGTTGGTATTGCCCGTCCCGGCCGGTTCGATGATCTTGTGGGGATCATCGGTCCCTTCGAGCGGCAATTCGATCGCTTTCTGGCCATGGCTGGCATCCTGCACGCGGCCGTTCCAGCGCGCGATTGACGAATCATACCAGTGGGCATCGTGGCCGTCGAGCCATCCAGAACCCTCTTTCATGCTCACATAGTTACCGGCGGCGTTCTTCACCAGCACGTCACCATTGTCGACGCTGCCCGGTCCTTTTCGGCCGTGATAGAGATGGCCGGCGGCCGTGGTGTAGGAGTCCATGCGCAGCGTGTTGCCAGCCTGGATATACAGATCCTGGTTGGAGTGTACGCGGCCAAGCAAGTTCATTTCCGGGCCCGGAGCGATCTCAAGATCCTGGTCGTAAAAGACCGCGAACTGGAAGATCGGGACGAGCGCGGCTTTGAATTGCTGCTGCAACGCCACTTGTGAGGCGTTGTCATCACTGGCACCGGTCGACTGGAGAACGTAGGTCTGCACCAGAGCGTGAAGTCCGCTCAATGTCCCTGTCGACAGCACTTCTGATCGAGCGGCGCCGTCAGGCGTAGTGGTGTAGGCGACGGTGCATCCATTAATGGTCTCTTCGCCCTCCGGCAAAGTCGTCGGCGGTTTGCCGCCGGAGACCTCATACTGGTGCTGAATCGAGGCCGCCGCCACATCCAACCCGGACTCCGCCGCGTAGAAGGCTTGCGTCTCATGCAACTGATTGCCGGCCACCAGGACTTCGTCGTCCGAGGTCGACATCGCCGCGATACCGATCAGCGCCAGCATACCGACCATGATCAACGCGATCAGGGTCGCCATGCCTCGCTGTGACTGTAATCGTATCGTCAACATATATCCTCCAATCTAGACCAATGCTCTATTTCAACGAACCGCTGTTGCTTACACGCCGAGATTGCGCAGAGCGACAGAGGTCGAAACGGTTCGCGTACGGTACTGCTGTCCATCCGGTCGGTCGGGATCAGGACGACCCGAGCGTCCGGTCACTGAGATAAGGACTTCACGAACGTCCTCTACCGCGATCGGTGAATCCACGACAGAACCATCTTCCAGCCGGTACCGGAACTGCAGGTCGGAGATGTCCTCCGCATACACCTGCGGCGCCTTGCCAGGGAGATGCACCATCAGGTTCGGATGATCCGGGTCGCTGGAGTCGATATAGAACTGTACGCGCACCAACGAGAGAACCATCGCGTCAATAGCATACGACTTGGACAGCGCCATGCCTGTATGGAGCAGTTGGTTCGACCCGGTCTGCACCGAACTGATCTCGAGGAACTCACCGCCGCCGGAATCCGGCTCAAAAATGTACACCCACTGACCGTCGTAGAAGCATGATACGTCCGTCGCGCAGCGCAGTTCGGCGGTGGGCGATGACATAGTCTGGGACAGGTACGTATCGCATCCATCATCGTGATAGACGATGGTGAGCGAATCAGGATTGGTATTGGCCGGTTCGAGTGACTGCAATCCGAGCGGGATCGCATACCCCGCCATACGGATCTGTCGCGCCAGTTCGTCCGTCGACGCCCTCACGTTCTGCTGAATATTGGTGATGTCGTCCTGCGTCATATAATTCTTGTGCTGAGTCACGTACGCTTTCAGCACCGCGCTGGTGACAATGCCGGTCAGCACAAAGGCGATCAGCACTTCCACCAGGGAGATACCTCGGGCAGTCGTTAAACGATTCAGAGTCGACTTCATATCACGCACCTCTCGGCCGGAAGAGTCAGGGATATTCCGGTCGAACTTTCCTCGAACCCCGGCTATACTCCCAGGTTGCGCAAGGCAACCGAAGTGCTCTGTGATCGGGTTCGATACTGCTGTCCTTCCGGTTTGTCCGGATCCGGGTTGGCGGAACGTCCGGTCACCGAGATCAGGATCTCGCGGACATCTTCCACCGCTATCGGCACATCCACCACACTAGCGTCTTCGAGACGGTAGCGGAACTGCAGGTCTGAAATATTCTCGGCGTACACCTGCGGGGTTTTACCGGGAAGTCGTATCATCAGATTCGGATGGTCAGGGTCTGAGTCATCGATATAGAACTGGACGCGCATTAGCGAAAGGATGACTGCGTCCTTATTGTATTTCTTGGAAAGGGTCATGGTGTTATGCTGCAAATGCCGCGAAGACGGCTGCACGTGAGTGATCTCAAAGAACTCTCCACCGCCGGAGTCCGGTTCAAAAATGAAGACCCACTGGCCATCGTAGAAACATGACACGTCGGTCGCGCACTTCAACTCAGCCGATGGCTGCGGCATCGCGGCATCGAGATATGTGTCACAGCCGTCATCGTGATAGACGATCGTGATCGTATCCGGGTTGGTATTGGCGGCCTCTATTGAAGGCAAGCCGAGCGGAAGCGCGTATCCAGCCATGCGGCACTGACGCGCTAGTTCATCGATCGACGCACGAACATTTTGCTGGATAGTCGTGATATCATCCTGGATCATATAATTCTTGTGCTGGGTCACGTACGTCTTCAGGACCGCCGCGGTGACGATTCCCGTCAACGCGAAGGCGATCAGCATTTCGACAAGTGAAATGCCGCGCGTGGACCTTAGTTTTGCGAGTGAGTTTTTCATGGCTCCGTTCCCTATTCCGCTTCCGTCTTAATATATGCGGTCATGGTATTGGTCTTGGTCCGTTGGCGGACATCGGTCCAGGAGACGTTGACATCCACGCGTCGCAGATGCGATGCGATGGTGCTGACCGACCAGGTACGTGTTACTCCGGATGCTGTATCCGACCCACTAGCGGGATCCGGATCGACACGCAACTGCTCCAGCTTTTCCTGCAACAGTTGAGTCGCGATCGACGTCTTGTTCGACCAGTCGTTGCCATCGAGCGCGACCATCGCCATGTTCAACAGCAACAGCAGAGAGAGACTGAGCACCACCATCGCGATGAGTACTTCAAGGATGGTGATTCCTCGATTGGATTTCAGATCTATACGCTTCATAGGCTTCTTCCTCTTTGGCCAGAATGAATGTAAACCGCGTGCCGAGCAGACGGGAGATTGACTCAGTCCATGATACCCGACGCTAAGTGGTTATATACACGAAGCTTGCTCGTACCCTGCTGATCACAACCGTGCGATTTTGGCGATTTCTCCAGTTTCCGGCCCTTTTTCTGGCGGGTCGACCCGATGCCGCAACCCCCAAGTTGTAGGATTTTTCCCATACACTCTGGCACTAAGTTCTTCTCTCCCAGACAGCGATGAGTCTGAGAGAGCTATCGTCAAGGCAGAGATGGATATTGAGTTTCCTCTCCCTCGACTGTATTATCATCCCGAATAGCTTACCAGTTTGCGGAGACGATATGGCTCAGACATACGGCATGTTTCTCGGCGGGGAGTGGAAGAGATCTGACTCAACTATAACAGTCGAATATCCTTACGATAACTCAGCGGTTGGCGTGGTCGCCAAGGCGACGGCCGCTGATTTCACCAAAGCGATAGATTGTGCTCAGGCGGCATTTGAAGAAACGCGAGAACTTCCGGTATACCGCCGCGAAGCGGTCTGCC
>JAYRFH010000085.1:0-11714 GCA_041908405.1 Candidatus Zixiibacteriota bacterium
CCTGAAGAACACCGATGGCGATCCGTACAATCTCTCTGAGAAGATCCATCAGATCGACGTCGTCCAGGCTTCAGACGTTGCCAAGAAGACCTCCAGTTCAGTCAGTCTGGCCGATGCGTTCGGTAACAACCTGAGCATCGCCACTACGGCCGCCGTGGCCCGCATCAATAACAGCGCCACTGTCAACGGCGCGGCTCTCGCCGCCCATGCCGGCAGCTACACCGTCGTCCTGAACTATCAGGAGAACGGTGAGTCCCCGACCGGTAACCAGACGCTGACCTTTGACGTTGCCGCTGGCGCCACCCGGGCCGACGTTGCCACCTCCCTGCAGACGCAGATCAATTTGAACTCTGCGCTCGCCGGCAAGGTGACCGTCCGCGCGTCCTCCAACAACCTGATCATCGAATCCGCCAACGCTGGCGCCCAGTATTCGGTGAAGGTTGAGGATTCGACCACGAACGCGACGACAGCTTACTTTGATTTCACCACTGGCCAGTCCTCCCGCGGTGAGTCCAACGATTCGATCAGCTTCACGGTCAACACCGAGAAGAACTCGAACGTGACCGCCACGGCGACTATCCACGAAGGCAGCTATAGCAGCTTGAGCGCCTTGGTTGCGGCCATCAACGGCGACGCGACCACCGGTCTTACCGCTGCGTTTGGCACCGTGAAGAACGGCGCCCCGTCTGACATCGTGGCTTCGCTGGTCAACAGCAATTATATCCAGTTCGCGACCCAGGACGAAGGCTCTGCCTATTCGATCAAGTTGAACGACGCGGCCCCGACTTCCGGTAATATTCTCAACGTGTTGAAGCTCACCGCTGACACGCTGGCCAATACCGGTACCGACGCTCTGGTGAACTTCGATGGTTACACCAACGCGATCAACAAGGTCAAGTACGGTAACACCAGCGACATCGCTTTGAAGAACAAGGCTGATGGTTCTGCTGGCCAGGGCACCCTGCAGATGACCGTCAACACCGCGCTCAACGGCGTGAAGCTGGGCAACCTGCTTCTCGACGTGAAGGCCGCGAAGTTTGACGTCCGTCTCGACGGTGGCGCGGCAACCTCCGTCTCCGCCGGTGTGAACACGACCGTGTTTAACGCTGACCGTTCGCAGTCCTTGATCGTGAACTACGCGCTGACCTCCCAGGGTGGCACGGAAACGATCAACAACACCGACGAATCGCTGGTCTTCCAGATCGGCGCCAACGTTGGTCAGACCGCGGCTATCGCCATCCGCAACATGGCCGCCGGTTCAATGGGCAAAGGTCTTCCGGGCAACATGTTCGCGTCGCTGTCGACCATCGACGTGACGACCGTTCAGGGCGCCCAGGATGCTCAGGCGATCATTGACGCCGCTATCAACGAGGTCTCCACGACTCGTGGTACGCTCGGTAGCTTCCAGAAAAACACTCTGGAATCCAACCTGCGTAACCTCCGCATCGCCGCTCAGAACCTGACGGCGTCAGAGTCGCAGATCCGTGATACGGATATGGCTGAAGAAATGTCAGAATTCACCAAGAATCAGATTCTGGTTCAGGCCGGTACCGCCATGCTGGCGCAGGCCAACCAGATGCCGCAGGTGGTTCTGTCGCTCTTTCAGTAATAGTCGATTCACTCCGAGGGAGGATCCGTCCTCCCTCGGGGACTTAAATCGAGGTGAAAAACAGACAGTGAAGTCTCACCGCGTACAGGAGTAACATGGCAGGCCTCTCATCCATCGACGGAATCGTCTCCGGGCTCAAAACCACCGAGATCGTCGATTCTATTATGGCGGTAGAACGCCGCCCGGTCACGTTGCTGCAGGTTCAGCAACAGGAGACCACCAATATCATCACGACATTCAAGGCGTTTCAGGCCAAACTGCTCGCCTTGAATTCGTCGTCTTTGAAAATGGCTCAAAAGGCCGCCTTCCAGAAATATTCGGTAAATGTCTCCGACGAAGACTACCTGACGGCCACTGCCAACGGACGGGTCTCCGAAGGCTCATACGATATTCGCGTACTGGCGGTCGCTCGCAATCACCAGATCGCCAGCCAGGGATTTTCCGATCAGTCTATCGCCTCGCTGGGGACCGGCACTATAACCATCGCGGTTGGCGACGGCTCCAGCAAAACGATCACGATCGATTCTAGCAACAATTCGCTCACCGGGATCAAGAAAGCTATCAATGACGCCGCGGTCGGTGTCACCGCGACCATCGTTAACGACGGTTCAAAATCGAATCCGTACCGTCTGGTCCTGACCGGCAACAATACCGGCGCGGCCAATCGCATCAACATCTCCTCGAATCTCAGTGGTTCGCGAAACCTGAATTTCTCCAGCGCCACGATCGATGCCGTGGAGCAAGTCAGCCGCAATTCCGCCTCGACCTCCGCGATCGCGCTTGGTCCATCTACAGCCTTTACAGGTACTCAGAACAAGACCTACACTTTTACGGTCGCGGGTTCCGGCGCCCAGACAGTCGGCAATGATAATGTCACCCTCAACTGGACCGATGGCACCAACAGCGGAACCATCATCGTGTCGGAAGCCGACGCCGAGGTATCCCTTGTCGGAGCCGGCGCGGACGGCATGAAACTCACGCTCTCCGGCGGTACTATCTACGGAGGCGACAAATTCCAGGTCCAGACGTTTGCGCCACTTCTTCAGGAAGCGTCTGACGCGCAGATCTCTGTCGGTTCGACTGGCGGGACCGGCTCGCCGATCACGGTGACTTCGTCCACCAATACATTTACCGAGGTCGTCGGTGGCCTCTCCATAAATGTCAAGAAAGCCACACCGATCGACAGCAGCGTGAATATCGATGCGAAGGTAGATATCGACGCCATCAAGTCCGCCATCGGTGATTTCATTGAGGCATATAACGACGTCAATGACTTCATAAACGACCAGGGGACTTACAACACCGAGACCAAGGAGTCCGGTGTACTCTTTACTGAATATTCTCTCCAGTCGATCCAGGCGTCGATGCGCGGTGTATTATCCCAGCGTCTGGCCGGTTTGTCCGGCCAATATAGTCAACTCCTGTCGATCGGAGTTCGCACCGGCTCCAACGGCCAGTTGTATATCAAAGATTCCGCGAAACTGGAAGCGGCGTTGCGCGAGAACATTGATAACGTCATCAAAGTCTTTACCAGTTCGGGTACAACCTCGACTGATAAGTTTGAATTTGTGTCCTCCGGCTCTAAGTCAAAGGTCGGCGAGAAGTTCGCCATCGACATTACCCAGGCGGCAACTCAGGGACGGTTCCAGGCAGGTCTGATCACCGAACCCGGAGTCACTCCGCTCACCCTGACCTCCGCCAATAATCGGATAAAGCTGTCGGTCGATGGCATGGAGTCCAACGAGATCATTCTCAGCGAAAAGGCATATCAATCTTCTGAGGAACTGGTCGCCGAACTGCAGGCGCGAATCGATGCCGACACCAAGATCGGTAGTCGCGGTCTGTCTGTTTCATGGGTCAGTGCCGCACCCGGCACCGGGTATCTGCAGTTTAATAGCTCGACCTATGGCTCGACTTCCAAGGTAAATGTCATCCCAGCGGTCGCCAGTCCCGCCACATCCATACTCGGACTTGCCAACGGCTATTCGCAAAACGGGCTTGATGTCGCCGGCACCATCAACGGAGAATTGGCCACCGGTTCGGGCCAGATCCTTACGGGCAAAGAAGGGAACAAGTCTACTGACGGCCTGAAGATCCGCGTTACGCTTGGCGAACGGGAACTGCTTTTGGGAGCAGAGGGGAGCATCACTCTGGCCAAAGGCGTGGCCGCCAAAATGAATGACCTGATCGACGGCCTGACCGCGTCCGGAACCGGCCTGGTGGACCGTCGCATCAAAGGATACGAATCGCAGCTCAAAAACCTTGAGGATCGTATCAGCGATTACGAGGACCGTCTGACGAAACGTCGGGATTCTCTCCTCGCAAAATTCTACGCGATGGAAGATGTCCTTGCCTCGCTCAACGCTGACAGCACGTATTTGCAGGGTCAGCTTGAGTCATTGAACGCGAATTGGATGATCGGCAAATAGAAACACGATAGGATCGACACAGTGAAAGAACAGATCAATACCTACCGCCAGGTTGATACTACCGGCAAATCCCAGCTTGACTTGATACTCCAGGTTTACTCGGGAGCGATTCAGGGCCTGAAATCGGGCCGCGATTTTTATGCCTCCGGCAAATTGAACGAAGGCTACGAACAGATGGAAAGATCGCGCAAGTGTATTGTCCATTTGTACACGACTCTGGACTTCGAGCAGGGCGGAGATATCGCGCGAAATCTCGGCCAGCTTTACACCTTTGTCATGGGCGAGATGGACGTCATCGAAGCCACCAAAGATGTGGCCAAGCTTGATTCCTGTATTCTGGTTATGGAAAATCTGCGGCAGGGTTGGGAACAGCTCAAGCCGGAGCGCCGCACATCTCCTGTGCCGACGACCACGGCTGCCTCTGTTGAAAACCTGCTGGTGACCGCGTAGGAGGCTGGTGTGGCAGAGAACGCGATCAGTCAGCTCGAGAAAGACCTGATAAAGATACTGAACGAAGAGTATTCGTTCTACCAGTCATTGTATATCCTGCTTGACAAACAGCGTGACCTTATCAAATACGACAAGGAAGAACACTTGCTCGACCTGTTCACCGAGATCGAACGTTGCCATGTGCGGATCCGTGAATCCGAACAGAAGGTGGCCGCGATCAGGGATCGTCAACCGGCCGCCTTTCGCGTCGCCGCCGTGCACCCGGAGGTCAAAAAGCTGGTGAATTGTATCGTCACGCTGGTCAAAAAGAATATAGCGCTGGTCCAGGAGAATGAAGGTTACGCCAGAGAACGGCATGACCGGATCAAACAGGAGCTTGAGAATTTGAAGAACAGCGGTAAGATCCTGAACTACTTGCAGGAAACCGAGCCGCTGCCGCACTTCGTGAACGGCAAACGATGAGCAGTCGCGGACGTGGAAAGTGATTTTCCTCGTTCCGAACTAAAGCTATCTCTATTCACCGACGATAGGAACTGTAGAGGTGAGAAAGATGAAGATAGGACCTGAAAAGCCGGATCGTTCCGGCGAAAAAACAGCCCAGAAGGGGGAGACTCGGGCGGATCAAAAGGTGGCTCGCTCCAGTGCAACGGCCGGTAAGACAACCGACCCTTCCATGCATCGGCTCAGCGAACTCGCCGACAAGACTCGTCGTGAGTTGGTGGACAAAGCCGGCCTTCAGCAGTCGATGAAAGACAAGTTACTGATCAGCCGGAACCGAACCGCTGAGATCCGTCAGCGCATTCAGGCCGGCTACTATGGCCGTCCTGACGTGGTTCGTTCGATAGTCGACCGGATCGCGGATTACATGGAGCCCTAAGCTAACGCTGGATCAAGGATATGAGCACAGCCGTTGTTGACAACAAGGTACGACAGGTCGTTTCGAATATTCGCAACCTGCCGACGCCGCCGATCGTCTTTCACCAGATCCAGAAGGTGATCAATGACCCCAAAGTGAATGCCGGACAGATCGCCGCGATCCTCGCCGAGGACCCGGCTATGTCTGTCAAAGTGCTCAAACTGACCAACTCGGCGTTTTACGGCTTGGCGCGCGAAATTGATTCCGTTAAACAGGCGGTGGTCATTGTTGGCATGGAAGCTATCAAGAACCTCGTTCTTTCGGCTTCCGTCCTCGACATGTTCAAGGGAAAAGATGTCGATACCGACTTCCAGGAAAAATTCTGGCGCCACTCGCTGGCGACGGCATTCTGTAGCAGGATATTGGCCAAGCGTGTCCGCAAAAGCGGTATCGTCGATCCCGACTCAGCCTTCTCCGCCGGCTTGCTGCATGACATAGGCAAGATGGTGATCGCTTGCTTCCTGCCCGCAGAGTACAAAGCGATCAAAGAGGCCCGTATCACCGATACGACCTCAGGATCATTCGAGATCGAAGATAAAGTGCTTGGGTATACACACGCTCAGATAGGTGCCTTGCTCGCCGTGCAGTGGAAACTGCCACAGAAGCTTGGCGAATCCATCACTTTTCATCACCAACCTTCATCGGCCGTCCTGAAAGACCCGATCATCTACATCGTGCACATGGGGAATTATTTGGCCAAGAGAACTTTCTACGATGGCGATGATCGGAAACTGGTGGGTAACCTGGAAGCTGGCGCTCTGGAATTCGCCGGCGTGACCGAGGCAGATCTGGATACCTATGCTGAAGAGTTGCGTCAGGAATATATGAAGGCCGAGACCTTCATGCAGATGGTAGGGATCGGGGGCCACTAAGCTTGGCTTCCGACTGCCTCACGTTGCTTCAATAATCCCATTTCGTTTGCTCTGCGCCAGTCGATCAGATTCTGTAATCCCTCACGAAGACCGATCTTCCACTCAAATCCCAAGTCCTGCTTTGCCAGTTCGGGCGACCCGATCCGATTCGTCACGAATGTCCGTCCCTGCGGTTCATACTTGATTCCCAGTAACCGACTGCCCGTGAGGTCGAGGAGAATCTCCGTGACTTCCTTGATCGAAGTCCCAATTCCTCGGCCGATATTGTAGCACCGGTCCGTCGAGTCAGCTCGCATTGCGCAGATATTGGCCCGAGCAACGTCGGTCACTTCCACAAAATCATAACTCTGAGTTCCGTCGCCATACACCAGCGGGGGAAGACCCTGCTCGATTCTGTCGAGCACTTTATGTACGACCGCCGTGTAGGTTCCTTTATAGTCCTGACGGGGACCATAGACGTTCATGTAGCGAAGTCCGACCCAGGGGAGAGCGTAGCGCTTGCCAAGGCTGTGGAACATCTGCTCGCCAGCGATCTTGGTTGCCCCGTAAAAAGTGTCGTTATTGAAGGGATGATTCTCGGTCATCGGGATCTCCAATGCGTCTCCATACACTGACGCACTGGACGAATAGACCACTCGCTTCACTCCAGCGGCAACGGCCGCTTCGATTACGTTAAACGTCCCTCGGATATTTACATCGAATGCCGAACGGGGATAATCGTAGCATTGCAGCAACCAGAGGGCAGCGAGATGGAAAACCCCATCCACCCCCTTCATCGCCTCGGCCAGAATATCTGTCTGGAGAATGTCGCCGCCCAAGGGGAAGATAGACACCCGACGGTCACACAGGGCATCGGCGATATTTTCTCGCGTACCACGGCAGAAATTGTCGTAGATGATTATCTCGGCCGCATCAGACGCTACCAGCGCGTCAACTACATGCGAACCGATGAACCCAGCTCCACCTATGACCAGAAATCGCTTGCCTGATAACTGCATGAAACCGCCTTTCTTCCGATGGCTGTGCTCGTATGCGAGCCACACGCGGCTCTTCACACTGTATCGGCAAACCGGTGTAATTCTTTAGTGCGCATCCGGATACCCGAATACGCCGCGTGTGGGCGACCCTCAAGCCTTGGCTCGAAATGCCGATACAACAGAGACAGGATGAACCCTACCAGGCAAGGAGTGCCGAACCGCATGTCGATCATCAGTCAGGGTGAGACTCTCATTGAACAGGGGAGACTCGAACAGGCAGCCGATCTGTTTGTCCGCGAACTGGAGAACCGTCCCACTGACCCCGAGATCCTGAATGGATTGGGCGTGGTCGCCTTCAAACAGGGTAATTCGGAAACCGCGGTTGCCTGCTTTGAGAAGGCACTGACAATTGATCCAATGTTTGAGGATGCCGCCGCCAACCTGTGTGACCTCCTGAGCAAAGTTCCACAAGAGCAATTACAGTCCAATCCACTCTATGCCTGGCCCTATCTGTTGGTGCGGGCTTCGTCAGAGGATTGGTCGGAACAGGACTCACTTTTTCTGGCCAATGTGTCCGGTGCGCTGAAAGACCAGCAGCGTGAAATGCTGGTGAGGCTCTTCGCGCAGTCCCGTGTCGCATTCCATGACCGAGATATCGCGCTTCTCCTGGAACGGATGAAAGTGGTGTCCGAGAGTCTGGTCAGTGAACTTGCTGAGTGGATGGTCGACACCTCTATCAGTCGGTTTTATCGCGACCGGATCGAAGATTCCATCTGCCTCAAATGCGACAACGATTCGCTCGTTCGTTCCGTTGCTATGCGCGACGGGAAACATCGCCCCGATCCTCAAACCCTGCCAGTCTTTTATTTCCTGCCGCGACGACTCACTGAGTCTGTCGCCATGGACGACCCCTTTCTGAAGCTCGTCCCCAAGGACGCACCAAAGAAGGACGGCCTTCGCGTTCTGGTCATCGCCGACTACAATATCGCCGGCCAGTTGACAGGACTTATGCGGGCATTGAACAAATACACCAATCACATGGCGCGTTGCGTCATATTGCAGGATGACTATCTTGCTTACGACAAAGATGTCTTGATCACCGATCAGGATGGCCATGTCTCTTCTGTCGCCCAATCTGAGGCGGCCGAACTTATCAAGAAGGCAGATTTCTTTCACGTCGGCCGGCAATTGCTGGAGATCCCTGGTATCGACTGGAATCGCTACATTTCTCCGCGCAATGCGGTCTTTCAATATTACGGATCGGAACTGCGCAACAATGGTTCTGCCCTGGCCAAATTCCATGCTCAGACCGGCTTCACCGCCCTGACCGCCTGCGACTACACGATGTATCGCCTGCTGCCAAACAGTTTCTACCATATGCAGCCGTACATCCTTGACATGGATGAACTGCCGCAGGCGAAAATGAACCTATCGAAGAAACTGCGAGTCTGCCACGCTCCCTCAGGACAGAACTACCGGAATATCAAGCGAAGCGACATCATCATGGAAGTGATGCATCGATTGGCCTCTGAGGATAAAAAGATTGAAGCAGTCGAGATAGCCGGACTATCCAACGGTGAGTGTCTGGCGCTCAAAGCGACCTGCCATCTGCATATTGTGTCGCTCCTTTTCACGTTTGGCCTCAATACGATCGAATCCGCTGCCCAGGGTTTGGTGCCGATCACGCCACTGGACAATTTCACGATGCTGCTGTATCCCGATACGCCGGTAGTGCATGCCACAAAGAATACGCTCTACGATGTCTCCAAAAAGCTGCTCTCCGACCCCAAACGAATGAAAGAAATAGGCGAACAATGCCGCCAGTGGGCGCGTCGCGAGTTTGACGCGAAAACGCTTGTCCAGAAATACTGGTACCTGTACGACCTGGTATACCACGGTTTCTCACTTGACTACCCCGATCTTTTCAGTTCGCGAGCCGGGAGGCTGTCGTGATACACCGCCTACGCGTCATTGATGATCAGACTCCGGTCAGTCTCTTTCTGCATAGCAACGCGGCTTCACGTTACTCGATGATCAGCCGGGGGAAGCCGGTTCTTAAGAGCGAAGGTTACTTTGCGACTTTCGCGGAGGCAGAATGTGGCGAAGTGGCATACTTCTATAGCGCCGATCTGGCCAATTGGGAGTCGATCGCGGCAAGACTCGCCAAGTCGCGCGCCTCGCTTCTTATCCTGAACAGCGAATTGAGCCTCTTTGCCCGCCCGCAAATGAATCAGGCTCTGCTCTTTTGTGCGCAACCTAAAAAGCTTTTCGCCGATCTTGTCTCGCGCTCAATTGTATCAGTGACCTCCGAGCCTCTGACCACTTTCGATCCATCTTGCGCGATCGGTCGTAACGCGACCGTTGAACCAGGTGCCGTATTGGGGAAGAACGTGGTGGTCGGCGACAATTGCACAATTCATGGCAATGTTACAATCGGCGACAATGTTGTTATCAAATCGGGAGCAGTTATCGGCGGCCCCGGCTTTGAATTCTACAAGGATGAAGATGGCCACTCCTGTCACTTTCCGCATACGGGACGAGTAGTAATTGAAAATGACGTCTACATCGGTTCCAATGTGGTTATCGACACCGCCGTCTTCAAGGAGACAATCATCCGTCGCGGTACTAAGATAGACAATCTGGCTTCGATCGCGCATAACGTCGATATCGGTGAAGACTGCCTCATCATGGCGAATGCCTCAATTGCCGGGTCGGTCACAATCGGCCCCCGCTCGAGGATCTGCCTTGCGACTTCAATACGTGATGGCATCAAAATAGGCGCTGGTTGCGTCATCGGCATGAATGCCTGCGTCACGAGCGATATTCCTGACGGTGTCACCGCATATGGAAATCCGGCCAAAGCGATTAGTCGCTCCAAGAAGCCGACCTCCAAACCGGACGATTCTCCGAACACGGACAGTGCGCGCACGCTTCGGCTGATTCGTGAGACCGTCAAACGGCTCCAACTTGATCTTACCGGGTTTACGGTTATTACCGAGGCCGCCACTGGGCACTTTGCGGTGACCGCGCCAATAGCGGCGCTCGCCGGCGCACACGTCCAAGCTATTGCCGCGGATTCACCCTATGGCTCTGCCGCGGATGCCGCCCGAGACACTCTCGGTCTTGCGACCAGTCTCGGTGTCGAATCGCGCATCGAAATTGTGTCACGACACGAGGCTGATTATTCTCGGGCCAATATCGTGACCAACCTTGGTTTTGTCCGCCCCATCGACAAAAACGTGGTCTCCGCCCTGAAGACAGGGACCGTCATTCCAGTAATGTACGATGCTCGGGAACTGCGACCCTGCGAGATCGACCTGGACCAATGCCGTGAACGGGGAGTCCATGTCGTTGGCACCTGCGAAGAACATCCACACGCGCGGATTCTCAAGTATTGCGGGCCGTTGGCTGTTCGTCTGCTCATGGAGCAAGATATCGAGATCCAATGCGCCCACATCGCCTTGGCTGGTGAAAACTTCTTCACGTCTCCAATTGTAACGGCACTCGAGAAACTAGGCGCTGAGGTAACCGTCCTCACGGCATGGAGTCAGTTGAATGCCGATACCATCAAATCACTCGACGCTCTTGTCTACATAGACTACTGGAACCAACTCGGCGACATATCTTCGGTTCGGGAAAGCCTTGAGAATCCGGAAGCCCACGGCGCCGTGCTCATTCAGTTCATTGGCGGTCTGGACATAGCTCCCTTCAAGGACGCCCAGTGGCGGGTGATCCCGGAGACACCGATTCAACCACACCGGATGTGGCGCACACTCGCCTATCTCGGCCCTAAGCCGGTAATTGAGCTCCATGCGGCCGGCCTCAAGGCGGCCGAACTTGAACTGCATGGAGTGCCACACGACAGTGGCGGTGAGTTCGATGGCCTTCGCCAGCCAATTGTGGCTTTCCGGCCTGCCGAGGCGCTGGTCACACCCTAGCCTGTCAACTTTCTGCACAGGTTGCCGATACTAATACCGAAGGGCAAGGAATGCCCGAAAGGCATATAGTATGTGCGGCATAGCAGGAATCTATCATCTCACACAGCAGCCAATACCAGCGCATTGCCTGAAAGCGATGTGCGACGCGATGGAACATCGCGGCCCCGACGACGAGGGTGCCGTATTCTTTCAGGTGCGTAATGAACCGTACAAGGCCGAAGGGTATTGGGTGGAGAAATCGGCCGAGCGTCGTTTCTCCCGCAACCAGCAGGAATGGGACCAGATACTTCACGGCGATCACCAGTTCAACCTGGCGCTGGGACACCGCCGACTCTCCATCATTGACTTGACCTCTGCCGGTCACCAGCCGATGTCCAATCGCGCAAACGGCATCTGGGTCACCTTCAACGGCGAGATCTACAATTTCCGCGAGCTTCGCGGTGAACTTGAAGCGCTGGGGCACCGCTTCTTCTCTCAGTCAGACACCGAAGTCATCATCCACCTCTACGAGCAGTACGGCGAC
>JAYRFH010000086.1:0-4560 GCA_041908405.1 Candidatus Zixiibacteriota bacterium
GCCGACCCAGCTCCAGGTGTCAAAGACGCCCGGCGTGTGAATCAGGGTCAGGCGCAGAGTCTGGTTGTCGGGGTGGTCCCAACCGTATTTGCAATCATTGAGGATAGCAACGCCGTAAGAGTTGTCGGTGGCGGTCTGGTCGGCCCACATGTGGCCGGGGACTTCGTATTTCTCTTTCTTGTTAATGCCGCGCTTGATAGCGCCGAGGCCGAGGTCGTAGGTGACAGTGTCGTTGACGCCGTTTAGTTTGAAAGCGGCTTTCAGGAGAGTCTCTTTTTCTGCCCAGTCGACATGGTTAATGAACTCGATCCGGTCACCGGCGGAACCGGCGGCGAGACGGATGATGGTCTCGTAGGTCGAGTTGTTGTGCGTGCGAGTGATTTTGACCGCAGCACGCACCGGGCCAGATGACTCGATCACTTCGATCCTGGGGGTGCCACCAACTAGTTCTTTGACTCCAGCGAGCAGATCTTCGTACTGGATCTCCCAGGCAGGCCATTGGCGGGGCTTGTTGAAGATAAGCTGCCATTCGATGGGTGATGCGAGCAGTTCTTTGTTGGCGAGTTTATCGAAAATGGAAGTTACATCGCCGTTGGGATTGAGAGAGACTTTGTAACGAAAGTTCGAGAGGCCGTCTTTGGTAGCCTTTGCCCAGTATGTCTCATTGAGTTCGTAAACGACTTGAGCCTTTCTATTGCCCATTTCACGAACATCGTAGACAGCGTATCCAACAGGTGGAACTTTGGCCATGAAGAGCAGTTTGTATTTCCCCTCGTTGCCCGAGACGCGATCGCTGATTACCTCGTGACCGTCGGGACCAATAACCTCGGCGCGCGAGTACGGCGACTCCACCTCTACTACTTCTTCCCGCTCGATGGCAAGCGGGTTGTAGACGACAACTGTTTTGCCTTTGCCGCGTGTATCCAGGGCTGGAGTAATAGCGGAAATCGCGTCGGTCTGGATATTGGCAAACTGATTTAGTGAGAGCAGTTCGTCGGACCAGGAATACTCGTATGCCTCAGGGATCGAGGTGCCAGTGACATCATCGTGGAATTGATGCCAGAGGAAGCGGACCCAGGCCTCGCGGAGGGTTTCGCGTGGATAGGTGTAGCCGTTGAGCAATGAAGCCGTGACAGCGGCGCGCTCGGCGGCATCGGCAAGCTGTTCGTTGCGACGGTTCCAGCGCTTCATGGCGGCCTGAGAGCTGTAACATCCGACGCCGTGGCGGGTCATGACCAGCTCGCCGTCGTATTTCTGTAGTTTCGCATTGGGGAATTCGGCGACCAGTTTAGGGAGGTCATCGGCGCCAACCGAGGCGACAGTCATGGGGCCATCGGATTTTATCGACTTCTGAAGCCAATCGACCGTGAGAGATTCCGGCGAACCGCCGACATCGCCAGTGCCGATGTACATGTACGACAGGTAGGCGCCGGTCTCTTTGCCAAGTTCGTTGGCCATACTTAGCCAGAGCGTGTCACGGGAGAGATCATCTTTTATTTTGGCGACATAGTTACCGGTCTTGAGTCCGGCGATAACGGTGGAGCCATCGACTCCCTGCCATTCACCGATTGAAAATGGGACGGGGACGGAACACCCCCATGTCAGTTTCTGCGTCGAGAATGATTTCAGGCCGCAATGTTTGGCTATGGACGGAAGGGCGTATCCAAAGCCGAAACAATCCGGCATGAAGATGTCATAACTCTGTTTGCCGAACTCTCTTTTGTAGAAGCCGTTGCCGTAGAGGGCGTGTCGGGTGAGGGATTCGAATGACGGGATGTTGACATCGCAGGCATCGACCCAGGCACCGGTGACGCGCCAGCGGCCATCAGCGATATACTTTTTGAGGCGCTCGTAGTCATCCGGATAATACTCTTTCATCAACATATAGCGGAATGCGCCTTCGAAGCTGAAGACATAATCCGGATAGAGGTCAAGGAGCTTGAAGTTGTCGTGCAGGGTGTTGGGGATGTACTCCTCGATAGTATTTTTGATGGTCCATCGCCACTGGGTGTCAAGATGAGCGGTGGAGACGACTCCGACTTTGGGTTTGGGAGTCGTGTTGTCCTGGGTCTGGGCCAGGATCGCGGACGAAATCAGGAGAATCGCCGCAATGAGAATTGTCAATCGAGTACGCACCTCTGCGCTCCTTATGATGAGGATGTTACTTTGCCTTTAGCGTTGTCCTGGGTTGCGCCGCGGAGTCGCCGCATCAACCCTTTTTGCTTCAATCTATCAAAGAGGACCGCGGCGAGGATGACCAGGCCGAGGACAACTTTCTGTGTATAGGTTTCGATATTCGTGAGGTTCATGCCGTTCTGAATGACGGCGATGATAAACGCGCCGATGAGGGTGCCAATTATCTTTCCTTCTCCCCCGCTCAGACTGGTTCCGCCGACAACTACAGCGGCGATGACATATAATTCATAGGTGAGGCCGTAAGTAGGCGCGCCGGATTTGAGTTGGGAGGCCATGATGATACCGCCAAGTCCAGCCAGCAATCCGGAGAGGGTGTAGACAAAGAGTAGAACGCGATTGACATTGATGCCAGCGAGACGCGCGGCTTCGGGGTTGCCGCCGACCGCGTAGATGTATCGTCCGAGTACTGAGCGTTCCATGACAACCCAGGCAATGAAATAGAGAACGACCATGAGAAGCACGGCGATCGGCAAATCGAGAAGCGGCTCAGTGCCACGGCCGAGCCAGACGAAGTTGTCGGGCAATTGGTAGATCGGTTTCCCTTGTGAGATGATGTAAGCGATACCAGCGGCAACCTGCATCATGGCGAGAGTGGCGATGAATGGTGGGATCTTGAAGCCAGTGATCATCAGGCCGCTAAATGCGCCAGTCAAACTGCAGACTACCAGTGCCGCGAGTCCGGCCATTAGGATTCCGAAGGTCGAGATCTCTGCGCCACCAAGCGCCCCGGCTATCCATGCAATGACAACAGCGGATAGGGCGATGAGACTCCCGACCGATAGGTCGATCCCTGCGGTGATTATGACCATAGTCATGCCGATGGCAATGATAGCGATAACGACTATTTGATTGGCAACATTGCGGAGGTTGTCGGCCAGCAGGAAGGTTGGCCAGTTCTGTTTAGGAGGCGTCAGGATCTGAGCGCCTGAGATCGGGCGCGAATCGCGAAATCCCTCTACAATTGGCCGAGTAGCAACGGTGGTAACGACAGCCATGACCGCGGGCCCAGTCGTGTCGATGGATAGTTCGGTTCTCAGCCCTGAAGGATCTCCGACATAACCGGCGGCGTTGTAGCCGGCCGAACGAAGCAGACGCTTCATCTCGTTGGCGAATTCAATTTCGGAAGGGTTCGTTCCAGATAGTATGAGGATGCGTTCCTTTTGCGGGTAATGGGCGACCACTTCGCGGCTGAGAAGTTCGGCTCCTTCTTTTCCGGTAGTTGTCTGTTCCGTGACGGTCAGGACTGAAAAGAGTATGCAGAGAAGTATGAGAACGATGAGCATCCCGTAGTCTGAGATAAAGCGAGTGATGACTGAGTCGCGCTTGGGATTACTCATACGGCCATCGCCATGATCTGTTCCTGGGTTGCGTAAGACACATCGGTGATCTCACCGCTGATAGCGCCAGCTCTCATGACCAGGATACGGTCGCACATGCCAAGGATCTCGGGGAGTTCGGAGGAGATCAGGAGAATGACCTTACCTTGCGCGGCGAGCTTACGGATGAGCAGGTACATCTCAAACTTGGCGCCGACATCAATACCGCGGGTAGGTTCATCGAAGATGATAACTTGCGAGTCGACCTCGAGCCATCGCGCGACCAGCAGTTTCTGCTGATTTCCTCCGGAGAGAGATTCGGCGCGCTGGTGGGGCGAGGAGACTTTTATGGCGAGCGACTGACGGTGCGCATCAAATCGGTCGGCCTCGGTTTTGAGGTCGAGGATTCCCGCGCGCGACCATCGGGATAGACTCGATAGGGAAAAGTTCTCGCGGGCCGATGCGCAGAGGACCAGACCCTGACCCTTGCGGTCTTCGGTAAGGAGGCAGATACCGGCACGGATGGCATCGCGTGGAGACTCGACGTAGAGCACTTTTCCGTCGAGCCGGACCTCGCCGGATGTTGCTTTGTCTGCGCCGAATATCAGCCTGGCCATCTCGGTTCGACCGGCGCCCATGAGTCCGGCAAAGCCGATGATCTCCCCCGCTCTCGCCGAAAATGATACTTCCTTCACTTTGCCGCCGGATAGTGCGTTGACTGTCAGGCGAATCTCGCCATGTGATGCCGAGCCTTTTGGGAACTCGTCATCCAGGGAGCGGCCGACCATCAGCTCGATAAGGGTGCGTCGGGACATACCGGCGGCATCCTGGGTCGAGACCGTGACGCCGTCACGCATGACCGTGATGGAGTCGGCGATCTCGAGCACTTCGTCCAGGCGGTGACTGATAAAAAGGATGCCGATCCCCTGCGCGGTGAGTTGTCGAAGGATGACAAAGAGGTTTCTTACTTCGCGTGGTGTGAGCGCGGCGGTCGGTTCATCCATGATGAGGATGCGGGCATCAACCAGCAGCGCGCGCGCGATCTCAA